>NZ_JAMYPW010000024.1:0-83014 GCF_040320565.1 Mesorhizobium sp. M0664
CCTCGCACACCTGTTCGCGATGTCTCCGGTCCAAACACCCCCTTGAGGGGGAGATGTCCGGCAGGACAGAGGGGGGCGCGAAGGAACGCGGTTTTGATCGTTATCGCCAGGACCCTCATGAACTGGGATGATGCCCGTATCTTCCTTGCCGTAGCGCGGGCCGGCCAGATCCTCGGCGCCGCCAGGCGGCTGGAGCTTAATCACGCGACCGTCTCGCGCCGCATTGCCGCCCTCGAGGCAGCGCTCAGGACAAAACTGTTTCGCCGGCTTACCACCGGCAGCGAGCTGACGCCGGCGGGCGAGCGTTTCCTCGAGATTGCCGAACGCATGGAGGGCGACATGATCGCCGCGCGCTCGACCGTTTCAGGCGAAGGCGACGACATCTCGGGCACCGTGCGCATCGGCGCGCCGGACGGCTTTGGCGTCGCCTTCCTGGCCAGGCGCCTCGGCGCGCTGACCGCTCTGCACCGTGAGCTCACCATCCAGCTGGTGCCGGTGCCACGCTCCTTCTCTTTGTCCCGGCGCGAGGCTGACATTGCCATCACCGTCGAACGGCCGACGGAAGGCCGCCTGGTGGCGGGAAAGCTGGTCGACTACACGCTCGGCCTGTTCGCGTCGCGTGCCTACGCCGACACCCATGGCCTGCCCGGAACCGCCGCCGAGCTAGGCCAGCATACGCTGATCGGCTACGTGCCGGACCTGATCGTCAGTCCCTCGCTCGACTACGCGGCCGAATTCAGCCCCGACTGGCGGACCAGCTTCGCCATTTCCTCCGCGCTCGGCCAGGCCGAAGCGGTGCGTTCCGGCGCCGGCATCGGCATCCTGCACACCTTCGTTGCCCGCTCGATGCCGGAGCTGGTGCCTCTCGATATCGTCGCACCCATCCGCCGCGCCTACTGGCTGGTCTATCATGAATCGGTCAGGCCGCTGCGCCGCGTCCAGGTCGTCGCGAGCTTCATTACCAAGGCCGTCGAACGGGACAGGGGTTTGTTCGCGTGAGCCTGCCGGCCGCTGGCTGTCTTAGCTGGTGGGCGTCTTACTTGGCGTATCGTCCGGGCCCGAGATCGCCGACGTCGATGTCGGGCACCCGGCTGGAGATGATGTCGGCCAGAACTTTGGCCGAGCCGCAGGCCATGGTCCAGCCGAGTGTGCCATGGCCAGTGTTGAGATAGAGATTGGAGAAATCGGTGCGGCCGATCAGCGGCGGCCCGTCCGGTGTCATCGGCCGCAGCCCGCACCAGAAGGTCGCCGATCGCATGTCGCCGCTGCCCGGAAACAGGTCGCCGACCGAATGTTCGAGCGTGCGGCGCCGCGATTCATGCAGCCGCAGGTCGAAGCCGGAAATCTCCGCCGTGCCGCCGACCCGGATACGGTCGCCGAGCCGGGTGATCGCTACTTTGTAGCTCTCGTCCATCACGGTCGAGACCGGTGCAGCGGCGGCGTCCTTGATCGGCAGGGTGATCGAATAGCCCTTGACCGGGTAGACCGGGATGGGCCGCTTCAGCATGCGCATGAACCGTGCCGAATAGCTGCCCATCGCCATCACATAGGCATCGGCGACCATCCAGCCCTTGCTGGTGCTGATGTTGGTGATGCGATCGCGCTTCTTGACGACGCGCCGTATCTCCGTGTCGTATTCGAAGGTGACGCCGCGTGCTGCGCAAAGCTCGGCAAGCCTGTCGGTGAACATCTTGCAGTCGCCGGTTTCGTCGCCGGGCAACCGCAGGCCACCGACGAATTTTTCGCGCACGCCGGCCAGCCCAGGCTCGGCCGCAATGCAGCCGTCGGGGTCGAGGACCTCGTAGGGGACGCCATAGGCCTTCAGCACCTCGACATCGCCGCCGACGCCGTCGAGCTGCTTTTGCGTTCGGAAGAGCTGCAGCGTGCCCTTGGCGCGCTCGTCATAGGCGATGCCGGTCGCCTCGCGCAGCGCCTTCAGCGTGTCGCGGCTGTACTCGGCCAGCGGCACCATGCGCGCCTTGTTCAGCGCGTAGCGTTCAGCCGTGCAATTGCGCAGCATCTTGACCAGCCATATCCACATATGCGGATCGAGGGCCGGTCGCACCACCAGTGGACCGTGCTTCATCAAAAGCCATTTGATGGCTTTCAGCGGAACGCCGGGCCCGGCCCAGGGCGAGGCATAGCCGGGCGAGATCTCGCCGGCATTGGCAAAGCTGGTTTCCAGCGCCGGGCCTTTCTGGCGATCGATCACCGTCACCTGATGACCGGCCTCGGCAAGAAAATAGGCGGTGGTGACCCCGATCACGCCGCCGCCCAGCACGAAGATCTTCATCGTTTGGTTCTCCGCGGCGGCATCTCGTCGGGATTCGAGACCGGGATCATCGCCGCCTCATGTCTGCCGGATTCTGTGGCGTCAGCCAAGTGCCGATGCTTAGGGAAAAGACATGCGTGAGGACAACAACCTTGCGTCCTAGCCATTCACATAGCGCCGGTGGAAACGGTGGCCGAGGCTGGTCAAGACCTCATAGCCGATGGTGCCGGCCTGGCCGGCTACCTGGTCCACCGTCTGCGACGACGGTCCGATGAGTTCGACGAGGTCGCCGGCCTTCAGCCTGCCGGGCGGCAATGCGGAAATGTCGAGGATGATCGAATCCATCGAAACCCGGCCGACGAAGGGCAGCCGCACATTTTCGAGCCAGGCGGCGGAAGCGGCGCGTCGATGCCAGCCATCGCCGTAGCCGAGCGAAATCGTCGCCGCGGCAAGCGGGGCCTTGGCGTGGAAAGTGTGACCGTAGCCGACACCGGCGCCGGCCTCCAATATCCGCGTCTGGATGACCTTGGCCTGCAATCGCACCACCGGCAGCATCGGATTGTCCTTCGCCGGCGTCGGATTGACACCATAGAGAGCGGCACCCGGACGAACGAGGTCGTAGTGATAGCGCTGCCCGAGAAAAATGCCTGATGAATTGGCAAGGGAAGCCGGCGCTTCCGGCAGCATCCGGCGCAGCCGTTCGAATTCCAGCCGCTGCCGCTCGTTGGCCGGCTGCTCGGGTTCATCGGCGCAGGCGAGATGGCTCATCACGAAGGTCAGTTCGACACCGTCGAAAGCCTGCGGATCCTGCGCAACTGCCTTCACCTCGGATGGCGTCATGCCGAGCCGCGACATGCCGCTGTCGACCTGGAGGGCGGCCGGCAACTTACGGCCCACCCGCCCGGCCATCTCGCGCCATGCCGCGAGTTGGCTGGCGCTGTTGAGTACGGTGCAAAGCCCTGCCACAACCGCTTCCGTTTCCGCACCCGGCGGAATGCCGTTCAGCACATAAATGGCCGGATCTGAGCCGAGCGCCTTGCGCAGCAAGATGCCGCCGGCCAAATGCGCAACAAAGAAAGTATTACAGCCCTCACCCATCAGCGCCGCCGCCACCGGCGCCGCGCCAATCCCATAGCCGTCGGCCTTGACCACTCCAGCACAGCCGACGCCGCCCAGCCGCGCCTTCAGCCGCCGGTAGTTCTCACGGACGGCGCCGAGATCGATGGTCAGGATCGCCCCTGCCGCGGCTTCGCTGATCGGTTCGCTCAGGGTGACGGTCGGCGGAAGAGATTTGCTGGAGATGTTGTTCATGCCGACCTGTTTTAACGGAAGGCCGGCGGCTACGCCACCAGGTGCCGGAACGCCGCCACCACGTCTTCGTAGACCTTGCGCTTGAACGGCACGATCAGGCCCGGCAATTCCAGCATCGGCCGCCACGCCCACCGGTCGAACTCGGCCTTGTGGCCACCCGGCGGCGGATTGATCGCGATCTCGCTTTCGTCGCCGTGGAAACGGAAGGCAAACCATTTCTGCGTCTGGCCGCGATATCGTCCCTTGAAGGCGACGCCGACCAGATGCGCCGGCAGGTCGTATTTGATCCAGTGCGGCGCCTCGGCCAGCAGCGACACCGAGCGCATGCCGGTCTCTTCGTAAAGTTCACGCGCCGCCGCGGGCAGCGGCTCCTCGCCATCATCGATGCCGCCCTGCGGCATCTGCCAGAGCTGCGTCGTTCCAGCGAATTCGCTGTCCGGCTCGGCAATGCGACGGCCGACCCAGACCAGGCCGGCCTCATTGAGGACCATCACCCCTATGCAGGGCCGGTAGGGCAGCGTCTCGGGCTCAACGAGCTTGTTCTTTGTCATCTCAGCCTTTTTCCGGATCTATGGCCACCGCCGAAACCGGCACGATCTCGATGCCGCGCTTCTTGGCCTCGGTCACCCAGGAAGACACGGTATCCACCGTCAGGTCGAAAGCCGAGCCGATGCCGACGGCAAATCCTTTCGTCCGTGCCGTCGCTTCCAGCCCATCCAGTTTCTTCAATATGGCGCCGCGGTCCTGCACCGCATCGATCGCCGTATCGCCGCCGACGAACGGCACGCCGTCCTTCAGCGCCAGTTCGGGTGCCAGGCTGCGCGCCGACGAACCGTCGTCGACATAGGCCAGACCACGCTTGCCAAGCTCGGCCATCAACGGCCCCATCGCCGTCGCGTCGGCCGAAAAGCGGGCGCCCATATAGTTCATGACGCCGGTGTAGTTGGTCGTTCGCGACAGCGCCCAGCGTAAATTCTTCAAATTCTCGTCCGGCGTTGCAGCCACGGTCAGCGTGTTACGGCCGGGATTGACGTTCGGATAGTCGAACGGCTCAAGCGGTACCTGCATGATGACCTCATGGCCGCTCTGCCGCGCCACCTGCATCCAGCGGCCGATGCTGTTGCCTTGCGGCGCGAAGGCCAGCGTCACTTCCGCCGGCAGCTTGGCGATGGCTGCCTGCGTGCCGGTCTGCGACACGGCAAGCCCGCCGATGACGAGCGCGACGCGTGCACCGCGAGCCCCGGACCACGGCCGCGCATAGACATCGAACGGGCGCCTGCCGTCGGCGGCGCGGATCGGCAACGGACCGGTTTCGCTGGCCTCGACCAGCGCCTTGTCGGGAATATGCGCGATCCTGAGGTTCTGGCCGATCGTCGAAGGGTCGCGAATGACTATGGCCGCCTCGGGTGGAGCGTCGCCCCCCTCGGTCTGGACATGGATGATCTGCGGACCGCCCGTCTTCGGCCCGCTTATGTTGGTCCCGCTTGCGTTGCTTGGCGCAGCCATTTCGGGTGTCGCCTTGGCGGGCGCGGCGGCGGTATCCGCCGCCGGCGTCTTCGGCGTCGAAACGGCTGCTTCTTGCAGCTTCCGGAACGGCTTGTCTCGCAAGGCGATGGCGCTGGAGACGCCGACCACGGACAGCACGACAAGCGCGGCCGCGACCGTACCGGCGCTGATCCCGCTGCCTGAGCGCGGCAGCCGGATCGCCTGTCCGAGAGGTCGTTCTATGTCCTTGCCGATATCAGCCAAGCCCGCATCCCCGGCGCGCATCCCCGAAGTGAAACCTTCTCCGGAGGCGCAAAATCCAAAATGTCGGCGCGTCCCCTTGCTTCACTGGACGCGCAGCATGCCGGCCGCGGCCCCCGAATCAAACTGCCGGAGCCTCGCGGCCCCGGCAGCATCGCATCGCTTCGCCCAGGCAGCCAGACCTGTTTGGCCCGGCTTGCCTGCCCTTACTGGTTCAACACGGCCTTTTGCGGATTCGGCGGGAACGCCGGATCCGTCTTCTGGCCGCGCAGCAGCTGCTCGGCATAGATGAGCTGCAAATCGTCCTTCGGTTCCGGCGGCACATAGGCTGCCGAACCCGAACCGGTCGTGCTTTCGTCGGCGCCCTTGATATGGCCCTTGAGGTCAGATTCGCCGCGCGTCAGGTCCCTGCCCTGCAGTTCCGCCGGCAGCGGCTGGTCGACCTTGATGTCGGGCGTGATGCCCTTGCCCTGGATCGACTTGCCGGACGGCGTGTAATAGAGCGCCGTCGTCAGCCGCAGCGCCCCGTTCTCGCCAAGCGGGATGATGGTCTGCACCGAACCCTTGCCGAAGGATTGCGTGCCGACCACCGTGGCGCGGCGCAGATCCTGCAGTGCGCCGGCGACGATTTCCGAGGCACTGGCCGAGCCGCCATTGACGAGCACGATCAGCGGCTTGCCGCCGATGTCGTCGCCGGCCCGCGCGTCGAAGCGGGTGACGTCCTTCGGGTCGCGGCCGCGCGTCGAGACGATCTCGCCACGGTCGAGGAAGGCATCCGACACGCTCACCGCCTGGTCGAGCAAACCGCCCGGATTGAGGCGCAGGTCGAGCACGTAGCCCTTGAGCTTGTCGTTCGGCACCTGCTTCTTGATGGTGTCGATGGCATTCTCGAGGTCGTCATAGGTTTTTTCGGTAAAGGAGGTGATCTTCATGTAGCCGATGTCGTTTTCGACCCGGAACTTGACCGCCTTGACCTTGATGATGTCGCGCACGACCGTCAGTTCGATCGGCTTGTCGGCGCCCTGGCGCAGGATGGTGAGCTTGATCGGCGTATTGACCAGCCCGCGCATCTTCTCGACGGCGTCGTTGAGCGTCAGGCCGCGGACCTCCTCGCCGTCGATCTTGGCGATATAGTCGCCGGCGAGCACGCCTGCCTTGGCGGCCGGCGTATCGTCGATCGGCGTGATCACCTTGACCAGGTCGTTCTCCATGGTGACCTCGATGCCGAGGCCGCCGAATTCGCCCTTGGTCTGCACGCGCATGTCCTGCGCTTCTTCGGCATTCATGTAGGAGGAGTGCGGGTCGAGCGACGACAGCATGCCGTTGATGGCATTTTCAACCAGCGACTTGTCGTCGGGCGGCGTCACATAATTCGCCCGCACCCGTTCGAAGATATCGCCGAAGATCGCCAGTTGCTTATAGGTCTCGGAGCCCGCAGCTTTCGCTGTCGAGCCGGGCGCGCCATAGACCAGGCTCATCGCCGATGCACCCATCAGCGCACCGGCAAACAGAAGCGACAGTTTCCGCATCATTCACGTCCTTCCAGAAAAACGGTCCGCCCACCATGGGGCCGGATCGACGGGTTTTCCATCCTTGCGGAACTCGACATAGAGCTCCGGCGTGGCATTTCCATTCTTCGATGCCGAGGTGCTCGCCACCCGGGCCTCTCCCATCGCGCCGACCGGCTCACCTGCGAGCACCGACTGGCCAGACGCGACGCTGATTCTGCTCATCCCCGCCAGGACGACATGATAGCCGTCACCCGCATTCAGGATCAAGAGTTGACCGTAAGAGCGGAAAGGCCCCGCATAAAGCACATTTCCATCCGCCGGCGCTGTGACGATGGCTCCCGATTGTGTCGCAACCATGTCACCGAGCATCATCGCGCCGTTACCGTCGTCGGCCCCGAAGCGCCGCTTGATCCTGCCGGTGACCGGCAGCGCGATCTGCCCTTGAAGCGCGGAAAACGGCGCGGCAGCGGTGAGCCTGTTGCTCTCCGGCACCGGCAGCGAGGCCAATTCCGTCGGCGCCGCAGCCGATACCGGGCCCTTGTCGGCGTCGGCCGTCTTTTGCTCGGCTGCCTTGGCCGCATCCGCCGCCTTGCGGGCTCTGTCGGCCTCGAGCGAGGCGATCAGTTCTTTCAGGCTGCCGGCCTTGGCCGCCAGCGTCGCGGACCGCTGCTTTTCGACGGCCAGCGCGGTTTGCGTATCGGCGGCGAGCTTCTGCTTCGCTTCGAGCAGCATGCCGAGCCGCTTTTTTTCCGCCGCCTGCTCGCCGACAGCTGCCGTCAGCCGCGCCCGCTCGGCCTCGATCGAGGCCGTCACCCGCGACTGCTCCTTGAGGTCGGCCAGCAACATGTCGGTCTGCTGGCGCAGTTCCGGCACCACGGCACCGAGCAGGATGGCGCTGCGCACCGACGACAATGCGTCCTCCGGCTTGACCAGGATCGCCGGCGGCGGATTGAGCCCCATGCGCTGCAGCGCGCCGAGGACTTCGGCCAGAACGTCGCGTCTGGCGGCCAGTGAGGCGCGGATCTTCTGCCCCTGCGCCTTCAGCCCTTCCAGCTTGCCGCCGATGTCCTCGATGTCCTGGCCGAGCTTCTGCTCGGTCATCGCCGACTGGATCAGCGCCGCGGTGATCGAGGCGTGGTCCTTCTTGACCGCCGCTATGTCGGCTGCGAGCTTGGCCAGCCGCTCGGACGACAGCGTGATCTCTTTCGATACTTTTTCGTATTCGGCGCGGCTCTGGTCCGGGTCGGGCGCCAGGTCGAGCGTGTTCTCGGCCCGCGCGACGCCGAGCGAAAGCGCGATCGTCGCCACGGCGATGCCGTAGCGCACGCGCCAGGAGCCCGTTCGTGATTTCCAGTCTTCAGACATTGAAGCCTAACTCTATGCGCGGCTTCGTTAACGAACCATCAACCATGTTCGAGCCCCGGCCGCCATCCGCAAACCCCATGAGCCCAAACTGTCGATGAGCATTGGGGCAAAAATCCGGGCGGCTGGCATCAATTCGCCGACGGAGCCGACTTCATGAACGATGGTAGGGGTGACCGGAAAGGATCGTGGCCGCCCGGTAAAGCTGCTCGCCCAGCATCACGCGGACCAGCTGATGCGGCCAGGTAAGCGCGCCGAGCGACACCGTCAGATCAGCCAGGTCGCGCAGTGACTGGTCATGGCCGTCGGCGCCGCCAATGGCGATCACCAGCGCCTTGCGCCCGCCATCGCGCAGCGAACCTATGCGGCCGGCGAAATCCTCGGAGGAAAGGTTCTTGCCGCGCTCATCCAGCAGCATCAGCGCCGTGCCCGGTTGCAAGTGCGTCTGCAGCTTCTGGCCTTCCTCGCGCCGGCGCTCATCGGCCGTCTGCGCGCGACCTTCCGCAATCTCGACGATCCCAGCGAATTCGAGGCCTACGGCAGGACCGCTCCTGGCAAAACGCTCGAAATAGCGGTCGGCCAACTGCTTCTCGGGGCCGGCTTTCATTCGGCCCACGGCATGAACCGTAATCTTCATCCCTGCCTCGAAGAGCCGCTGATGCATGTCGGACGACGACATGCATCAAGACGAGTACGGCTCAGTGGAGGGTCTCCTCCTCGAGATCAGGCGCCTGCCACATCTTTTCGAGATTGTAGAAGTCGCGGACCTCGGGACGGAAGACATGGACGATGATGTCGCCCGAATCGATCAGGACCCAGTCGGCGCCAGCCAGCCCCTCGACGCGCGCAGTGCCGAGCCCGGCATCCTTGAGCGCCTTAAGGAGATGATCGGCAACAGCCGAGACATGACGGTGCGATCGGCCAGACGCGACGACCATGTAGTCGCCGAGGCTCGATTTCCCCTGAATGTCGATTGAGACGATATTTTCGGCCTTGGAGTCTTCCAGACTGGCAAGGACTGTCTTGATGGCGCGGGACACGGCGTCGTTTACGCTGATCCCGGCCGGCGAAGGCACGATGTCGGCCTTCTTCCGCAGTGCTGTTCTCAGTGTATTTCCTTTCGCAGCAAGAACAACCAAATCACCTCTGAAATCAGGTGACACTGCTTAGATAGGCAGAGTTAGGTTGCAGTTTCAAGACACCGCTCGCAAGCAGGCACCCGGCAGCGGCCGAATATCCGGCTTTTCGGGCCAGAAAATCGGAACCGCCTCGCCCCGCAGCGGTTATCGGCTCATCCACGAACCGGAATCCCGACATGCCGATCGATCCCCAGAACGCCCTCCTCACCGTGCAATCCGGCCTGGCGCAACTCAGCACGCTGATCGTCTCCTACTCGCTTTCGGCGGTCGGCGCCGTCATCCTGCTGGTCATCGGCTACATCGTCGCCGGCCTCGCCGAGCGTTCGATCTATGCCGGCCTCGGCCATATCAGCGGCTTCGACGAAACGCTCCGCCATTTCTTCTCGCAGGTCGTCCGCTACGCCATCCTGGGACTGGTCGTGATCATGGTTCTCGGCCAGTTCGGCGTGCAGACGGCTTCGATCATTGCCGCTATCGGTGCCGCCGGCCTGGCCATCGGCCTGGCGCTGCAAGGCACGCTGCAGAACATTGCCGCCGGCATCATGCTCCTGGCGCTGCGGCCGTTCCGCATCGGCGAATATGTCGAAGTCGGCGCGATATCCGGCACCGTCGAGGAGATCGGGCTGTTTGCCACAACGCTGAGGACGGTCGAAGGCGTCTACGTGCTTGCACCCAACTCGACCCTGTGGAACCAGCCGGTCCGCAACTTCACCCGCAACGGTGTGCGGCGCGGCGACATCACGCTCAGCATCGGCTCCTGGAACGACATCGATTTTGCGCAGAAGACCATGCTTGGCGTTGCCGCCGCCGACCGGCGCGTCAGGCGGCAGCCTGCGCCGATCGCCTTTGTCGCGACCGTCGGCGACAGCACCGTCGCCATCAGCTTGCGCTACTGGACGGCGGCTGCCGATTTCTTCGCCGCCCAGATCGACCTCACCAAAGGGGTCAAGCAGGCGTTCGATGCCGAAGGTCTTTCAATTCCGGCGCCGGCGCCGCAAGCGCCGCAGCCGGAGGCCTCAGCCACGCAGCAATAGAGCGTTGCAGCCAGCTGGCAGGATGCCCCTCAAAGCTCTCCGCGCCCGCGCTGATCTTCAGGCGCGAAGGCGAGATCGACAGGCAACGGCGCCTGCGCCGTCATTGGCGCGAAACTGCCGGTCTCGGTGGCGGGCACCGGCCGCACCATGACGACGCGCCAGAGAACGAACAGGCAGTAGGCGGCGGCAATGACGATTGCCACATAGATGAAGGCCTGCGTGCCGTAGACGGCGGAAAGTCCGGTCACAATGCCGGGTACGACGAAGCCGGAAAGCGACCAGGCAAACAAAAGCGAGCTCGACAGCGCCACCATGTCGTCCTTGCCGGCGCGGTCACCGGCATGGGCGCTGGCCAGCGAGTAGATCGATTCCGAGGCGCCGTCCCAGACCACATAGATGACAAGCAGAGCCGCCAGCGCGCCGCCGTCGAAACCGAGGGCAAACAGGCCCGCCGCGGCGGCAAGCGCCGACGCCGCGATCAGCACAAAGCGCCGGTCGGTGCGGTCGGAAATCCAGCCGAGCGGAATCTGCAGGATCAGCGTGCCGACCGGCATTGCCGAAAGCAGCAAGGCGACGTCGGCCTGGCTGTAGCCCTTGGTCGTGGCATGGATCGGCGCAAAACCCGAGATCGTCATCGACAGGCCGCCGACGGCAAGCATGCCGGCAACGCCGACCGGGGAGATCCGCCAGGCGCGGCCGAGCGCCACGGACGCCGCTTGCGGCGCCGGCGGCTGCGCGAGCCGCGTCAGCCCGACGGGAAGGATCGACAGCGCGGTAAAGGCAATGCCGATCAGCGGCGCATCGGCCGCGCGGATATCGATCAACGCCAGCGTCGAATAACCGACGCCGAGCCCGGCGACATAGGCAACGTAGAAGATGGCCATGACCCGGCCGCGGATGGCGTTGGCGACGACATCGTTCAGCCAGCTCTGCGCGACGATGAACAGGCCGCATATGGCAAAGCCGTAGAGTGCCCGTGCAGCGATCCATGGCAAGGGGTGCGGCCCGGCGCCGACCGCGGCGTTGGACAGCACGATCAGTGCCGACAGCACCATGAACACGCGGGCATGGCCGACACGCCGCACCAGCGGCCCGGTCAGGATGCAACCGGCAAGGCCGCCAGCCGAAAGGCCGGTGACGATCAGCCCCGCCCATGTCGGATCGAAGCCCTCGGCGCCGAGCCGGACTGGGATATAGGCGAACATCAGCCCATTGCCGACGGCGATCAGCGCCATCGACAAAAGGATGCTGGCAATGGCGATCGACGGCGCCGGCTGCCTTAGGCCGCTCTTGTCCTGGTCGCGCTCGAGAATCGTCATGACCGAGGATCGCCCATCAAGCAGGTCAAGGCAGCGGCAAAAGCGACATCACCGGACTTGCCTTCTCCCCTTGTGGGAGAAGGTGGATCGGCGCGCAGCGCCGAGACGGATGAGGGGTGCTGGAAGAAATGCAGCGTAAAAAGACCGACGGATTTTAAGTGCTTAGTTCTTCAAGCTAGCGATCATTCCAGCACCCCTCATCCGACCGAGCTTCGCTCGGCCACCTTGTCCCACAGGGGGGAGAAGGAGACTCCTATCCCTTTGCCACCTTGCGGATCGCGCTCGACGACAGCGACGAACGCGGGCCGTGGATGAAGGTCCAGGCCGGCGCCGTCATGCGGGCGAGCCGCGGTGCGTCGCCCTCGTCGACGCGAGCATAGTCGAAGGTCTTGGCGACCACCGACGACAGGAACGACAGCGTCGCACCTGGCCGGTCGACCACCGCGATCGGGAACGTCATGACGATGCGGCGCCAGCGCTGCCAGCGGTGGAAGTCGCGAAGCGAGTCGGCGCCCATGATCCAGACAAAATCGACGCCCGGGTTACGCGCCTTGACCAGCGCCAGCGTGTCGGCGGTGAAGCGGACGCGGTGGGCCGCCTCGAATGCGGTGACCTTGATCTTCGGGTTCTTGGCGATCTTTTCGGATAGCTGCAGCCGCTCGGCCAGCGGCGCCAGGTCTCCGGCATTCTTGAGCGGATTGCCGGGCGTCACCATCCACCACAGCTGATCGAGCGCAAGGCGTCTGAGTGCGATCTCGGCGACCAGCGCATGGCCGGCATGCGGCGGGTTGAACGAACCGCCGAACAGCCCGACCGCCACGCCTTTCCCGGCATGCGGCATGTGCAGATAGTGGGAGGATACGGATTCCTTACCCTCCCCCTTGTGGGGAGGGTCGATCCGCGAAGCGGAGCGGGGTGGGGGTGTTGCAGAGTTCAGCGTCGCACCCCCACCCGGCTCGCGATGCTCGCCACCCTCCCCACAAGGGGGAGGGTAAGACCGGCGCTCAAGGCCTCACCTGTCCCGACCCGCGTACGCGGTATTTGAACGAGGTCAGTTGCTCGACGCCGACCGGCCCGCGTGCATGCATCTTGCCGGTGGCGATGCCGATCTCGGCGCCCATGCCGAACTCGCCGCCATCGGCAAACTGGGTCGAGGCGTTGTGCAGAAGGATCGCCGAATCGACCTCGTTGAAGAACCGGTCGACCGCTGTGGCGTCCTCGGCGATGATCGCCTCGGTGTGATGCGAGGAAAACGTCTCGATATGCTCGATGGCGCCGCCAATGCCGTCGACCAGCTTCACCGCAATGATGGCATCGAGATACTCGGTCACCCAGTCTGCATCGGTCGCGGGCTGGGCATCGGCATAAAGCCTCAGCGCCTCGGCATCGGCATGGATCTCGCAGCCTGCCGCCCGCAAGGCCTCGAGGATCGGCACCAGGTGCGTGCCGGCGGCGGCACGGTCGACCAGCAGCGTCTCGGCAGCACCGCACACCCCGGTGCGCCGCATCTTGGCATTGACCGCGATCTTGACCGCCATGTCGAGATCAGCCGATCGGTCGATATAGAGATGGCAGATGCCCTCGAGATGCGCGAAGACCGGCACCCGTGCCTCGTTCTGCACACGCTCGACCAGGCTGCGGCCGCCGCGCGGAATGATGACCTCGAGATTGCCGGAAAGTCCTTTCAGCATTTCGCCGACGGCGGCGCGATCGGTGGTCGGCACCAATTGTATGGCATCCTCCGGCAGCCCGGCTGCCTTCAGCCCCTCGACCAGGCAGGCATGGATAGCGGCGGAAGAATTCGCCGAATCCGAGCCGCCGCGCAGGATCACCGGATTGCCCGCCTTGAGGCAGAGCGCGCCGGCATCGGCGGTCACGTTAGGCCGGCTCTCATAGATGACGCCGACGACGCCGAGCGGCGTGCGCACCCGTTCGATATGCAACCCGTTCGGCCGGTCCCATGCGGCAATGACATCGCCGACCGGATCGCGTAACCCGGCGATCTCGCTGATACCGTCTGCCATGGCGCGGATGCGGGCGGGATCGAGCTTCAGCCGATCCATCGACGCTGCCGATAGGCCAGCCTCCCTGCCATTTCTGATGTCGATGGCATTGGCGTCGAGGATGTCCTGCTCATGCCGAAGGATCGCCTGAGCCATGCCGAACAGCGCCGCGTGCTTGCGCTCGGCCGCAGCTATGGCCAGCGGGCGGGCCGCGGCACGCGCGCGGCGGCCGATATCGGCCATCAGCGCCACGGTATCATCCCGGGATTTTTCATGCAGCGTCAGCATGGCTCATCCTCCGCTATGTAACCTGGTCACCGACTACTTGCTCGCCACCGGCATGGCTCACCACAAGATCGTCGCGGTGGATCATCGCCGAACGCGCCTCGTAGCCGAGCACCGTTTCGATCTCGGTCGTCTTCAGGCCAGCGATCCTTACGGCATCGGCGGCATCATAGGCAACCAGCCCGCGCGCGATCTCGCGGCCCTCGGGCGACAGGATCGCCACCGTGTCGCCACGCGCAAAATTGCCGCTGACCAGTTTGACGCCGGCCGGCAGCAGCGACTTGCCCGAGAGCAGCGCGCCGATGGCGCCGGCATCGACGGTCAGCCGGCCGGCCGGTTCGAGCTGCCCGGCGATCCAGGTCTTGTAGCCCTTGACCGGATTGGCGCTCGGCCGGAAGAAGGTGGCGCGCTCGCCGCGCTCGATTGCCAGCAACGGCGACAGCCGCGTGCCTGATGTGATGATCATGGCGGTGCCGGCGGCGGTCGCGATCTTGCCGGCGTCGAGCTTGGTGCGCATGCCGCCGCGCGACAATTCCGAAGCAGCGGCACCCGCCATCGCCTCGATGTCAGGGGTGATGCGGTCGACGACCGGAATGAACCGGGCTTGCGGGTCGCGCGCCGGCGGCGCCGTGTAGAGCCCGTCAATGTCGGAAAGCAGCACCAAAAGATCGGCGCCCATCATGGTGGCGACGCGCGCCGCCAGGCGGTCGTTGTCGCCATAGCGGATTTCGGAGGTGGCCACCGTATCGTTCTCGTTGATGACCGGCACCGCCTTCATTTTGAGCAGTGTCGAGATCGTCGCCCGTGCGTTGAGATAGCGGCGACGCTCTTCGGTGTCGCCGAGCGTCAGCAGGATCTGGCCCGATTTCAAGCCATTCTTGCCGAGCGCATCCGACCAGGCGCCGGCCAATGCGATCTGCCCGACGGCGGCCGCCGCCTGGCTCTCCTCGAGCTTCAGCGCCCGCTTGCCGAGACCGAGGATGGTGCGGCCAAGTGCAATCGCCCCGGAAGACACGACGAGAATTTCGGCGCCGCCACTGGCCAGCATGGCGATGTCGTCGGCAAGCGAGGCCAGCCAGTCGCGCTTCAGGCCCGTCGTGCGGTCGACAAGCAGCGCCGAGCCGATCTTGACGGCAATGCGCCGATAATTTTTCAGCGATTGCGCGGCCATGGCTATGTGTTCCAGCGCGTCTCGACCGGCGCAGCGACCGCCTCGCGTGCATCGGCCACCACAGCGATCAGCGCGCGCAACACCGCCTCGACGCCTTCGCCGGTGACCGCCGAAAGCAGCATCGGCGCGCGGCCGGCGGCACGTTTCAGCGAGGCGGTCTTTTTCTTGCGTGCGTCGGCATCGAGTATGTCGACCTGGGAAAGCGCGACGATTTCGACCTTGTCGGTCAGCCCATTGCCGTAGGCTTCGAGCTCGGCACGCACGGTCTTGTAGGCATTGGCCGGATTTTCTTCCTGCGCCGAGACAAGATGCAGAAGGACACGCGTGCGCTCGACATGGCCAAGGAAGCGGTCGCCGATGCCGACACCTTCATGCGCGCCTTCGATCAGGCCCGGGATATCGGCAATGACGAATTCGCGACCGTCGATGCGGGCCACGCCAAGGCCGGGATGCAGCGTGGTGAAGGGATAGTCGGCGATCTTCGGCTTGGCCGCGGTGACCGCCGCCAGGAAGGTCGACTTGCCGGCGTTGGGCAGCCCGACGAGGCCGGCATCGGCGATCAGCTTCAGCCTGAGCCAGATGTTGAGCTCTTCGCCCGGCAGTCCGGGATTGGCGCGGCGCGGCGCCTGGTTGGTCGAGGTCTTGAAGTGCTGGTTGCCGAAGCCGCCATTGCCGCCCTTGGCCAAAAGAAAGCGCTGGCCGACGACCGTGAGATCGCAGATCAGCGTCTCATTGTCCTCGGCAAAGACCTGCGTTCCGGCCGGCACTTTCAGCGTCACGTCGGCACCCTTGGCGCCAGTCATGTTGCGGCCCATGCCGTGCGTGCCGGTCTTGGCCTTGAAATGCTGCTGATAGCGATAGTCGATCAGCGTATTCAGCCCATCGACCGCCTCGACCCAGACATCGCCGCCGCGGCCACCGTCGCCGCCGTCGGGGCCGCCGAACTCGATGAACTTTTCGCGCCGGAACGACACCGAACCGGCGCCGCCGTCGCCGGAGCGGATGTAGACCTTGGCTTGATCGAGAAATTTCATCGGATTGTATGGTTTCTGTTATTGGCTTTGCGGGATTGCTCTAAAGCAAGGCGGGACGAAGGGCGAGGGCCGTTTTTGCTACTGTAACGTCGCGCGTAGCTCTGGACGCGTAGCATTTGGTTGACCCTTGCCGAAAATCGATCTTCGGCTTTCCAAGCGCGAGATGTCGGAATGAAACTGGTAACTTACAATATCCACTACGGCGTCGGTCTCGACGCCCGCTACGATGTCGGCCGTATCGCCGATGCCGTGCGCGGCGCCGACGTGATCGCGCTGCAGGAGGTCACCCGCGCCAACCCGAAGAATGGCGGCCGCGACATGGTGGCCGACCTCGGCGAGGCGCTGCCCGACTATTTTGCCGTCTACGGCAGCAATTTCGAAGCCGACGCCGGCTCGCGCCTGGAGAACGGCCGCGCCATCACGACCACCTTCCAGCTCGGCAACATGGTGCTGTCGAGGACGCCGATCCATCTGTCGCGCAATCTCCTTTTGCCGCGCAGCCGCAGTGTCGAAGCGATGAACTTCCAGCGCGGCGCGCTGGAGGCGCTGATCGAAACGCCGCTTGGTCCGATCCGCTTCTATTCCACCCATCTCGACCATCGCAGCCCGGTTGAACGGCTGAGCCAGATCCGCTTTCTGCGCCAGCGCCTGTTGAACTACCCGCTCGAGGGCGGCGGGCTCTCCGGCGTCGCCGAGATCGGCTTGCCGGACCTGCCTTGTCCCGAAGCCTTCGTCGTCATGGGCGACTTCAACATGCTGGCCGGATCGCCGGAACATGTCGAACTCGCCGGTCAGGCTGACCATGAATTCGGCATGCCGGTGACCGCCGACCTCGCCATCGATGCTGCCACCCGCCTCGGCGCTGGCGGCGCCGATCTCGTCACCTGGGTCGACCCCAAGCGGCCGGACGATACCAGCCGCTACAAGCGCATCGACTACATCTTCACCAGCGCCTCGCTTGCCAAGTCGCTGAAGCGCCTGTGGGTCGACCGGCAAGCGGCCGGTTCGGATCACTTGCCGGTCTGGCTCGAGATGACGTGAGCCGCACCCATCAAAAATGCACCCAGTTCCGCAGGCTGGTCCAGGTCTTGCGATCGAGGCGGTAGCGTTCGACCGGCACCTGACCGGCAACGATCGAGTTCAGCATGCCCTGGCCGGCATACTGGAAGCCGCATTTGTGGATGACCCGGCGCGAGGCCGGATTGATAACCCGCGTCGAGGCGTGCAGCACCTGGATCGTGGTTCTCTGGAAGGCAAGGTCGACCAGTGCGTGCGCTGCTTCCGTCGCGTAGCCGCGTTTCCAGTGCGGCTCGCCGATCCAGTAGCCGAGCTCCAGCCCACGATCCGTGGTGTTGAGCCCGGCACAGCCGACGAAGGTCTCGGTGCCGGCCAGCGTCAGCGCATAGGCGATTCCGGCCCGGCGCGATGCCGTCATGGCCAGGAAAGCGCGTGCCTCGGCCTCGCCATAGGGATGCGGCATGCGAGCCAGCATTTCCGCGACATGGCGGTTGTCGGCGAGCGCCACCAATTGCTCGATGTCGCTTTCACGCGGGGCACGCATGACCAGCCGCTCGGTCGCGAGCACCGGGCAATCTATCGTGTAACTTTCGTCGTCTGAGTCTTCCGCTTCGGCAACCATATCAAAGTCCTCCAGGCACAAGAAAAAGGGGAGATGGAAACCCATCTCCCCTGATCCATTTCCTGGCTTGGCCAGACACCGGTCCCGAGATGGGTGCCGGTGTTCTCGTGCGGAACCGGCTACTCCGCTGCCTTCGTCATCGGGTTCACCGATACGTAGGTTCGGCCATTGGCTTTTTTGTTGAAGGTGACTGCGCCAGCTTCGAGCGCAAACAGCGTGTGGTCCGTGCCAATGCCGACATTGGTGCCGGGATGCCACGTCGTGCCACGCTGACGAATGATGATGTTGCCCGGAATCACGGCTTCGCCGCCGAACTTCTTCACGCCGAGCCGCTTGGAATGGGAGTCGCGACCATTGCGCGACGATCCGCCAGCTTTCTTGTGTGCCATCTAACTACTCCGATGCGCCGCGAGGCGCCTAAACGATCTTATGAACGCGTTCGCGTTCCGTTTCAAGTCCGATCCGGCGACGATTGCGTCGGTTCGTTCTACTTCTTCGCCAATTCCTTGGCCTGCTCACGCCAGTCCTTGATCTGGTCGGCGCTGAACGGCATGTGCTCGTCGATCTTGGCGACGTCCTTGTCGGACAGCTTGGCGATCTGGGCAAAGGTGGTGATGCCCTGTTCGTTGAGCTGGCCGGCGGCGACCGGGCCGATGCCCTTGATCACGGTCAGGTCGTCCGGCTCGCCCTTCGGCGCCTTGAACAACGGTGCGGCGGCTTCGGCAGCCTTGTCCTCGGTCGTCTCGGCCTTGGCTTCCTTCTTCGGCGCAGCCTCTGCCTTCACTGCTGCCTTCGGCGCGGCTTCAGCCTTCGCCTCGGTCTTGGCTGCAACTTCAGCCTTCGCTTCGGTCTTGGCGGCGGCCTTCTTCGCCGGCTTGGCGCCACCCAGCAGGATCTCGGCGATCCTGACGGTGGTCAAAAGCTGGCGATGGCCGATCTTGCGGCGCGAATTCTGCCGGCGGCGCTTCTTGAAGGCGATGACGGTACGGTTCTTGCCCTGCTCGACGACTTCGGCGGTGACCATCGCACCATCGACGAACGGCGCACCGAATGTGACGTTCTCGCCTTCGCCATGCGCGAGCACGTTACCGATCTCGACGATGTCGCCGACATTGGCTTCGAGTTTTTCGATCTTCAGGAGATCGTTGGCGGCAACGCGATACTGCTTGCCGCCCGTTTTGATGACTGCGAACATTTTTTGCCTTTCGCTGTTCGGTCGGCCTTGATGAACCGCTTCAGGCGGTTCGGCCGTCTTTTTGTCAGTCTGCGGGTTCAAAAAACAAGCGGCGCGGAAGATCCCTCCACGCCGATTGCGCGCTGTCCCTAACCGAAGGTTCGGCTTGAGTCAAGGCAAGCGCCGCGGGCAAGCTGCGAATGGGTTGAGCCCAGACCTTGCAAATATCGAGCAGTGACCACCGGAGCCTCGAAGAAGCACGGACAGAAGCTGCGGCGCCGGGGCAGATTGGCCCTTGTAACCTGCCTGTCCAGCCGTTATCTAGTGCGCCGCGCCGGCAACGGCGGACCATGACCGCGGAGAGGTGGCAGAGTGGTCGAATGCACCGCACTCGAAATGCGGCATGGGTGCAAGCCCATCGGGGGTTCGAATCCCTCCCTCTCCGCCACTTCGGAATTGTCCATTCCGGACCCATAGGTAACAGCATCTCTCATCGCGCCGGTAATGGCTTAAGACGGCACGCTATGCAGCCTTCCGCCGCAATTGGCTCACGCTCAGCCACACCGCCGAAACCAGGAAGTAGAGGGCGCCTACTGCGGCATAGCCGGCCACGTTGGTGATCGATGGCGGCATCGGCATCCGCGCCTGTGCGATGAAAAACGTGCCTGCCAGTGCTGACTGCCCTCCGCTCAGGACCATCGCCCACTGCGCACCAGAGCTCTTCCAACGGCGGACAGCGGTACCGAGTTGAAGCAGGCCGGACAGGATCGCCCATAGGCCGAACACGCCCAGCACCCAGTTCATGCTCATCTTCTGCGCAACAACGACCGCGAACGTTGTCGCCACACTGACCACGACGTTGATGGCCTGGGTGCGATTCTGTCCCAATCCTCCGCTGCGCGATGCGTCGACAAAATTGGCCAGGGCATCCCATGCAGGATAAGCCACGAGCAAAACCGCCGCGACCACCCCGGAATGCTGTCCCACCGTAAAGGCAGCCGCCACCCAGACAGCCGAGAACGTCGTCCGAGCGAAGTAATAGAGCTTGAGCCATTGTTCCTGGCTGGCGCGGGAGAGATCGCCACTGTGAACCGTCATTGGATCGTCCTTTCGACTAGTAGGTAGGGGCTCTCGACGAACGTCGCGGAGTGATCGCTAGTATGGTTAGTTGAGATCTAGGCTGGTATCCGGGGGGAAGCGCGGAGCCGCTCCAGGAGCGGGCCGGTCACGACGGCGAATATCTTCGGATCGCCATAGGCCCGTGCTGAAAGCATCGCGCCGTGAACGGTCGCCATGAACGCTTCAGCCTCGGCACGAGGGGTACTCATCAGTCGAAATTGGCCGTGCCGCGCACCGCGCTCCATCACGGATGTCAGCCAAGCCGACAGCGAGCGGAAATGCGCCCGGACCTCAAGGCTAACTTCCTCGGGCAGCACGGGGAGCTCGCTTGCCAACAGCGCGCAGATACAAAACGGGGCGCTGGCGTTCGCGATGCAGGCTTCCCAATACCCGGCATAGATCCGCAACTGTTCGAGCGGATCGGATTCGTGAAGTTCGACATTTGCAATCCCCGCTTCAGTTTCTTCGCGATACCGCGCAACCAGCGTCCGAACCAGATCGACCTTGCTTGGGAAATGGTGATGGATGCTCGCCTTACGGATCCCGACCACATCAGCAACGTCGGCATAACTGAAACCGTTGTAGCCGCCAGCCACGATCAGCGAACGCGCACAAGCCAGGATGTCGTCAGAGGTGGTAGACAAGTTGCTCATGCTTTTACCTACCTTCTGGTAGGATGGCAGTCAAGCCTCCTTGCAACGCGAGTAGCGTGAAATTGCGTGGCTATGGCGTAGACGTCATTCGATCTTCATTGTTTTCGGCCCTCCAATTCAGAAAACTCCGGGTGCTTGTCGATCGAGGTAGCCATCCCACTTCGAGGACGAGACAACACCCTCCGGCCGACCGGACCACCGCTAGTCGCCGTGCGGCACTAGGCGTTTGCACCGACTGCGCTATCTCCCCATCGTCAGCTTGTTCTATCGCTGGTTGAAGACTGGGAGGTTTCCATGGATCGGCGACTATTTTTGACAGGAATGTTTGGCATTGCCGGGGCCGCGGCCCTTGCAAGCACGGTTCGGCCAATCAATGCGGTGGCCGGCGTTCCAACTGCCAGAAGGGGCATTCTCGATGAACTCGAGGCGCCGGATGTCGAGACCTTCGACGACGACGAAACTCAAGCAGAGTTGCAACCAGTCTATCATCGCCGGTGGCACATGCCGCGCCGGCGCCGCCGGCGCGCCTGGAGAAGGGTCTGTCGCGTTTACTGGCGAAACGGCTATCGGCGCAGGCGGTGCTTCCGCAGGCGCGTTTGGGTCTGGTTTCGATTCTAGCAACTGGCCGGCTTGAACCCTGGCCATCGCGGCCGGGGTTTTCGCCTCAGGCGGCCGTTAGCGCCCTTACGGAGCTTTCCTAAGGGCGCGGAGGAAGCTGACGGTGTTTGCAGGTTTCAGAGCCACCAGCCTACGACTGGACGATACGACGATTTTCGCAAGGGTCGGAGGCACCGGTCCGCCGCTGCTGCTTCTTCACGGTTTTCCAGAAACGCATCTGATGTGGAGGGATATCGCCGCAGCCTTGGCGCCCCGCTTCACGGTCGTCGCCGCCGACCTTCGAGGCTATGGGCAAAGCGGATGCCCGTTTTCCTCTGCCGATCATAGCCCATACGCCAAGCGCGCCATGGCCGGCGACATGGTTCAGGCCATGAAGCAAGTGGGGTTTGAGCGGTTCATGGTTGCCGGGCATGATCGTGGCGGGCGGGTTGCCTATCGCCTGGCGCTGGACCATTCCGACAAAGTGCTCAAAATCGCCGTCCTCGACATCATCCCCACCGCCGCAACATGGGATCGGGCGGATGCCAGACTGGCGCTTGGCTTCTGGCCCTGGAGCCTTCTTGCCCAGCCGGAGCCCCTGCCGGAGCGTCTGATCGGAGCGGCTCCCGATGCTGTCGTCGACGATGCAATAACGCAGTGGGGATCGTCAGCGAAAATGGTCCACAAAGAGGTCAGGAACGCCTATGTTGATGCGCTTCGCGATCCCGCGCATATTCATGCCATCTGCGAAGAGTATCGCGCCGCTGCGACGATCGATCG
Organism: Mesorhizobium sp. M0664; assembly: GCF_040320565.1. Taxonomy (NCBI): domain Bacteria; kingdom Pseudomonadati; phylum Pseudomonadota; class Alphaproteobacteria; order Hyphomicrobiales; family Phyllobacteriaceae; genus Mesorhizobium; species Mesorhizobium sp. M0664. The sequence continues at coordinate 22,150 of NZ_JAMYPW010000024.1, forward strand.
TGAACATGACGCGTTGGACCGCGCAAACGGTCGTCGCATCGACTGTCCGCTACTGGCGCTATGGAGTGGCGAAGGCGCCCTGGAGAACTGGTATGCGCAAGAAGGCGGGCCGCTGGCCATCTGGAGGAAATGGGCCGACAGAGTGGCAGGATGCGCTGTCCAAGGCGGGCACTTTTTCCCGGAAGAGCACCCCGACAAGACGGCAGCGACTCTCTCGGAATTCTTTGAAGACAAACAGGTCGGTCAGCACAGAGTATTGTAGAGGTCACATGCTTCAGTTACGCGGAACCTCGGGAGCGCTTCGCCGCCTGAGATCGAGAACCCTCCGGAAATCCGCCCGTCCGGCATCAATGTGCTTGATAAGGGAATGAAGGCGATCTCCACGGCCACGCCTCTGATATGCAGCCTCATGTTTGTCGGAAGTTGCGCATCGCCTTTGCCGGCATCCTTTGATGCTGCGAAATACGACAAGATGAGTTGCGTCGAGCTCAACGTGGCGATGGGCGCTGTCGCCGACGAAATGTCGGCGACAGCCATCGCTCGTGGCAAAGTCGTCCACACCAACATTCCGGGCTGGCTGTTGGGAGGGCAGCGTGTCGCTTCGACCGTGGCTGCCCGCCAGAGTGCGAAGATCGAGCGCTTGCGGCAGCAGGAGGCTGCGATTGCGGCGGCGAGACGAAGCCGGTGCTGATTGCGTCACTGAAGTGGGTCTTCAGCCCGCCACCCCGGATTGATGCGCAGCGATCGCGCCGAGGAATATCTCGCCGAAATCCTTGAGCTTGGCGGCGCCGACGCCGTTGACCGCGGCGAAGGCGTCCAGATCACGCGGGCAGCGTTCGGCCATATCGATCAGTGTACGATCCGAAAAGATCACGAAGGCCGGCACCTGGCGTTCCCGGGCAAGACGCAGCCGTACAGCCTTGAGCGCGGCCAGCAGCGCCGAATCCAGACCTTCCGTGCCCGCTGCGGTATCTTCAGGACGTATCTTGCCTCGCGATGACTGGCGCGCGTCCACGCGATACCGGAACGAAGCCTCGCCCCGAGCCAGCGCACGGCCCTTCTCGGCAATGGCGAGGCCGCCATGGCCGGCTGAGTCCAATGTCAGGAACCCGCCCGCGACGAGTTGGCGGAGCAGCGACAGCAAGAAACTCTTTTTATGCGCCACACCGGTGCCGAAGCTGGCAAGCCTGTGGTGGTTCCTGTCCAGGACCTTCTCGGTTTCATGGCCGAGCAGGACATCGACGACATGGGCGACGCCGAAGCGCTCGCCGGTCTGTGCGATCGCCGCCAGGATGATCCGCGCCTCCGCCTCGCCATCCGCATGCGGCGCCTGGTCGAGGCAGTTGTCGCAATTGCCGCAAGGCGAAGCACTTTCGCCGAAATAGCCAAGCAGGATCTGGCGCCGGCACTGCGTCGTCTCGCAATAACCGATCAGCGTTTCGAGCCGGCCATGCGCGCGCCTTTTGTGCTCAGCCGGCGCGTCCTCGTCTTCGATGAAAAGCCGGCGCATGCGGATATCGCCGAGACCGAACAGCATATGTGCCTCGGCCGCCCGCCCGTCGCGGCCCGCGCGCCCGATTTCCTGATAATAGGCCTCCAAGCTGCCCGGCAGGTCGGTGTGGAAGACATAGGCGACGTCCGGCTTGTCGATCCCCATGCCGAAGGCGATGGTCGCCACCATCACCACGCCGGACAAGGTCATGAAAGCGTTTTGATTCGCTTCACGCGCGTCCTTGCTCATGCCGGCGTGATAGGCGAGCGCGCGTACGCCGTTCCGCTCGAGGAACGCCGCCATCTCTTCGGTCTTTTTGCGTGACAGGCAATAGACGATCCCGCTGCGGCCCGCATGGCGCTGCACGAAGTTTAGTAATTGGCGCTTGCTGTCCTGCTTGGGCTCAATGCCTAGCTTGATGTTCGGCCGGTCGAAGCCGAGCACCACGGTATCGACGCGCCCGTCGAACAGTTGCGCGGCAATGTCGGTGCGCGTCGTTTCGTCCGCCGTCGCCGTCAACGCAATGATCGGCACTTTCGGGAAGATATCACGTAGTCTCGACAATTCTTCGTATTCGCGCCGGAACGCTGGTCCCCATTGGGAGATGCAATGTGCCTCGTCGATGGCGATCAGCCGGACATCGAGCTTGGTCAACGCCTCGAGCATTCGCACGGTCATGAGCCGCTCCGGTGCAAGATAGAGCAGGCGCGTCTGGCCTGCCGCGACACGGCGCCATGCAGCGACATTGGCATCGCGGTCGAGCGAGGAATTGATCGTATCGGCCGCCACGCCGGCAAGGCGCAATGCGGCGACTTGATCCTGCATCAGGGCCACCAGCGGCGAAACGACAATGGTGAGCCCGCCCAGGACCAGCGCCGGGACCTGGTAGCAGAGCGATTTGCCGGCGCCGGTCGGCATGACAGCCAGCACATGATGCCCGGCCAGCAGCGCCTCCATCACGGCCGCCTGGCCGAGACGAAAATCATCGAAGCCGAATACATCTTTCAGGACGCGCCGCTTGGAATCCTCTGCCGGGATGCTCGCTGCAACCTGCATTACAGAACTTTCGGGGATACGACCTGCCGAAATTCGCCGGCGAATCGCCAGGTGATTGCCTGGACAGCAGATTCGAACATTTATCGACCCCTCTGGTCCTGTCCGCGGCACCGCCTGAGGCGAACTTCTCTCTCATTGGCCGATATCAGACCGTCGTTCCAGCCCCTATTCGCTTTGGCTGTGAATATCGCAACGCCTCGGAGCGGTTAATCCTATCTTCACCATCATTCGGCAGGTTCAGGTTCTGCGGTGATGTTTTGAGTACCGCGGCGCCACAAGCGCCCAGGCAACACGCCCGCGTCTCTCCGGAGGCGCGGGTTTTTTCGTTCCGAGAGCCGGCTGCCTGAACTTCGGGCCCGCAGCTCAGTCGAGGAAATCGGCGCGGTGCGGCGTGAAGCTGTCGACCAGTCGTCCCGCCTCCAACGCCCTGACACCATGGACCAGATTGGACGGAACGATGAAACTGCTTCCCGTCTCCAGGATTTCGGTCCTGCCGTCGATGGTGACTTCGAAGCGGCCTTCGGCGACGTAGCTTGCCTGGACATGCGGGTGCGAGTGCAGCGCGCCGACGCCGCCCTTGTCGAAACCGAACTCGACCATCATCAGTTCGTCGGTGTGCAGGAGCACGCGCCGGCGGTTGCCGTCGGGCGTCGGCGTCCACGCACCCTCGCCGGCATGCGAGAAGATTTTGGTTCCGGTCATCGTCAGACTCTCATCGTCGCTGTTCATCGTGCCAGCCAGCCGCCGTCCACCGGCACCACCGCGCCGTGCATGTAGTTGGACGCCGGCGCCAGCAGGAAGACGGCTGCGTCGCCGATGTCTTCCGGCGCGCCCCAGCGGCCGGCCGGAATGCGCGCCAGGATCGAAGCGCTGCGGTCGGGATCGGTGCGCAGCGCCTCGGTGTTGTTGGTCTCGATATAGCCCGGCGCAATGCCGTTGACGTTGATGCCCTTTGCCGCCCATTCACATGCCAGCAGGCGGGTGATGCCGAGCACGCCGTGTTTGGAGGCGGTGTAGGAGGCGACGCGAATGCCGCCCTGAAAGCTCAGCACCGAAGCGATGTTGACGATCTTGCCACGCCGTCCAGATTCGGCAAGCACGCGCCTGGCAAAACTCTGGCTGAGAAAGAACACCGTCTTCAGATTGACGCCCATGACGTCATCCCAGTCGGCTTCGGTGAGGTCAACCGCATCGGCACGCCGGATGATGCCCGCATTGTTGACCAGGCCATCGAGTGGTCCGGTGCCGTCCCAGACGCGGTCAAGCATCGCCTGGGCAGCTGCATCATCACCAAGATCGCAGCGGACCGCCTCGAAGCGGCCGCCGACAGCCGCAATCTTCTCCGCCGTCTCGTCCATCGCCGACCGGCCGACGCCGACGACCGCGCCGCCTGCGCGCGCGATCGGCACGGCGATGCCTTGGCCGATGCCGGTATTGGCGCCGGTGACGAGGATGCGCTTGCCGGCAAGGCTGAAGGCCGAGAGATCGCTCACTTGAGCTCCTCCATCGCCACCAGGTCGACATCGGTATAGTCGACATTATCGCCGGCCATCGCCCAGATGAAGGCGTAGTTGGAGGTGCCGGCGCCCGAATGGATCGACCATCCCGGCGACAGCACCGCCTCCTCGTTGCGCATGACGAGATGGCGCGTTTCGTCCGGCTCGCCCATGAAATGAAACACCCGCGCCGCCTCCGGCAGATCGAAATAAAGATAGGCTTCCATGCGCCGGTCATGCACATGGCATGGCATGGTGTTCCAGACCGAACCGGAGGCAAGCTGCGTCATGCCGACGACAAGCTGACAGGTCTTTACCCCATCGGCATGGATGAACTGGAAGATCGAGCGCTCGTTGGAGGTTGCCTGGCTGCCGAGATCGAGCCGCTTGGCATCGCCGATGCGGATCAGCCGGTTGGGATGGCTCTGATGCGCCGGCGCGCTGAGCAGGTAGAACTTAGCCGGCTCAGCCAGATTGGTCGCAGCGAACGACACCTCATCGGTGCCCATGCCGAGATAGAGCATGTCGCGTGCCTGCAGCTCGTAGGATTGGCCGCCGGCTTTGACGACGCCTGCACCGGCGATGTTGACGATGATCATCTCACGGCGGTCGAGAAAATTCTTGGTCCCGGTCGGCTTGATCGCCTGCAGCGGCAGCGGTGTACCAGCGGGCATGGCGCCGCCGACGATCATGCGGTCGTAATGGGTGTAGGTCAGGCCGATGCGGCCGGGCTGGAACAAGTCCTCGATCAGGAAATTGTGCCGCAGCTCGTCCGTTCCCATGGCTGCGGCAGAAACAGGATCGATGGCGAAGCGAGAGGTGAAATCCGTATGCTTGTCAGTGTGATTCATTGCTGTCCCATGGCGCTGCCTCAATTGCTTATTCAGTTGCCGCGGCCTTGACCGAGTCGGCATAAAAAACCTGGCGCGCGTGCAGGCGCTCGCGATAGCGCTGCTGGCTGGCACCGAGATGCGCGCGCATCGCCTCCCGCGCCGCTTCGGCATCGCCTGCCGAGATGGCGTTGAGGATCATCAGGTGTTCGCGCTGCAGGCCGCGCTGGTAGGCGTCGGACTGTGCGAACTCGGTCGACCAGGGCGAGGTCACATCGCAAGGAATGGCGCGCCGGCCGAGCACGTCGAGCATCTCGACATAGAACGGATTGTTGGTGGCGCTGGCGATTGCGCGGTGGAAGGCAAGGTCGGCCGGTCCAGTCGGCTCGCTGTTGAGGAGCAGCCGTTCGAACTCGAAGAAGGCTTCCTGGATTGCCGCTTCCTGCGCGGCGTTGCGCCGGATGGCGGCGAGCCCGGCGGATTCGATCTCGATCGCCAACCTGACTTCGAGCACGTTGAGGGCGATCGAATCCTTGCTGCCCATCTCCGCTGCCAGAGCACCGAACGCTGTCGAGATATGCTCGGTGACGAAGACGCCGGCGCCTTGGCGCGGTTCGACCAGGCCGTCCGCGGCAAGCTTGGCCAGCGCCTCGCGTATCACGGTGCGGCTGACCCCGAAGGTTTCAGTCAGCTGACCCTCGGTCGGCAGCTTTTGCCCGGGCTGGATCTCGCCCGCCTGCAACTGCTTGCGGATCGCAGCGACAACGGTTTCCGAAAGCTTCGGTCTTCGTTCGACGCGGAGCCCGACTGCGGTATCCGAAGCCATGTCGCACCCCTATTTGAAGACACTCGGCAGCCATAGCGAAATGGCCGGAATGTAGGTGACGAGCGCCAGCACCACGAGGCCTGCCGCATAGAACGGCCAGATCGAGCGCATCGATTCCCAGACGGATATCTTGCCCACTGCACACGCCACGAACTGCACCGCGCCCACCGGCGGCGTGTTCAGTCCGATGCCGAAATTGAGGATCATGATGACGCCGAAATGCACCGGATCGACGCCGTAGGCCTGCGCCACGGGCAGGAAGATCGGCGTGCAAATGATGATCGTCGGCCCCATGTCCATGAACGTGCCGAGGAACAGCATCAAGAGGTTGAGCAGGAGAAGCACAACCAGCGGATCGTCCGAGATCGCGTTCATGGAGGCTATCAACGCTGCCGGCACTTTCAGGAAGGCCATCAGCCACGAGAACGCCGCCGCCATGCCGATGATGAGCAGCACCATGGCCGTGGTGCGCACGGCGCCATGGGTAGCATGAACGAACCCTTCCCAGGTCATCTGCCGGTAAACGAAGACGGTCACGAGCAGCGCATAGATGACGGCGATACAGGAACTCTCGGTGGCGGTGAAGACGCCCGATCGCACGCCGCCGAAGATGATCGCGATCAACAGCAGGCCGGGCACGGCGACGGCGAAAAGATGCGCGACCGCGGTGAAGCCCGGAAACGCCTCGGTCGGATAGCCGCGGGAGCGCGCCACGATATAGGCGGTGACCATCAGCGACAGGGCCAGCAGCAGGCCCGGGATGATGCCGGCCGTGAACAGATCGGCGATGGAGATCTTTCCGCCTGCCGAGATCGAGTAGATGATCATGTTGTGCGACGGCGGCAGCAGCAGCGCGATCAGTGCCGCCATCGACGTGACGTTGACGGCGTAGTCCGCTCCATATCCACGCGCCTTCATCTGCGGGATCATCAGGCCGCCTACCGCCGCTGCCTCCGCCACCGCTGAGCCGGAAATGCCGCCGAACAGTGTAGCGGTTGCAATGTTGACCTGCCCGAGGCCGCCGCGCAAATGGCCGACGAGCGAGCCGGCGAAGGCAACGATCTTGCTGGCGATGCCGCCGCGCACCATCAAGTCGCCGGCGTAGATGAAAAACGGAATGGCCAGCAGTGAAAAGACGCTCATGCCGGAATTCAGGCGCTGGAACACGATCAGCGGCGGCAGGCCCATATAGAGGACGGTGGCGAGGCTTGCGACGCCGAGGCAGAAAGCGATCGGCGTGCCGATAAGCATCAGCAGGGTGAAGACGCCGAAGAGAATCCACAGTTCCATGGCGTCAGACCTTCACGTTGGCGGTGTCGAGTTCGGCCGCGACTTCGGCCGGCGGCAGTTCATCGAGGGCATCGTCGATCGGCGCGCCGGAGAGGCGAAGCACAATGCGCTCCAGCGTGAAGAGCACGATGAGCGCGCCTCCCGCCACAAGCGGGACGTAGTCCCAGCCCCCCGATATGCCGAGCGACGGCAAGACAGAGCCCCAGGTCAATGCGACCAGCTGACTGCCGTACCAGATCATGCCGATGCCGAAGGCGAGCGCGACGAGGTCCGAAATCATCCGCAGCCAGCGCTTGCCGCCTTTCGGCAGCACGTAGAGCAGGACGTCAAAGCCGAGGTGATAGTTCTCGCGCACGCCGACGGCAGCGCCGAGGAAAATGAACCAGCTCATCAGCATCACCGAGCCCGGCTCGGTCCAGCTCGGCGAACGGTTCAGAACATAACGGCCGAATACCTGCCAGGCGACGAAGGCGGTCATCAGCACCAGCCCGATGCCGGCGATCGACAGCGCCGCCGTGCTGACGCGCGACATCACTTGCGCGACGCCGGACAGAAGCGGTGTTGGTCTTGGGCTGGAAGTCACCGGTTTTCTCCCCAGGAGGATGGCGGCACGGAATGTCCGCGCCGCCGCTTGATCACTGCACGGCCTTGATGGCTTCGACCATGGCCTTCAGCTTGTCGTCCTTGACGTGCTTCTCGTAGACCGGCCCCATCGCGTCGATGAAGGGCTGCTTGTCCGGCGTCGTGATCTGCGAACCGGCCGCCTCGACCTTGGCGCGCGATTCCTTGACCTTGGCGGTCCACAGCTCGCGCTGCTTGGCGACGCTCTCCTTGGCGGCCGCCTTGAAGATCGCCTGGTCTTCCGGCGTCAGCTTGTCCCAGCTCGACTTCGCCATGACGAAGGCTTCCGGCACCATCGTGTGCTCGTCGAGCGAATAGTATTTGGCGACTTCCGCGTGCTTGGCGGTGTCGTAGCTCGGAAAATTGTTCTCCGCGCCGTCGATCACCCCGGTCTCGATCGCCGAATACACTTCGCCATACGGCATCGGCGTCGCGTTGGCGCCAAGTGCCGCCACCATGTCGACGAAGATGTCGGACTGGATGACGCGGAACTTCATCCCGGCCATGTCGGCTACGGTGTTGATCGGCTTCTTCGAATTGTAGAAGGAGCGCGAGCCGCCGTCGTAAAAGGCGAGCAACACCAGCCCGACCTGGTCGAACGCCGCCGCGATCTGGTCGCCGATCGCCCCGTCCATGACCTTGTGCATATGCTCTTCCGAACGGAAGATGTAGGGCAGCGAGGGCACGGTGGTCTCCGGGATGAGCCCGTTGAACGGCGCCATCGAGACGCGGTTGAGATCGATCACGCCGGTGCGCACCTGCTCGATCGTGTCCTTTTCCTCGCCAAGTTGCGCGGAAGGATAGATCTCGACCACATAGCGGCCGGCCGTGCGCTCTTTCACCAGCTCGCCGAAATATTTGACCGCCTCGACCGTCGGATAGCCGTCCGGGTGGGTGTCGGACGAGCGCAGAACCGTCTGAGCGCTTGCCGTTCCGGCCAGCAGTGCGGCGGCAACTAGCGTAGCCCCCGCCAGTCTCGAAAAATGCAGCATTGGTTTCCTCCCGTTTGAACGATGGCGGCAAGCGCCGTTAGAGCCGGTACGCCTTTTTCGCGAGCGTATAGGCAAGTTCCTGCGCCAGCTCGTGCGCCTCGTCCTCGCCGAGCCGATGCTCGGCGACGAGACGCGCCAGAAAAGCGCAATCGACCCGGCGCGCCACATCATGGCGGGCCGGTATGGATGGAAAGGCGCGGGTATCGTCGTTGAAACCGACGGTGTTGTAGAAACCGGCGGTTTCGGTGGTCATCTCACGGAACCTGCGCATGCCTTCGGGGCTGTCGTGGAACCACCAGGCCGGCCCGAGCTTCAATGCCGGGTAGACGCCGGCGAGCGGCGCCAGCTCGCGCGCATAGCTGGTCTCGTCGAGGGTGAAGAGGATGATGGTGAGGTCGCGCTCCAGCCCGACGCAGTCGAGCAGCGGCTTCAGCGCCGTCACATAGTCGGTTCGCGTCGGAATATCGAAGCCTTTGTCCCTGCCGAACTTCCGAAAGATAGCCGGCGAATGATTGCGCCAGGAGCCGGGATGGATCTGCAGGACCAGCCCGTCGTCGCGGCTCATCTTGGCCATCTCGGTCAGCATCTGGGCGCGGAACAGCTTTCGCTCGCGCTCGTCGTCCGAGCCCCGGCGGATGCGGTTGAACAGCTTCTGCGCGGCGGCATCCGAGAGATTGGCGGTTTCGGCCGTCGAATGGCCGTGATCGGAGGAAGTCGCGCCAAAGCTCTTGAAGAAGGCGCGCCGCTGGCGATGCGCATCGAGATAGCCGGCCCAATTGCCGGTGTCGCAGCCGGTGATCTCGCCAAGCCGGTCGAGATTGGCCGAGAACCCTTCGAAGTCGGGATCGACGATCGCATCCGGCCGATAGGCGGTGACGACGCGGCCGTCCCAGCCGCTGTCGCGGATCATCTGGTGCCATCTGAGATCGTCGAGCGCGCCTTCGGTCGTTGCGATGACTTCAATATTGAAGCGCTCGAACAGCGCTCGCGGGCGAAAATTCTCCCACTGCAGCAAGGTCGAGATCATATCGTAATGGCGGTCGGCGGTTGCGGCCGTCAGCGGCTCGTCGATGCTGAACAGATGGGCAAGCACATGGTCGAACCACAGCCGGGTCGGCGTGCCGCGGAACAGGTAATAATGCTCGGCGAAGCACCGCCAGATCGTTCTGCCGTCGGTTTCAACCGGCGAGCCGTCAAGCGTCGGCACACCAAGCTCCTCAAGCCGAACGCCCTGGCTGAACAGCATGCGGAAAATGTAGTGGTCCGGCACGATCAGCAACTGCGCCGGATCGGGAAACGCCTCGTTGAGCGCATACCAGCGCGGATCGGTGTGGCCGTGCGGGCTGACGATCGGAAGGTCTTTGACCGCGGCATAGAGATCGCGGGCCAACGAACGCGGGCGCGCCTCGGCGGCAAACAGCAAGTCCGGATCCGTCAATGCGGCCACGTGAATCCTCCCAATCCGAACATCGGTAGGGTTGGAAAGAAATAATGTCAACATACAAAAACTGGGTTGTTGTATGATGACTTTTCGTCGGCCATTGCCCATTGTGCGTGACGGCATCGGGTGTTACGCCGCCTGCCAGCAGTGACCCAACAATCTCGATCAGACACGTGGCGCAATGACCAATAGACGCCTTTCCAACAGCACGCTGAAGGCACTGCCGGCTTCGGTCGCGGTCCCGCGCTACGCCCGCGGCGCTATTGCACCGGGCATCGTCCATCTCGGCGTCGGTGCCTTCCATCGCGCCCACCAGGCGGCCTATGTCGACGACTGCCTGGCGGCGGGCGAGGCGGACTGGGGCATTGTCGGCGTGTCCTTGCGCAGTCCTGACACGCGCGACGCACTGGCGCCGCAGGATGGCCTCTACACGCTGGCGATCAGGAGCAGCATCGGCGAAGAGCTGCGCGTCGTCGGCTCGATCCTGTCGCTGCTGGTGGCACCGGAAGATCCGGCTGCGGTGCTCGCCGCCCTGACCGATCAGCGCACCCGCATCGTCACGCTGACGATCACCGAAAAGGCCTATTTGAGGGCAGCCGGCGGCGGCCTCGACAATACCCACCCCGACATCGTCCATGATCTGGCCAACCCGCAAATGCCACGGACGGCGCATGGTTTCCTGACCGAGGCGCTGTCGCGCCGCCGTGCCGCAGGCATCCAGCCTTTCACCGTGCTCTGCTGCGACAACCTTCCGGCCAATGGCGCCACGCTGCACCGCCTGCTGGTCGAATTCGCCGCACTGCGCGATGCCAGGCTCGCCACTTCAGGCGATGCCAGGCTCGCCGCCCACATCGCCGACGGCGTCGCGTTTCCGTCGAGCATGGTCGACCGCATCGTGCCGGCGACTACCGACGCCGACCGGGCGCGTATCGCCGTCGAGCTCGGCGTCGAGGATGCCTGGCCGGTGATGACCGAGCCGTTCTGCCAATGGGTGGTCGAAGACGATTTCCCGGCTGGCAGGCCGGCCTGGGAAAAGTTCGGCGTCACCATGGTCGGCGACGTCGGGCCCTTCGAGGACATGAAGCTGCGGCTGCTCAACGGTTCGCATTCGGCAATCGCCTATCTCGGCCTGCTCAGCGGCTACGACACGGTCGACCGCGCCTTTGCCGATCCGGCGATCCGGCAATTCGTCGACGGACTATGGGCCGAGGCCATCCCGACGCTGCCGCAGGACGCCGGGCTCGATACGGCCGGCTACACGGCCCAGCTCGCCGAACGCTATTCGAACACCGCGCTCGCCCATCGCACGGCGCAGATCGCCAATGACGGCAGCCAGAAGCTGCCGCAGCGCATCGTCGCCTCTGCCCTCGATCGGCTGGGCGCCGGTGACCTGCCCGCGCATCTCATGCTGGTGGTGGCGGCTTGGATCACCGCTTGCGAGGCGCGCGGCAAAACCTTGCCGGAAGCCCATTTTACCGACCCGATCGACGCTCGGCTTACGGCGCTCGGCAGCCGGCCGGCTGATGAAACGGTGACAGCGATATTCGATCTCGCCGGCTTCGCCAAGGACCATTCCCACCGCATGACACTGATCGATCTGACGGCAGCCCATCTCGAGCGCCTGCGGCGGGGCGGACCTGCCGCTGCCTTCGCGGCGCTTGGCATAGGGAGTGAGAAGCCATGAGACAGACCTGGCGCTGGTTCGGGCCGGACGATCCGGTGACGCTTGCCCATGTCCGTCAAGCCGGCGCCGTCGGCATCGTCAGCGCGCTGCATCACCTCAATGACGGCCGCGCCTGGCCGGCGGACGAGATCGCCAGGCGCAAGGCCGACATCGAGGCAGCAGGCCTGACCTGGGATGTGGTCGAGAGCATCGTCGTCCATGAGGACATCAAGACCCGCAGCGGCAACTGGCGCACCCTGATCGACAATTACAAGGCGTCGGTCCGCTCCGTCGCCGCCGCCGGGATCAATACCGTCTGCTATAATTTCATGGCGATCACCGACTGGACGCGCACCGACCTCGATTATCCCATGCCGCATGGCGGCACCGCGCTGCGCTTCGATGTCGTCGAGCTCTGCGCCTATGACGTCTTCATCCTTGAGCGAGAAGGGGCGGAGGCCGATCACCCACCGGTCCGTATCGAGGCCGCGCGTGCGCGGCTGCAAGGGATGAGCGACAGCGACAAGGCAAGGCTGGAGCGCAACCTGATCGGCTGGGTGCCGGCGCGCGAATTCATCTTCGATCGCGCAAGCTTCCGCCGCGCCCTCGACCTCTACAAGGACGTCTCCACCGAAGGCCTGCGCGAAACCCTGTTTGCCTTCCTGCGCGAGATCGTGCCGGTGGCCGAAGAGGCCGGCGTCAGGATGGCGATCCACCCCGACGATCCGCCCTTTTCGCTGTTCGGCCTGCCGCGCATCGTTTCCAACGCCAATGATGCCCGCGCGCTGCTCGACGCGGTCGCTTCGCCGGCTAACGGGCTGACGCTGTGCACCGGCTCCTACGGCGCGGGCGCGCAGAACGATCTGCCCGCAATGGCCAAGGCCTTCGCCGAAAACATCCATTTCGCCCATCTGCGCAACGTCACCAAGGAGCCAGACGGCTCCTTCCACGAAGCCGAGCACCTCGACGGCGACACCGACATGGTGGCGGTCGTGTCGGCGCTGATTGGCGAAGAGCGGCGGCGCAAGGCGGCAGGCAGGGCGGACTGGCAGGTGCCGATGCGTCCGGACCATGGCCACGCGATCGTCGACGACATCGGCAAGAAGGTGAACCCCGGCTATTCCTGCATCGGCCGCCTGAAGGGCCTCGCCGAACTGCGCGGCGTCATGCGCGCAGTAGAGGCACTGACAGTTTGAGCTACTTGCTCGCCTGGCCGTTCAGCGTCTGTCGAGACGAATAATCGGTACCTTTGGAATTCCAGAACAGCCGCACGGCCTTGCCGACCAGATTTTCATAGGGAACAAACCCGACACTGAACCGGCTGTCGGAGGCATTGTCGCGATTGTCACCAAGCACGAAGTAGTGGCCTTCGGGCACCTCAAACACACGCGTATTGTCGCCGATCGAGTTGTCGGTAAGGTTGAGGACGGAATGGGTGGTGACGCCCCCCGGCAGAGTTTCGCGTTGAAGTTTGGCTTTCGAGAACTCGTCGGACGAAAAAGTGCCGATATCGTCGAGTCCCACTGCGACATCGTTGATGTGAAGCACCCCGCCGATGATCTGGATCTTCTCGCCGGGAAGGCCGACGATCCGCTGGATGTAGTCCACGCTCGGATCGGGCGGGAACTTGAAGACAACCAGATCTCCCCTTTTGGGTTCCGCGCCGAATATACGTCCATCAACGGGAAGCAAGTTGAACGGCACGCTGTAGCGGCTGTAGCCGTATGCCATTTTGGAGACGAAGAGATAGTCGCCTCCCTGCAACGTCGGCACCATGCTGCTGGAGGGAATCGAAAAAGGCTGGAGCAGGAACGCGCGTATTGCGAATGCAGCCGGATACGAAGTCAGAAAGACGAGCACCAGCACCGAAAGCCCACGCGCGTACCATCTGTCCGGCTTGAACCGGTGCGCGAAGGGAACAACGATCGCTGCCCACAGGGCCATCAAACCGATCCCTGAAAAATTGGCCCACCAAGCAAGATCGACGCCAGGCAATACCGGAAAGCCAATGTAAACAAGCGCGAAAACGACGGCGCTGATCACCACCAGGCTAGCGACCGCCAGTTTGCCGCTGCCGATCCAGAGGAACCCGCCAAACGGGCCGCCAAAGGCCGACACCAGGGCCGTCGACCATCTGGATCGCGAGATAGTTTCTTGTTGCACTGCTTGTTTTGTCATCGGCCACCCCCCACGCCAAGGCAGCCAGACTGTCCACCAAACAAAAAAGCGGGGCAAGCCCGCTTTTTCAGTTAGTCATTTGAGCGAACCTCAAGCCGGCAGGATGGCGCCTTCGAGCGTGGTGAGCTGGTTGAGGAACTGCTCGGCCTTGCTGCGGGTCTGGTCGTCCTTGGCGTCGGCGGCGTCTTCCCTCGCCTCCTGGATGCGGCGGGCAAGGTCGGCGCGGTCGATGTCGCCGACGGCCACAGCCGATTCGGCGAGCAGCGTGCAGCCGGCCGGAACGATGTCGGCAAAGCCGCCGAACACCACATAGCGCTCTTCCTTGCCTTGCGCGGTCTTCAGCGTAACGACGCCCGGCTTGATTGTGGTCATGACCGGTGCGTGATGCGCCATGACAGTCATCTCGCCTTCGGCGCCCGGGATGACGACGGATTCGACCTGCTCGGAAACCAAGAGGCGCTCCGGCGAGACCAGTTCGAATTTGAAAGCTTCAGGCATGATCAATCTAGCGACTGGTGAATGGTGAATGGTGAACGGTCAGAAAGAATGACCTTCACTCAGCCCCGATTTCCTATCCGCTACTCCCCATTCACAATTCACTATTGACCATTCACCATCAGGCCGCTTCAGCGGCCAGGCGCTGTGCCTTCTCGACCGCTTCCTCGATGCCGCCGACCATGTAGAAGGCGGCTTCTGGCAGATGGTCGTAGTCGCCGTTGCAAAGGCCCTTGAAGCCCTTGATGGTGTCGGCGAGGTCGACCAGCTTGCCCGGTGCGCCGGTGAACACTTCGGCGACGAAGAAGGGCTGCGACAGGAAGCGCTCGATCTTGCGGGCGCGGGCCACGGTCTGCTTATCCTCTTCCGACAGCTCGTCCATGCCCAGGATGGCGATGATGTCCTGCAGCGACTTGTAGCGCTGAAGGATCGACTGCACCTGGCGGGCGACCTGGTAATGCTCTTCGCCGACAACCATCGGGTCGAGCATGCGCGAGGTCGAATCGAGCGGATCGACCGCCGGATAGATGCCCTTTTCCGAAATCGCACGGTTGAGCACGGTCGTCGCGTCGAGGTGGGCGAACGAGGTCGCCGGTGCAGGGTCGGTCAGGTCGTCGGCCGGCACATAGATCGCCTGCACCGAGGTGATCGAACCCTTGGTCGTCGTGGTGATACGCTCCTGCAGCGCCCCCATGTCGGTAGCCAGCGTCGGCTGGTAGCCCACGGCCGAAGGAATGCGGCCGAGCAGCGCCGACACTTCCGAGCCCGCCTGCGTGAAACGGAAGATGTTGTCTACGAAGAACAGCACGTCCTGGCCCTGATCGCGGAAATATTCGGCAACCGTCAGCCCGGTCAGGCCGACGCGGGCGCGGGCGCCCGGCGGCTCGTTCATCTGGCCATAGACGAGCGCGGCCTTGGAGCCTTCGCCGCCGCCCTTCTTGTTGACGCCGGACTCGATGAACTCGTGATAGAGGTCGTTGCCTTCGCGGGTGCGCTCGCCGACGCCGGCGAACACCGAGAAGCCGCCATGCGCCTTGGCGACGTTGTTGATCAGTTCCTGGATCAGCACCGTCTTGCCGACGCCGGCGCCGCCGAACAGGCCGATCTTGCCGCCGCGGGCATAGGGGGCCAGCAGGTCGAGCACCTTGATGCCGGTGACCAGGATCTGCGCTTCCGTCGACTGCTCGACATAGGTCGGCGCCGGCTGATGGATCGAGCGCATCTCGATGCCGTCGACCGGGCCTGCCTCGTCGACCGGCTCGCCGATGACGTTGATGATGCGGCCGAGCATGCCCGGGCCGACCGGCACGGTGATCGGAGCGCCGGTATCATAGACGTCCTGGCCACGGACCAAACCTTCGGTCGAGTCCATGGCGATGCAGCGCACGGTGTTTTCGCCCAGATGCTGGGCCACCTCTAGCACCAGGCGATTGCCGACGTTGATCGTCTCAAGCGCGTTCAGGATCGCCGGTAGATGTTCGCCGAACTGGACGTCGACAACGGCGCCGATGACCTGGCGAACCTTGCCTGCCAGGCCGGTTTTCTTGATGGTGGCGGCCGGCGCATTCACAGCGGCGACCTTGGTTGCTGCCGCTTTCTTGGCCGGAGCGGCCTTTGCTGCTGCCGGAGCCTTCGCTGGTGCCGCGGTCTTCGGGGCTGCCGTCTTCGGGGTCGCTGCTTTCGCCATCGTCCTTACCCTTTTCGTCTCTTTGTTTCTCACACGCTTGAGGTCGATGACCTCCTTGTGAGCGTGCCTAGAGCGCCTCGGCGCCCGAAATGATTTCGATCAATTCCTTGGTGATCTGCGCCTGCCGCTGGCGGTTGTAGGTGATCGACAATTTGTTGATCATGTCGCCGGCGTTGCGCGTCGCATTGTCCATGGCGCTCATCTTGGCGCCCATCTCGCCGGCAGCATTCTCGAGCAGCGCGCGAAAAACCTGCACGGAAATGTTGCGCGGGATGAGATCGGAGAGGATCTCGCCCGGCTCCGGCTCGTATTCGTAGACGGCGCTGCCGCCATCCCTCACTTCCGCGCCAGCCGCAGGCGCGCCCGCCGGGATAATTTGCTGCGCCGTCGGGATCTGGCTGATCACCGACTTGAACTGCGAATAGAACAGCGTGCAGATATCGAAGCCGCCTTCGTTGAACAGGTGGATCACCTTCTTGGCGATGGCATCGGCATTGACGAAGCCCAGCGTCTTGACCTCGCGCAGGTCGACACGCTCGATGATCAGCGCGCCGTAGTCGCGGCGCAATATGTCAAACCCCTTCTTGCCGACGCAGATGATCTTGACCTGCTTGCCGTCGGCCAGAAGCTTGCGGATGTGGTCGCGGGCAAAACGGGCGATCTGCGAATTGAAGCCGCCGCACAGGCCGCGTTCGGCCGTGCAGACAACAAGCAGATGCACGTCGTCCTTGCCGGTGCCGGTCATCAGCGCCGGGGCATCGCCGCCGCCGCCGATCGCCTGGGTGATATTGGCCAGCACCGCGCCCATGCGCTCCGAATAGGGACGCGCCGCTTCCGCCGCTTCCTGCGCGCGACGCAGCTTCGCCGCGGCGACCATCTGCATCGCCTTGGTGATCTTCTGCGTCGCCTTGACCGAGGCGATACGGTTACGAAGGTCTTTTAACGAAGGCATGCTTCAAACCTGATCCCGTCCGTCCTGCTCAAGCAAAGGTCTTGGCGAAGGCGTCGATTTCTGCCTTCAGCCTGGCGCGCAGATCGTC
Organism: Mesorhizobium sp. M0664; assembly: GCF_040320565.1. Classification (NCBI taxonomy): domain Bacteria; kingdom Pseudomonadati; phylum Pseudomonadota; class Alphaproteobacteria; order Hyphomicrobiales; family Phyllobacteriaceae; genus Mesorhizobium; species Mesorhizobium sp. M0664. Next base: position 39,257 of record NZ_JAMYPW010000024.1, read on the forward strand.
GGACAGCGCCTTCTCCTTGCGGATGCCGTCGAGCACGTCCTTGCCGGCCGAGCGCATATGCGACAACAGGCCATGCTCGAACTTGCCGACCTGGTTGATCGTCAGCTTGTCGAGATAGCCGTTGACGCCGGCGAAGATCACCGCGACCTGCTCCTCGACCTTGAGCGGCGAGAATTGCGGCTGCTTCAACAGCTCGGTCAGGCGCGAGCCGCGGTTGAGCAGGCGTTGCGTGGCGGCATCGAGGTCGGAGCCGAACTGCGCGAAAGCAGCCATTTCGCGGTACTGCGCGAGCTCGCCCTTGATCGATCCGGCAACCTGCTTCATCGCCTTGATCTGCGCCGAGGAGCCGACGCGCGACACCGAAAGGCCGACATTGACCGCCGGGCGCACGCCCTGGAAGAACAGATTGGTTTCCAGGAAGATCTGGCCGTCGGTGATCGAGATGACGTTGGTCGGGATATAGGCCGACACGTCGTTGGCCTGCGTTTCGATGATCGGCAGCGCAGTCAGAGACCCACCGCCATTTTCGTCATTAAGCTTGGCGGCGCGCTCGAGCAGGCGCGAGTGCAGGTAGAAGACGTCGCCGGGATAGGCCTCGCGGCCCGGCGGACGGCGCAGCAGCAGCGACATCTGGCGATAGGCGACGGCCTGCTTCGACAGGTCGTCGTAGCTGATCAGCGCGTGCATGCCGTTGTCGCGGAAATATTCGCCCATGGTGCAGGCGGTGAACGGCGCCAGGAACTGCATCGGCGCCGGATCGGAGGCGGTCGCGGCGATGATGATCGAATAGTCGAGCGCGCCGCGCTCTTCCAGGACCTTGACGAACTGCGCCACCGTCGAGCGCTTCTGGCCGACGGCGACATAGACGCAGTACAGCTTTTCCTTCTCAGGGCCGTTGTCGTGCACCGATTTCTGGTTGAGCATGGTGTCGAGGATGATCGCGGTCTTGCCGGTCTGGCGGTCGCCGATGACCAGCTCGCGCTGGCCGCGGCCGACCGGGATCAGCGCGTCGATGGCCTTGAGGCCAGTCGACATCGGCTCGTTCACCGATTTGCGCGGGATGATGCCGGGCGCCTTGACGTCGACGCGCTTGCGTTCGGTGGCCTGGATCGGGCCTTTGCCGTCGATCGGGTTGCCGAGCGCGTCGACGACGCGGCCGAGCAGGCCCATGCCGACGGGCGCATCGACGATGGCGCCGGTGCGCTTGACGGTGTCGCCTTCCTTGATGTCGCGGTCGGCGCCGAAGATGACGACGCCGACATTGTCGGCTTCGAGGTTGAGCGCCATGCCGCGGATGCCGCCGGGGAACTCGACCATCTCGCCGGCCTGGACATTGTCGAGGCCGTAGACGCGGGCGATACCGTCACCGACGGACAGCACCTGGCCGACTTCGGAGACCTCGGCCTCCTTGCCGAAATTCTTGATCTGGTCTTTCAGAATTGCGGAAATTTCCGCGGCGCGGATGTCCATCAGCCGACCTCTTTCAGTGCAAGCTTGAGCGAATTGAGTTTGGTTTTGAGCGACGTATCGATCTGGCGCGAGCCGATCTTGACCACCAGTCCGCCGAGCAGCGACGGATCGACGGTGACCGTGATCGCCACGTCCTTGCCGGCGACGCTTTTCAGCGCTGCTTTCAGCTCGGTTTCCTGGGCAGGCGTCAGCGCATGCGCCGAGGTGACCTCGGCAGCGGTCTCGCCGCGGTGTTCGGCGGCGATCTGGCGGAACGCCTTGATCATGCCGGGCACGGCGAACAGCCGGCGATTCTGGGCAACGACGCGCAGGAAATTGCCGGTGAGGCCGGTAATCCCTGCTCTGTCGGCGATCGCGGCGATCGCCTTGGCCTGGTCCTCGCTGGAGAAGACAGGGCTCCTGATCAGCCGCGAAAGGTCAGCGCTGCCTTCGAGCATCGTTTCGAACCTGTTGAGGTCGGCCTCGACGCCGGCGACCGAATTGGCCTGCAGCGCGAGTTCGAACAGCGAACCCGCATAGCGTTCTGCGACACCTGAGATTGGCGATGACGATTGGGCCACGGACCGTCTTTTCTCTTGTCTGACAGGCCGCAGATTGTTGGCGCGAGCAAAAACGCTGGCTAAATCTTTGACCTTACTGCATTTTTCCAAGCACGGAGGCGCGGCTTCCGCTATCCCCGGTCGAAAGTCGATTGCCGTCTAGCACAGGCATTTTCAGACCGCAATGCGTCGTCCGGCATGGTTTTCAGGCACTATTGTCGCATCCGCCGGGCGAGTTCAGCAACCAACCCCGGATTGATCCCTGATTCAGGGCAAAAAGCCGAAGGCGAAGGCAAGCGGCAGCGCCGCCAGCACCAGCTCGACGACGATGGAAGCCCAGTTGAACGGCGTGTTGGCGCCGTCCGACATCATCGATAGCAGCCGGCCGAAGGCGGTGAACAGCCAGGAGAAGCCGAGCGCCATATAGAGCAGCGGCTGCGCCAAGAGGATGCAGCACAGGCTGACACCGAGATAGAAGCCCGACATCCTGCCGCGACCTTCGGCGATCGCCGCCGCCTTCTCGGGCTTGACCTGCAGCCTGAGAATCCGGAAGGCCAGCCCTGGCGCCAGGAACAGCAGCAGCCCGAAAAGCAAGGTCACGACGGCGCTTGACCATGCCAGCCACTCGCCCTGGCTCATCGGCCATGGAAACGCAAATTCCATCCTTGTCCCCTCGTAAATGGATATTCAAAATTTTCGGGCATTCTAGCGAAGCAAGAGACATGCGCCAGATGGGCCGTCGCAATTTACGGCGCGTCAGCCCAACGCGAGCCCGACCGTTGTCTCGACCGGGCTAACAGGACGTTACACAACGCGCTGTTTTTTGTGCACAATTCCCATATTGTGACTACATGAGACCACAAGGGTTCCGGGCATGAAGACGATGCAACTACGAGAGGCAAAGGCCAGCCTTTCCGCACTTGTGAAGGCTGCCGAGAACGGTGAGCCCACGGTTATCACCAAGCACGGCAAGCCCGCAGTCATGGTGGTGCCAATCGGTGAGGGACGGAAACTTTATCCGCAGAACAGCCAAAAAGACTTCGTGGATTTCCTGCTTCAGTATCCAGGCGGCATTGAGCTTGAGCGAAACGAATCGCCGTCGCGGGAAGTGGAGTTTTGACCGGCTATCTGCTTGAGACGTCTTTTCTCTCGGCATTTGCACCCGGTCGGCCTTTGTTTCCGTCACACGTGCAGAACTGGGTTGCCGACCAAGGAGAACGCGGCTCTTGGCAGCTCTCGTCGATCGTCATCTTGGAGGTGGAACGAGGAATCGCGAAACTGAAGCGGGCGGGCGGGCATATGAAGGCAGAGCGCATCAATGAGTGGTTCGAAAGGTTGCTTCTAGAGTTCAACCAGCGAATCCTTCCCATCGATTTAGCAATCGCGCGAGAAGCCGGAAAACTGGAAGACGCCACGATCGCCAGAGGCGCCAATCCGGGTCTGGCGGACGTTCTGATCGCAGCTACTGCCCGTTTGCACGGCCTGTCAGTTTTGACGGCCAACACCCGGCATTTTGCGATTCTCGACGTGCCTTACCTGAACCCATTCACCGAACGCGCCTCGAAAGGGTAATTCGACAGCTTACAAAAAGCTCTGCGGGTCGATGTCGACCTGGACTCGCACCGAGCCCCTTATCTTCGGTCCCTCGGCCAGCATGGTGCGAATGAACCCTTGCATGTCGGCGCGCCGCTCGCCCTGGATCAGCAGGCGAAAGCGATGGCGGCCGCCGATCAATGACAGCGGCGCCTCGGCCGGGCCGAGCACGAATAGGTCGGCGGCTTGCGGCGCGGCGCGACGCAGGCCACGGGCGTGCCCTTCGGCTTCGGCCCGTGTCGCCGCGCTGACGATGACGCCGGCGAGCCTGCCGAAGGGCGGCAGCCCCGCCCGCTCACGCTCGGCGATCTCGCGCTCGTAGAAGGCCTCGGCATCGCCTGAGACGATCGCGCGCATCACCGGGTGGTCGGGTTGGAAGGTCTGCAGCAGGCCGAGGCTTTTCTTGCCGGTGCGACCGGCGCGGCCGGTCACCTGGCTGAGCAGTTGGAAGGTGCGCTCGGCGGCGCGCGGGTCGCCATTGGCAAGGCCGAGATCGGCATCGACCACACCGACCAGCGTCATGTTGGGGAAATTATGGCCCTTGGCGACGAGTTGCGTGCCGATGACGATGTCGGCCTCGCCATTGGCGATGGCTTCAAGCTCGAGCCGCAGCCGCCGCACGCCGCCCATCAGGTCGGACGACAGTACGATGGTGCGGGCATCGGGGAAATGCGCGACGACCTCCTCGGCGATGCGCTCGACGCCCGGCCCGCAGGCGACCAGATGATCGAGCGTGCCGCATTCCGGACAGGCTTCGGGCCGGCGTTCATTGTGCCCGCAGTGGTGGCAGACGAGCTGGCCGCGAAAGCGGTGCTCGACCAGCCAGGCCGAGCAGACCGGACAGCCGAAGCGATGGCCGCAGACCCGGCAGAGCGTCAGCGGCGCATAACCGCGCCGGTTGAGGAACAGCAGCGACTGTTCCTTTCTTTCCAGCGTCTGCCGTATATGGCCGAGCAGTACAGGCGACAGGAAGCCGCCGCGTGCAGGCGGCGCGCGGCGCATGTCGATCGTCTTGAGATCGGGAAGTGCCGCCTCGGCAAAGCGCGCCGAAAGCACCGCCCTGCTGTAGCGGCCCTGGCTGGCATTGACCCGGCTTTCGACCGACGGTGTCGCCGAGGCGAGCACGACCGGAAAGCCGCCGATATGGCTGCGCACCACGGCCATGTCGCGCGCGTTGTAAAAGACGCGATCCTCCTGCTTGTAGGCGGGATCGTGCTCTTCGTCGACTACGATCAATCCAAGCTCCCTGAACGGCAGGAACAGCGCCGAGCGCGCGCCGGCGACGACCCGCACGCCGCCTTCCGCTACCTGCCGCCAGACCTTTTCGCGCATCCTTGGCGGCAGATCCGAGTGCCATTCCGCCGGCTTGGCACCGAACCGCTCCTGGAAGCGTTCGAGAAAAGCGTGGGTCAGCGCAATTTCCGGCAGCAGGATCAGCACCTGCTTGCCGCGATCGAGCGCGGCCGCAACCGCCTCGAAATAGACCTCCGTCTTGCCGGATCCGGTTACACCATCGAGCAGGGTGACGCCGAATGTGCCGGTCGCGACGTTGGTGCGCAGCATCTCGGCTGCTTCGCTCTGGTCCGGCATCAGTGAAGGCACGGCGTAGCCGGGATCGGGTGCTGCGACCACCGGCCGCGGCGGGATCATCACCGTCTGGAATACGCCCTGCGCCCGCAGCCCGTCCACCACCGTCGACGACACGCCTGCCGCATGCGCCAGGCCGGATCGTGTCCAGGCAAGTCCGCCTTCGGCTGTCTCCAGCACGCGCATCCTCGCCTCCGTCATCCGGTCGGGCTTGGCGAAGGTGCGCTGCAGCCCTTCGATCCACGGCTCCGGATCGAACGCCTCCGGCGCCCTGAGCAGCATGCGCGCCACCATGCCGGGCGGCGACAGCGTGTACTGCGCCACCCAATCGACAAAACGCCGCATCGCGCGGTCGATCGGCGGGCAGTCGAAAACCTGCTCGATCGGCCGCAATTTCTTCGCGTCGACCTTTTCGACGGCGCCGTCCCAGACGATGCCGGCGACCTGGCGGGGCCCAAGCGGAACGCGCACGATCGAGCCCGGCACGACGCGCATGCCAGCCGGCACGGCATAGGTGTAGGGGCGCTCGGCGGGCATCGGCACCAGCACCGGTGCGGCCGCGACAAAGGGCGAATCTTCGATCATGAGGCGTGACCTTGCCCCGACTTTGGTCTAGATCAAAGTCCGACCCCAAATGTGCATGACGTGCACATGAAAAATCTTCAGGAGACCGCCATGAAATTTTTTGTCGACACCGCCGATGTCAAGGAAATCCGCGAGCTGAACGATTTGGGGCTGCTCGACGGCGTAACCACCAATCCGTCGCTGATCCTGAAATCCGGCGGCAAGATCGCCGACGTCACAAGAGAGATCTGCGAGATCGTCAAGGGCCCAGTCTCGGCCGAAGTCGTCGCCACCGAATACAAGGACATGATGGCGGAGGCCAAGATCCTGGCCAGGATCGCCGACAATGTCTGCATCAAGGTGCCGCTGACGCTCGACGGCCTGAGAGCCTGCAAGGACATCCGGTCGGACGGCCGCATGGTCAACGTCACGCTGTGCTTCTCGGCCACCCAGGCGCTGCTCGCCGCCAAGGCCGGCGCCTCCTTCATCTCGCCCTTCGTCGGCCGCATCGACGACAGCGGCTGGGACGGCATGGAGCTGATTGCCGATATCCGCACCATCTACGACAATTATGACTTCCAGACTGAAATCCTGACCGCTTCGGTGCGTACCGTGAACCATGTCAAGCAGGCGGCGCTGATCGGTGCCGATGTCATCACCGCGCCGCCGGCGACGCTCAAGGCGCTGGTCAAGCACCCGCTGACCGACAAGGGCCTGGAACTGTTCCTCGCCGACTGGGCAAAGACCGGGCAGAAGATCGGCTGAAGCGACTGTCCTACGAACAAAAAAGGCCGAGCAATCGGCCTTTTTTTGCAGATTGCGCACTCTGGAAAGACCTAGCTTGCCGCCGGCCTGCCGTGCTTGATCAGATCCTGGGCAATCGACAGCCGCAGCACATCTGCCAGCTCGCGCGCCGCACGGTTCTCGGCGTCGATCTGGGCCCGGTATGACGCGAATTCCTGGCGCGGCCTGTCGTATGACGACGGAATCGAGCGCTTGCCCCTCGCTATGACCGTGCCCGTCTTGGCATCGCTGAGCACATAGTTGGCAGTCAGCGTCACAGTGCCGGCGGTCGGCTCGTCCTCGTCGGTCGTGACCTGCTCGATTGCCGCCGATTCGACGAGTTCGGAGACGCCGAGATCAAGCGAATAGACCGGCGAAGCCGGCTCGCCGGCGCCCTGGCCGAGCGCGAAGATCAAATTGTTGCGGACCTGCTGGGCGTAGCGGGTCTTGACCGGCTTGACCGAGATCGATGCCAGCTCGGCAGCGGCGCCGACCTGCGAGCCGGCGATCAGCGGCGCGCTCGAATAGAGCGGCCGCACCGTGCAGGCGGAAACCAGCGCCACCGAGGCGAGCAGCCCGTAAAGCACGACACGGCGCAGCGTCAGCTCCGCTTTTTTCGGATCAGGCAACGACATTGACGATCCTCTGCGGCACGATGATCACCTTGCGCGGCGCCTTACCTTCGAGCGCTTTCTGCACGAACTCGAGAGCCAGAACCGCTTTTTCGACCGCACCTTGGTCCGCGTCGCGGGCAATTGTCAAATCACCGCGCTTCTTGCCGTTGACCTGGACCGGCAGCACGATCTCGGCGTCGACGACAAGCGAGGCATCGTAGTCCGGCCAGGGCCGTTCGGCGACAAGGTCGGTGCCGCCGAGCGTCTGCCAGCACTCCTCGGCCAGATGCGGCATGACCGGCGCGATCAGGTGCACCAGGATCTCGACGGCCTCACGGCAGGCCGCTTGCAGGGCCGGACCGGCCTTGCCCTCTGCCGCCTCGTTGAGCGGTACGGTCAAGGCATTGGCGAGCTCATAGATGCGGGCGATGGCGCGGTTGAAGGCGAGCTTTTCGATATCCTCGCCGACCAACTTCAGGATCTTGTGCGCGGCCTTGGACACTGTCCCGGCCTCGCCGTCCTTCGCCGCCTCTGGCCGGACTCCGGCGAGCGATTCGGCAGCCGTCGACACCAGGCGCCAGATGCGCTGGATGAAGCGATGCGCGCCGGCCGCACCCTCGTCGGTCCATTCGACATCGCGCTCGGGCGGCGAGTCCGACAGCATGAACCAGCGCGCCGTATCGGCGCCGTAGCCGTCGGTGATCTCTTCCGGACTCACCGTATTCTTCTTCGACTTCGACATTTTTTCGAGCGGACCGATCACCGCCTCTTCGCCGGTGGCGATTTCGAAGGCGCGGCGCTTGCCGTCGGCGTCTTCCAGCCTGACCTCGCTTGGCGCAAGCCAGCGGCCGTTCGAGGCGCCGCCAACCCGATAGGTCTCGTGTACCACCATGCCTTGCGTGAACAGGCCCCTGAACGGCTCGGCGAGATCGACATGGCCGGTCTCGCGCATGGCGCGGGTGAAAAAGCGCGAATAGAGCAAATGCAGGATCGCATGCTCAATACCGCCAATATACTGGTCGACCGGCAGCCATTCAGTCGCGGCCTCGGGATCGGTCGGATCGTTTGCCCACGGCGCGGTGAAGCGCGCGAAATACCACGAAGAATCGACAAATGTGTCCATCGTGTCGGTTTCGCGCCGCGCATCCTTGCCGCAACGCGGGCATTTGACGTGCCGCCATGTCGGATGGCGATCGAGCGGATTGCCCGGCCGGTCGAACTCGATGTCGTCCGGCAGCTTGACCGGCAGGTCGGCTTTCGGCACCGGCACCACGCCGCAATCCTCGCAATGGATCATCGGGATCGGGCAGCCCCAATAGCGCTGGCGCGAAATGCCCCAGTCGCGCAGGCGGAAATTCACCTTGCGCTCGGCCATCGGCCGGTTGCCGATGGTCCTTTGTTCCAGCAGCTTCGCCACCTCGTCGAATGCCTGATCCGGCTTCATGCCGTCGAGGAAGCGCGAATTGATCATCGCGCCATCATCGACGTAAGCCTCGTCGATGACCTGGAAGCTTCCTTGATTCTCGCCTTCCGGCATCACCACCGGAATGACCGGAAGGCCGTATCTGTTGGCGAAGTCGAGGTCGCGCTGGTCATGTGCCGGGCAGCCGAAGATGGCGCCGGTGCCATAGTCCATCAGCACGAAATTGGCGACGTAGACGGGTAGCGTCCACCTCTCGTCGAACGGATGGACGACGCGAGTGCCGGTATCGAAACCCTTCTTCTCGGCCGTCTCCAAGGCCGCCGCCGAAGTGCCCATATGGCGGACTTCGTCGATGAACTTTGCCACCGCCGGATTGTCCTCGGCGGCCTTTTTGGCCAGCGGATGGTCGGCCGCAATCGCCATGAAGGACGCGCCGAAGATGGTGTCGGGCCTGGTCGTATAGACTTCGAGCTCATGCTCGCCGGCGATTGGCTTGACCAGCGGCCAGCGGATCAGCAGCCCTTCTGAACGGCCGATCCAGTTCGCCTGCATCAGCTTCACTTTTTCCGGCCAGTCGTCGAGCTGATCGAGCGAATCCAGCAGATCCTGCGCATAATCGGTGATCTTGAAGAACCACTGCGTCAGCTCGCGCTGTTCCACCAGCGCGCCTGAGCGCCAGCCGCGTCCGTCGATGACCTGCTCGTTGGCAAGCACCGTCATGTCCTCCGGATCCCAGTTGACCTTGGAGGATTTGCGCGTCACCAGCCCCTTCTCGACGAAATCGAGGAACAGCATCTGCTGGCGGTGATAGTAGTCGACATCGCAGGTGGCGAACTCGCGCGCCCAATCGAGCGACAGGCCCATGACCTTGAGCTGCTCGCGCATGGCGGCGATGTTCTGATAGGTCCAGTCCTTGGGATGGACCTTGTTCTGCATCGCCGCGTTTTCGGCTGGCATGCCAAAGGCGTCCCAGCCCATCGGGTGCAGCACATTGAAACCCTTGGCCCGCTTGTAGCGCGCCACCACATCGCCCATCGTATAGTTGCGGGTATGGCCGATATGGATGCGCCCGGACGGATAGGGGAACATCTCCAGCACGTAGTATTTCGGGCGCGGGTCGTCATTGTCGGCTTCGAACAGCTTCTTGGCGTCCCAGGCCTTCTGCCATTTGGGCTCTGACGCGCGCGGATTGTATCGTTCGGTTGCCATCGGGTGTTTTTCACTTAAAAGCATGCGCGAGCCGCCGGACAATGCCCGGGCGGCTCAGGAAATGTCGTCGCGGTGTTCACCATGGATTGCCGGACCCGTCAACTGCGGCGATCCGGCGAAAAGCCAAACACAGGCAGGATATAGGCATGGCGAGCGCCGCCGAACAGCTTTTCACGGTCAAGGCAAGGATCGCTGCCGCCGAGCGCGAGGCAGGCCGTGAGGCCGGAGCGGTGACGCTGGTCGCGGTCTCGAAAACCTTCGACGCCGCCGATATCCGCCCCGTCATCGAGGCCGGCCAGCGCGTCTTCGGCGAAAACCGCGTCCAGGAAGCACAAGCCAAATGGCCGGCACTGCGGACGGCGTTTCCCGACGTCGAGCTGCATCTGATCGGTCCGCTGCAATCGAACAAGGCCAAGGAAGCGGTGGCATTGTTCGACGTCATCGAAACCATCGACCGTGAAAAGATCGCCGCAGAGCTGGCCAAGGAAATCGCCAGGCAGGGCAGGACGCCAAGGCTCTATGTCCAGGTCAACACCGGCTCCGAGCCGCAAAAGGCCGGCATCGAGCCACGCGAGGCTGTCGCCTTCGTCGCCCGCTGCCGCTCGGTTCACGCCCTCGCCATCGAAGGGCTGATGTGCATTCCGCCGGCCGACGAGAACCCCGGTCCGCATTTCGCGCTGCTGGAAAAGCTTGGGCTCGAGGCCGGCGTCGACAAGCTCTCCATGGGCATGTCCGGCGACTACGAAACCGCGATCGCCTTCGGCGCGACCAGTGTCAGGGTTGGATCGGCGATTTTCGGCGCCAGATGAGGCGCAGCCGACCTTAGGCCACAGGCTGACATTGACTAAGCCAGCATATAGAAACGGAACGTTTCGTTCCTATATGGGTCGAGTTATTCTCAACCCGTCTGGAGCCACCATGCGTTACAATCAACTTGGAAATACGGGGATGTTCGTCTCCGAACTTTGCCTCGGCACGATGACGTTCGGCGCGGCCGGCGACAATGCCCAATGGGGCCTGATCGCCAGCCTCGACCAGAAGGGCGTCGACGAGATCGTTGCCCGCTCCCTCGCCGCCGGCGTCAATTTCTTCGACACGGCGGATGTCTATTCCTTCGGCGCCTCGGAACGGCTTCTCGGCCAGTCGCTCAGGAACCTTGGCGTCAACCGTCAGGACGTGATCATCGCCACCAAGGTTCATGGCGCCATGGGCGGCGGCCCGAACCAGCGCGGTTCCTCGCGCGGCCACATCATGGATTCGGTCGAGAGCAGCCTCGAGCGGCTACAGCTCGATCACATCGATCTCTACCAGCTGCACGGCACCGACACGGTGACGCAGATCGACGAAACGCTGCGGGCGCTCGACGACCTGGTTGCCGCCGGCAAGGTCCGCTATGTCGGCGTCTCGAACTGGCAGGCCTGGCGCATCGCCAAGGCGCTGGGTATTGCGGAGCGCAAAGGCTTTGCCCGCTTCGAGACCGTGCAGTCGTATTATTCGATCGCCGGCCGCGATCTCGAGCGCGAAATCGTGCCGCTGCTCAACGAGGAGAAACTCGGGCTGATGGTCTGGTCGCCGATGGCTGGCGGCCTGCTCTCCGGCAAATACGGACCGGGCGCCCCCGGCAATGGCGAGGGCCGTCGCGCCAGCTTCAATTTCCCGCCGGTCAATGAGGACCGTGCCTGGGCAGCGGTCGCTGTCATGCGCGAGATCGCCGTCAAGCACGGCGTCAGCGTCGCCACGGTGGCGCTCGGCTATGTCCTGGCCAAGCCATTCGTGATGAGCGTCATCATCGGCGCCAGCCGCATGGAGCAGCTGGAACAGAACCTTGCAGCCACCGAGTTGCAGCTCGATGCCGATGATCTTGTTCGCCTCGACGAAGTCAGTGCCCTGCCCGCCGAATACCCGGGCTGGATGCTGGAGCGTCAGGCGGCCGGCCGGCGGCCGGCGCCCTTTGTGCCGAAAAAGTAGTTCAATTTACCTTCGATTTGATGCTTCGGGAGCCGGCAGGCTCCCTATCTTTTTTTGGGCTCAAGTCAGCCGGACAGTCTCGACCAAAAAGTCCAAAAACGCCCGCACCCGCGCCGGCAGATACTTGCCTTGGCCGACATAGACGGCGTGGGTGAGTTCCTCGTCGCCGGGATTGAACTCTTCCAGCAGCGGCAGCAGCCGGCCGGCGGCAATGTCGGCCTCCACATGCCAGCGTGCCAGCCGGGCGATGCCCGCCCCCGAGAGCGCCATCAGCCGCATCGCCTCGCCGTCGCTGACCAGCGTATTTCCGATGATCGACAGGGTGATCGGTTTGCCGGCCGCGTCGATAAAAGGCCAGCCCTCGAGGTGACGAACGAAACGGAATCCCATCCGGTTGTGACGATCGAGGTCGGCGGGCGTCTTGGGCGTGCCACGCGCTTCGAGATACGATGGCGCCGCAACGACGACCACCCGGCTCTGCCCGAGCTTGCGCGCCACCAGCCGTGATTCGCCGAGCGGCCCGGCGCGGATGGCGACGTCAGCGCGCTCCTCCATCAGGTCGATGACATCGTCGGTCAACACCAGATCGACCGAGATTTCGGGGTAGCGCTCTAGGAAACGCGGCAAAAGCGGGATCAGCCGATGCTGCCCGAAAGGCACGTAGCTGTTGATCCGCAGCCGGCCACGCGGCGCGGCACCCGCCGCTGCCTCGCGCTCGGCCGCCGCCATGTCGGCAAGGACGCGCACGCCGCTGTCGAAGAACGCCGCCCCCTCCGGCGTCAGTTGCAGCTTGCGCGTCGAACGGCTGACCAGCCGCGCACCAAGCCGCGCCTCCAGCCGCGCGATCAGCTTGCTCACCGCCGACGGCGTCATCCGCAACGCGCGGGCAGCGGCTGAAAAGCTGCCCGCCTCGACGACGCGGACGAACACTTCGATCTCGCCGGAGCGATTGATGTCGGGCCTGGCCATTGGTGAATCTATTTCACAGACGATGTGCCCGATGCAAGGCTGGTTCACAGCACATCGCGGCACGATCTTCCGGATCGGGGCGTGGGAGGACACGGCGCCCGTCGTCAAAACTGGTCGTCATCGAAGTGGGAACCGCCATGCCCCTTGCTCTTTACGCTCTTGCCGCCGGTGCCTTTGGCATCGGCGTCACCGAATTCGTCATCATGGGCCTGCTGCTCGACGTCAGCACCGATCTCGGCGTCTCGATCTCAGCTTCCGGCCAGCTGATTTCTGGCTATGCGCTGGGCGTCGTCATCGGCGCGCCGCTGCTGACGATCGCGACCGGCCGTTGGCCGCGCAAGACCGTGCTTCTGGCGCTGATGGCGATCTTCACGCTGGGCAACCTCGCTTGTGCGCTTGCCCCAGACTACTGGACGCTGATGGGTGCGCGCGTACTGACCGCCTTCGCCCACGGTACCTTCTTCGGCGTCGGCTCGGTCGTGGCGACCGGACTGGTGGCGCCCAACAAGAAAGCCTCGGCGATCGCCCTGATGTTCACCGGCCTGACCATCGCCAACATCCTCGGCGTGCCCTTCGGCACATGGCTCGGCCAAGCCTTCGGCTGGCGCGCGACCTTCTGGGCGGTGACCCTGGTCGGCATCGCCGCCTTTACCATCATTCTGCTGCTGGTGCCGCGCAGCCGAACAGAGCCTGAGAAGAGCAATTTGCGCGCCGATCTCGCCTTGCTCGGCCGCGCGCCGGTCCTGCTTGGCTTTGCCACCACCGTGCTTGGCTATGCCGGCGTCTTCGCCGTCTTCACCTACATCGCCCCGTTGCTGACCGAGATCACCGGTTTTGACGAGACAGCGGTGTCGCCGATCCTGCTGGTCTTCGGCGGCGGCCTCATCGCCGGCAACCTCGCCGGCGGCAAGTTCGCCGATCGCTGGCTGGTACCGTCCGTTCTCGGCAGTCTCGTCGTGCTGGCGCTGGTGCTCGGCACCATGACCTTCGCCCTGCACAGCCAGGTCATGGCCGTTATCTATGTCGGCCTGCTCGGCGCCGCCGCCTTCGCCACCGTCGCGCCGCTACAGTTATGGGTGTTGCAGAAGGCGCAAGGCGCCGGCCAGAGCCTAGCTTCATCCTTCAACATCGCCGCCTTCAACCTCGGCAATGCGGCCGGCGCCTGGCTCGGCGGCGTGGTCATCGCCCATGGTCCCGGCCTCGGTGCCGTCACCTGGGTCGCGGCGCTGTTGCCACTTTCAGCGCTTGCCGTAGCGGCGTTTGCGCTGCGTCTCGACCGAGATCCTGTCCTCGCTACACCGGAAATCGCGCGGTCATAGAACGCAAACCTGAGCCAATCTTTGAAACAGCCATCCTTCCACAAGGAGCAAACCCATGGATTATCGAAATCTTGGCGCATCAGGCCTGAAGGTTCCGGTGCTCTCGTTCGGCGCTGGAACCTTCGGCGGTTCAGGCCCGCTGTTCGGTGCCTGGGGCAACAGCGATGCGGCGGAAGCACGGCGGCTGGTCGACATCTGCCTTGAGGCCGGCGTCAACCTGTTCGACACCGCCGATGTCTATTCGAATGGCGCTTCCGAACAAGTGCTCGGCGCTGCCATCAAGGGCCGCCGCGACGCCGTGCTGATCTCGACCAAGACCTCGCTGCCGATGGGCGACGGTCCCAACGATGCCGGCTCGTCACGTTCACGCCTGATCAAGGCCGTCGAAGACGCGCTGAAGCGTCTTGGCACCGATTACATCGACCTGCTGCAACTGCACGCCTTCGACGCCGCAACACCGATCGAGGAGGTGCTGTCGACGTTGGACAGTCTCGTGCGCGCCGGCAAGCTGCGTTATGTCGGCGTCTCCAATTTTTCCGGCTGGCAAGTGATGAAGTCGCTCGGCCTGGCGGATAGACATGGCTATCCCCGATACGTCGCCCATCAAGTCTATTACTCGCTGGTCGGACGCGATTATGAATGGGAGTTGATGCCGCTCGGCCTCGACCAGGGCGTCGGTGCGCTGGTGTGGAGCCCACTCGGCTGGGGCCGCCTGACCGGCAAGATCCGCCGTGGCCAGAAGCTGCCTGAGAAAAGCCGGCTGCACGACACGGCAAGCTTCGGACCGCCCGTCGAGGATGAGCATCTCTATCGGGTCGTCGACGCGCTTGATGTTGTCGCCGAGGAAACCGGCAAGACCATACCGCAGATCGCCATCAATTGGCTGCTGCAGCGGCCGACCGTCGCCTCCGTCATCATTGGCGCGCGCAATGAGGAGCAGTTGCGCCAGAATCTCGGCGCCGTCGGCTGGTCCTTGACAGCCGAGCAGATGAAGAAGCTCGACACGGCAAGTGAGGTCACCGCACCCTATCCGTATTTTCCCTATCGCCGGCAGGAGGGTTTTGCCCGGCTGAACCCGCCCGCAGTCTGACGCTCCAAAAGCTGGGCGGCGGCTCCCAGACTGCCGCCCGCCCGGCTAATGCAGAACGAACTCGCCGTCGACCTTGCGCCATTCGTTCGGCGCGATCAGCTTCTGGTGCGTGTAGCTGACCGAATGCAGCGGGCCTTCGAGCTTGGCCTTCCAGAACTCGATGAAGCGGATCAGCACGGGAAATTTCGGGGCGATGTCGTAATCCTGCCAGATGAAGCTCTGCAGCAGATGCGGATGATCTGGGAAGTGATAAAGAATCTTGGCCGTGGTCAAGCCATAGCCCTTGAGCATCAGGTCCATTTCTGAATGGTCGCGCATTGCCGGTCCCCTGGTTGATTCTCCTTCCTCCCAGCCTGAAATTGTGCACCCCATTTGCTTATTCGTCTATTGATATTTCTACGATCAAATCAGATTCCTCCCGCAAAAACATGCGCTTAGCAGCCGCCTCACGAGAGTGCTGACACCGCCGGGCAAGGCACCTGCGGCATCCCGCCGCGCGAATCCAACGTCTAATGTTGCCGTCACCGCCGAACTGTTAATAATGCGCGCGAATTCGCGGCCGCATCGCCGCGATCCTGCAGGCGGTCAAGCCGGCGGTTTGGTTTTGGGGAGGAAGGCGAAGAAATGTCCGATGTTCATGTCCATCGCGTCCAGCCGGCGTGGAAGAAGAACGCGCTGATTGACAATGACGCCTACCTGAAATGGTACGCCGACAGCGTCAACAACCCGGACAAGTTCTGGGGCAAGCACGGCAAGCGCATCGACTGGTTCAAGCCCTACAGCAAGGTCAAGAACACGTCCTTCGACGGCAAGGTTTCGATCAAATGGTTCGAGGATGGCCAGACAAACGTTTCGTGGAACTGCATCGACCGGCATCTGAAGAAGCGCGGCGAACAGACCGCCATCATCTGGGAAGGCGACAATCCCTACGACGACAGGAAGATCACCTATAACGAACTTCACGCACATGTCTGCCGCCTCGCCAATGTGATGAAGAAGCACGGCGTCAAGAAGGGCGACCGCGTCACCATCTACATGCCGATGATCCCGGAGGCCGCTTATGCGATGCTCGCCTGCACGCGCATCGGCGCCATTCATTCGGTTGTCTTCGGCGGCTTTTCGCCGGATGCGCTGGCCGGACGCATCGACGACTGCAAGTCGACCTTCGTCATCACCGCCGACGAAGGCCTGCGCGGCGGCAAGACTATCCCGCTGAAGGAGAACACCGACAAGGCGATCGAGATCGCCGCCAAGGCCGGAACGAAAGTCGAAAAGGTCTTGGTCGTGCGCCGCACCGGCGGCAAAACCGGCTGGGCCGCCGGGCGCGACGTCTGGTACCATGACGAGGTCGCCACGGTTAAGGCCGAATGCAAGCCCGAGAAGATGAACGCCGAGGACCCGCTGTTCATCCTCTACACATCCGGCTCGACCGGCAAGCCGAAGGGCGTGCTGCATACCACCGCCGGCTATCTCGTCTATGTCTCGATGACCCACCAATATGTCTTCGACTATCATGAGGGCGATATCTACTGGTGCACCGCCGATGTCGGCTGGGTCACCGGCCACAGCTATATCGTCTACGGGCCGCTCGCCAACGGCGCCACCACGCTGATGTTCGAAGGCGTGCCGAACTACCCGTCGCAGTCGCGTTTCTGGGACGTGATCGACAAGCACAAGGTCAACATCTTCTACACGGCGCCGACGGCGCTGCGCGCGCTGATGGGCGCCGGCGATGCCCATGTCACCAAAACGTCGCGCAAGTCGCTGCGCGTGCTCGGCACCGTCGGCGAGCCGATCAATCCGGAAGCCTGGGAGTGGTATTTCAACGTCGTCGGCAACGGCAAGGTGCCGATCGTCGACACCTGGTGGCAGACCGAGACCGGCGGCATCATGATCACGCCGGTTCCGGGCGCCACCCACCTCAAGGCGGGTTCGGCGACGCGGCCCTTCTTTGGCGTCAAGCCGCAGCTGGTCGACGCCGACGGCAAGGTACTGGAAGGCGAAGCCAGCGGCAACCTTTGCATTGCCGACTCATGGCCGGGCCAGATGCGCACCGTCTATGGCGATCACGACCGCTTCGTACAGACCTATTTCTCGACCTACAAGGGCAGGTACTTCACCGGCGACGGCTGCCGCCGCGATGCTGACGGCTACTACTGGATCACCGGCCGCGTCGATGACGTCATCAACGTCTCCGGCCACCGGATGGGCACCGCCGAGGTCGAATCGGCGCTGGTTTCGCATGAGAAGGTCTCGGAGGCCGCCGTCGTCGGCTACCCGCACGATATCAAGGGCCAGGGCATCTACTGCTATGTCACGCTGATGGCCGGCGAGACGCCAAGCGAGGAATTGCGCCAGGAGCTCGTCGCCCATGTCCGCAAGGAGATCGGCGCCATCGCTTCGCCCGACAAGATCCAGTTCGCGCCCGGCCTGCCGAAGACCCGTTCCGGCAAGATCATGCGGCGCATCCTGCGCAAGATCGCCGAGGATGATTTTGCCGCGCTCGGCGACACCTCGACGCTCGCCGACCCGGCAGTCGTCGACGACCTGATCGCCAACCGGCAAAACAAGAAGGGCTGATGCAACCCGCATTGGGCGCCGTCACCGAGCTTTGGCGCTATCCCGCGAGCTCGCTCGCCGGCGAGTTTCAGGAGGCGATCTCCGTCGACTGGTATACCGTCGAAGGCGACCGCCTGTTTGGTCTTGTCGATACCTCGACCGATGAAATCGCGCGGCCCGACCGCGAAGCGAAATGGCACAAGGTGCCCCGCATCCGCACCCGGCTGTCGCAGGCCGGCAGGCTGGAGGTCGCCATCCCCGACGGACGCTGGCTTTCGGCACCTGGCGCGCAAAGTGATCGCGCGGTTTCCGCGTATCTCGGCTTTGCGGCTTCCATCCGGCCGTTCCGCCGGGAAAATGCGGCTCCGGATTACCTCGGCCCCCTGCTGACGGAACGCTACGTCAAAACCCCTATTCATCTGCTGACCACCGCCTCACTGGCGCGTTTGAAAGTGCTGCATCCAGAGGGCGCCGCCGACGCGCGCCGCTTCCGCCCCAACATCGTCGTCGATATGCCAGAGGTCGAGGGGTCGTTTCCCGAGACGGAATGGATCGGGTGCAAGCTGGCAATCGGCGACCTGCTCCTGACCATCTCCGAGCCGTGCCGCCGCTGCGGCTTCACCATCATTGGCCAGAACGGGTTCGACCACGACCCGGCAATCCTGCGCAGCCTGGTCCGCCACAACGCCCATAACCTCGGCGTCTACTGCACCGTCGACCGACCGGCCCGCGTCGAGATCGGCGCCACGATGCGCCTCCTGTAGCTATCGATACAAATCCGCCCGCGTCGGCGGCAGGCCGCTCGGGCCGCGCGCGCGCCTAGTGACAACGGTCTGGAAGATCTGCGCCGAGGCGCGTTCGAAGGTGATCGAGCAACCGGTCAGATAAAGCAGCCAGAGCCGCGCCTTGGCTTCGCCGACCTCGGCGATGGCTTCGTCGAAGCGTGCGTGGAGACGCTCTGCCCATAGCCTGCAGGTGCGCGCATAGTGCTCGCGCAAGTTTTCGACGTCGTAGACGAGGAAGCCGTGCGCCTCGAGATTGCCGAGCGTCATGCCGATCGTATCGAGTTCGCCGCCCGGAAAAATGTATTTGATCAGCGCCTTGAATTCCGGCCCCTTGCGCAGCGTCTTCTTCAAGCTGCCCTTGTCGCGCCGGGTGATGGCGTGGTGCAGATAGATGCCGCCGGGCTTGAGCAGGCGATGGATCCTCGAGAAATAGGCCGCATGGTTGGCAAGCCCCAGATGCTCGAACATGCCGATCGAGGAGATCTTGTCGAAGGAGCCGGACAGCTCGGCATAGGACTTGATCTCGATGGTGATGCGGTCCTCCAGCCCGGCGGCGCGGATGCGTTCACGGGCGAGTTCGGTCTGTGCTTCCGATAGCGAAACGCCGTGGCCGACGACGCCATAATTCTTCACCGCATGGATGAGCATCGCTCCCCAGCCGCAGCCGATGTCGAGCAATCTGTCGCCGGGCTTCAGGCGAAGCTTGCGGCAGATATGGTCGAGCTTGTCTCTCTGGGCCTGATCGATATCGTTGGCGAAATCCTTGAAGTAGCCGCAGCTATAGACCATGCGCTCGTCGAGGAAGAGCCGGTAGAATGCGTTGGAAATGTCGTAATGATGCTGGATCGCCTCCTTGCTCGAACCGCTGACGAAAGGATTGCGGCCGGAAAGATCGGTTCGCGTCGTCATCTGTTTTCGCGAAAACAGCACCGCCGGCAGGTCGCGCAGGATCGCCAGCTTCGGCAATGTCTTGAGCTTCGTCCTGAGCTTGCCGTGCGTGGGCAAGGCGTAGAAATCGAACAGCGATCCGTCTTCGACGTCGACCGCCTTGGCAATCCACATCTCGATCAGCGTCGATAAAGAGGGCCGACGTACGATCTGCCAGACGATGTCCTGGTCGTTGATAGTGAGCACCGGGCCGGTAGCCGGGCCGATCCGCTCGCCTGTCCACAGCCTCACCGCGAAACCCGGCTTCAGCGTCTCGATGACCGTCCGAACAATCCGGGCCGCTCTCTCGGCTGCCTCCATCCCCGTCCTCCCTTACCCGGCAAATAACTGCCCGGAACAATCGCGGCTCGATCTTGCCTGCCCGATCGGCCGGCCGCAAGCCGCCCGAGTGCACAAGCACGCTTGTTCAGGATTTTCGAGTGCCGCGCCTTGCCATTTGCCGGATGACACCCCATCATGAGGAAGTGTTCAACAAATCGAAAGGAGGTGATCCGATGTCGAGTGATTTCGTTTTCCAGAACGTGGCCTCAGCGGATCGCACTTTCGGGAAGCAGTCTTCCCGTTAAGGCGCGAGATGCGCGGCTGGCGACCAACCGTCGCCGCCAGGAGCCGCGCCATGGACGGAAACACGGAAGGCCGCCGACTTCGCGAGAAGCGGCGGCCTTTTCCTTTTTGGGCTGTTGTCCCTTATTTGGTTACGGTCAACATCTCGACGTTGCGCGCTATGTCCTGGAAAGCCTGGTTGAGTTCGGTTCCATTGGCAGCTTGGTAGAAGTGCTTGATCTTGGCGGTGTCCGGGCTCGCGCAATCCTGGAGCGTCGCCTTGGCATTCGTTTCGTTTAGGTCAAACCCAATAGTGAAGATCTCGATGCCATTGTCGCGCATGGCAGCGCAAAGTTTCTTGGCGGCCGTGCGGGTCGGCTCCTTGCCGGCGTCATTGTAGACGTCGCTCACCGTGCTCGCATCGAAGTAGGACAGGTTGAATTCGCCGTCGGTCATCAGGATCGCGATTTTGGCGACCTTTCTTGGATCCATCTTGGCCGGCCGCTGCGAAGTCCTCATGATGCCCCCCCAGTTCTCCGAGAGCATGTACCAGGTCCACTGCACGCCGATATGGCCGGCAGTGCCGCCGGAGGCGACGAAATTCTTGATGACAGTCTTGAGCGCCGTCGCATCCGCCGTCAGCGGCATCAGCGTGGCGGCCGGGCAGGCGGCGGTGCCGGTTTGCCAGGCGAAGGACGACAGCAGGTAGTCGCGGTTGACCATGCTGGCGTCGGGGCCTGCGTCCGAATATTGGTAGGTCCCCTTGCGTTCGGTGGCGCAATTGTCAGGACGGATGAGCCCCGAGACATACTGCACAGCGTCATTGGCCGGCGCCTGTTTGCGTTGGCTGGCGGTGGTTTCCACATAGACGCTGCTGGCGGCAAGTGTACCGGCATTCACCGAATTGGCATAAGGTACGATGGCAACCCGCACGCGCGGTTTGGAGGTGTCCTGACCGCCCAGAAAACTGTCGACGGCATTCGCCGCAGCCGTCCGCAGATCGATGATTTTCTGGCCTGCCATCGAGCCGGTCACATCGAGCATCATCGCGACTTCGATCTGCTTGTCCGAATAGAGAGCCGTCGTCGATGCGGGAACGCGCTGCATGCTACCCGTGCTGAAAAGCGGGAAATAATAGCTGACATTGACATGAACGTCCGCCTGAACGGTCCTGGCGGTCTGGTCGACGGTCAGTTTGTCGAGAACGATCTGATTGTCCTGCAGGATACCCGCCGTGCTGTTGGCATCGAGAAAGGCCTGCACCGATTTGCTGGCTTCGGCCTCGCTGATGACGCCGGTCGTCAGGTCGCGGGCCGTCGAGGTGACCGCAGCGTCGACGACGCCTTGCAGGCTCGATTTCACATTGTAGAGTTGGGATACATTGACGGCAAAGCCGACACTCAGCGCCAGTACTAAGCCGATTATACCAAACAGGACCGCGAAATTTCCGCTGCGATCCCCGGCAAAGCCGCCGATCGCCTGAACAAGACCCCCGAAACGCCGCATTCTTTCCGCCTCCATTCGCTACAGCCTGCAGCTGTCCGAACGCGCATTGCAGGAATCCGACCGGATCGCGCCGCCGGGCGCGGGAAAGCGAGCGGCCCCCGCTCAGGCCATTGTTTCCAAACGGTTTCGAGCGGCGACAAGGTAAACAGCGGGTAAACGAAAGCCGCGTCGGCACGGCTTTGTTCAAAAAGCGCTTACCAAGATTCGGGCTCGCAATTCGAGACGGCTGGACTGCGTCCCAATCCGGTACAGACGAGATGTATCGAACAGGATCAGTGCTGCCGCAGTGGCGGCAGGTGGAAATCCGGACTGCGAATGTGTCCGAAGATCAGGCCAGCATCCGTGCGCTGACGGTCTTGTCGACGCCGCGATAGGGCGGCTTGAACAGATTGCCTTCCTGCTCGTGGGTCCAGACCTTGAACAGGCTGAGCCGATGCGGGCCGAAACTGTGCAGCAGCGGCACGTCGGTGGCGTCGCGGCCGCGGGCTATGACGACGCGGCCGATCCTCGGCACATTGTGGCGAGGATCGAAGGTGTACCATCTGCCGTCGAGGAACACTTCCACCCAGGCCGAGAAATCCATCGGCGCCGGATCGGCGGGCACGCCGATATCGCCGAGATAGCCGTTCACGTAGCGGGCCGGGATGTTCATGCAGCGGCAGAGCGTGATCGCCAGATGGGCAAAGTCGCGGCAGACGCCGACGCGCTCCTCATGCGCCTGCGCCGCCGTGCGGGTCGAGCGCGCATAGCCGTAGCCGAAGGACAGGCGGTTGTGGACATAGTCGACGATCGCCTGCACCCGCGCCCAGCCCGGCGGAAGCTGGCCGAAAAGTTGCCAGGCCAGGTCGCCGAGATGGTCGGTCTCGCAGTAACGGCTGCCGAGCAGATAGCCGAGCACCCCGTCCGGCAATTCGGCAACCGGGACTTCCCCGGCCAGCGTGCTGACTTCGTCCATCTCGCCGCTGTCCTCGACCACCGCGTCATAAAGGATGCGAAAGCTTCCGGCCGGAGCCGTGAAGCGGCGGCAGCTATTGCCGAAAAGATCGTGGTAGACCCTGGTCGGAACCGACGGCGACGTCAGCACGCGCGTCTGCCGCTTGATGTCGGCCTGGCGATCCCGATGGATCTCGAGCAGCGAAACAATCGGCGTGGCTGCAGCGCATTCAATGGCAATTTCATAGCCGAGCCTGATCAGCATCGCCGTCCCCCTACGATCGTCATGGAAGATAGTGGTGGTCAACGCAGGAGAGTGTGCGGCGGTTCCTTGCAAACGTCGAAAACGACGCCTCGCGGCTTCCCATACGGACGCGGCAACGTTACGGTCGATCGACACGCGTCTTTTGACATAATCCCTCCAAGATGACCCGGGAAAGCCGATGTTCGCAGGCAGAAAATTCGCGGCCTTACTGTTCGATATGGACGGCACGATTCTCAATTCGATCGCCGCGGCGGAAAGGGTCTGGGCAGCGTGGGCGCATCGGCAAGGTCTTGACGTCGCCGCATTCCTGCCGACCATCCACGGCGTGCGGGCGATCGAGACCATCGGCCGGCTGGCGCTCCCAGGCGTCGATCCTGCCCGCGAAGCCGAATCGCTTTTGCAGGCCGAGGCGGCCGATGTCGAGGGCATTCGCCCGATTGCCGGCGCCGCGGCCTTCTTGGCGTCGCTGCCGCCTGGAAGCTGGGCGATCGCCACTTCGGCACCGCGCGAACTTGCCTTGCTGCGCCTGCAGGCCGCCGGCATTCCGGCTCCCGCCGTGATCGTCGCGGCGGAGGACGTGGCTCGCGGCAAGCCGGCGCCCGACTGCTTCCGGCTGGCGGCCGCACGGCTCGGCGTCGATGTGCGCGACTGCCTCGTCTTCGAGGACGCGCCGGCCGGCATAGCGGCAGCCGAAGCCGCGGGCGCTGCAATCGTGGTGATCAGCGCCACGCACCGGCATCCGTTGCAGACGCCGCATGCCGCCATCACCGGCTATGGCGTGATCGGCATCGCCGTCGATGACAACGGCTGGATTGCCATCGAAGCGGAACGGACCGCACAGCCTGCTTAACTAGCATCCTGCTTGCGCTAAAAGTCGCTGGTCAGGCCCTTGACCTCCCAGTCGCCATAGCGGCCAGGCTCCTTGCCGCCGCGCCCGCCGATCTCCCTCGGCAGCGTGGCTTCCTGCTCGCGATATTTCTCCCGCCGGGCCTCGGCCTCGACCAAGGCGCGCCTGGCTGCCGGGGTCAGCGGCTTTTGCGGCGAGCCGTTAGCATGCGTTTGGCTGGTTTTGTCGATCATGCGATCTTCCGCTAGATTGAAACAGGCCCGATTGAAACGGGAACGGCTGTTTCCCATCATATAGCGAGGCGCCCACAAGGATCGACCCCTTTGTTGGGCCCAAATGGAGCAGACGATGAACACCCTTCGCACCGCCATGCTTTTGGCCGCAATGACGGCCCTGTTCATGGGCGTCGGCTATCTGGTCGGCGGATCCGGCGGCATGATGATCGCCTTGCTGATTGCCGCCGGCACCAATTTGTTCAGCTATTGGAACGCCGACAAGATGGTGCTGTCGATGCACCGTGCGATCGAAGTCGACGAACGCAACGCGCCTGAATATTACGCCATCGTGCAGGGTCTCGCCCAACGTGCCGGCCTGCCGATGCCGAGAACCTATCTCATCGACAATCCGCAGCCCAATGCCTTCGCCACCGGCCGCAATCCGCAAAATGCCGCTGTCGCCGCCAGCACCGGCCTGCTCGAGCGGCTATCGCATGAAGAAGTCGCGGCGGTGATGGCGCACGAGCTCGCCCATGTGCAGCACCGCGACACGCTGACCATGACGATCGTCGCCACCTTTGCCGGCGCAATTTCGATGCTCGGCAATTTCGCCTTCTTTTTCGGCGGCAACCGCGACAACAACAATTCCTTCGGCATCGTCGGCGTGCTGGTGGCAATGATCGTCGCGCCTTTGGCCGCCATGATCGTGCAGATGGCGGTGAGCCGCACCCGCGAATATGAGGCCGACCGGCGCGGTGCCGAAATCTGTGGACACCCGCTGTGGCTCGCCTCGGCCCTTGACAAGATCGCGCGGGGCGCCGAACGCATCCGCAACCCGGATGCCGAGCGCAATCCGGCAACCGCCCATCTCTTCATCATCAATCCTCTTTCCGGCGAGCGCATGGACAGTTTGTTTTCCACTCACCCGAGCACAGAAAACCGCATCGCCGCGTTGCAGAGGATGGCGAGCGAAATGGCCGGCGCACCCGAAGCGGCCGCGACGTCAAGGCCGGCGCCGGAAGCGACCGGGCAGCAGCCGTCTGGTTCGTGGGACAGGGCCGCGCGGCCCGAGAGGCCGCCTGAGCCGGCCAAGCCGAGACCCAATCCCTGGGGACGCAATCCGACCGGCCCCAAAGGTCCGTGGTCGTGACGAGCGCGACAGACAAAAAAGGCGGGATCTCGCTGGCGGAAATGCGCGATCTTTGTGCAAGGCACTGGAACCCTATCGGCATACCGATGGCGAGCATAGCAACATCAAGTGACCTGGGCTTTCGCCCACTTCCTGAAGATGAATATGACACCTATCTCCGCCACATCGTCCGACTTGTCGGGGATGGTGCATCTCCAAAGCAAGTCGCGGACTATGTCGGCACGGTTGAGAAAGACTACATTCAGGTGATCTCACCCCTAGGAAGTAAAGAAGATTTTGTCAGCGCCATATTTAAACTAGTCAACCGATCGCCGACACAATGAGGCCAACTCACAGTGAGGCTTCAGAAGCTCGCGGTCTCGCCGCGCGCAAGGCAGCCGCGCGGCTGCTTGCCGCTGTCATCGACGCGAGGACGCCGCTCGACGGGCTGACCGACCATGAGAACGGCCATCCACAATACAAGGCGCTCGACCTGCGCGACCGCGCTTTGGTGCGCGCCATTCTGGTCACCGCCCTGCGCTACCGCATGACCATATCAGGCCTTTTGGCCCGTCGCCTGGAAAAGCCGCTACCGCCCAACGCCACGGCGCTTTCGCACATTTTGCATGTGGCGGCAGCGCAGATCCTGTTCCTCGATGTTCCCGACCGCGCCGCCGTCGACCTCGCCGTGACACACGCCAAGTCCGATCCGCGCACGGCGCGCTTTTCCGGCCTCGTCAACGGCGTGCTGCGCACGCTGGCGCGGGCCAAGCAGGACGAGCTCGCCGCAGCACTTGCCGCTACCGACGAGGCGCCAAAATGGTTTTCCGACCGTTTGAAAACAGTCTACGGCCTCGACAAGGCCAGGCAGATACTGCTCGCCCATCGCCATGAGGCACCGGTCGATTTCTCGGTCAAGTCGGACCCGGCGCTGTGGGCCGAACGGCTCGGCGGCTTTGTCCTGCCGACCGGCACGGTGCGGGTGGAAAAGCTCAGCGCTTCCGTGACCGAACTGCCCGGCTTTGGGGAAGGCGCCTGGTGGGTTCAGGATGCAGCGGCCAGCCTGCCGGCCCGGCTGTTCGGCGACATCAATGGTTTGCGAATCGCCGACCTCTGTGCCGCGCCGGGCGGCAAGACCGCCCAGCTGATCCTCGCCGACGCCCACGTCACCGCGCTCGACATGTCCAAAACGCGGCTGGCACGGCTGACGCAGAACCTCGAACGGCTCGGTCTGGCCGCCGAGATCGTCCAGGCCGATCTGCTCAAATACGAGCCGAAGGACCTCTTCGATGCGGTCCTCCTCGACGCACCTTGCTCTTCGACCGGCACGGTGCGGCGGCATCCCGACGTCCCCTGGACGAAGACGGCGGCCGACGTCGAAAAACTGGCCAACCTGCAACGCCGGCTGCTTGCCCGCGCCGTCACCCTGGTCAAGCCTGGTGGACGCATCGTCTTTTCCAACTGTTCGCTCGATCCACTGGAAGGCGAAGAGCTCTATCGCGACTTTCTCGCCGGCAATGCGGAGATTGTCGACGACCCGCTTCGGCCGGGTGAGATCGCCGGCATCGACCCGTTTCTGACGCCGCAAGGCACGTTGCGCACCACGCCTGCCGATCTGGAGCTAGGCTCGCCGGGCCGCTCCGGGCTGGACGGCTTCTTCGCCGCCCGCATGCGCAGAGCCGGCTAAGGGCCGATCTTGAAGCGCCGTCCGGCTTCTTGGGGCGAGGAGGCATGGAAAACAGGCTGAACGGCCCCACTGCCGCGGAATTCGCCTTCGCACAAGTTCTTGAATCATATAAACTTGTGCCTGGGTGAGGACGATCAGGAGGGGTTTTGGCAATCGCTGCCGGTAACACGACGCGTCTGTGGACGCTTGTCGCGAGGGAGTTCTGGCGCAAGACGCGCCGGCGCTTGCGCGCCGGGCCACTCTATCGCTGGCGCTACTCAGGCCGCACGCCGGAGCGCGTCCTGATCGCCCCACCGGACCTGCGGCTCGCCGATCCTCAGATCGCGCTCGAGATCTATTACGGCCGCTATCCGCTTTCGGGGCATCTGGTCGAGACCGGCGGCAAATCGCCCTTCCAGATCGACGTGCCCAATCCCGGCTGGCAAAAAACGCTGCATGGCTTTCGCTGGCTGCGGCATATGCGTGCCGCCGGCACCGAGCTAGCCGCCGCCAACGCGCGGGCGTTGGTTTCCGACTGGATTGCAATCCATGGCAGCCATATTTCCGGCGTCGCCTGGGAGCCCGGCACGACGGCCAAGCGTGTCATTGCCTGGCTGCAGCATTCCTCGATCGTGTTGCAGGGTGCCGAATTTCCGTTCTACCGCGCGTTCTTGAAATCGCTCGCCGTCCAGATCCGCTATCTGCGCGCCATGGTGCGCGAGATGCCGGACGGCAAGGACCGGCTGCGCGCCCGCATTGCGCTGGCCTTTGCCGCTTTGTCGCTGCCGGCGCCGGCCTCGGCGCTACGCGGTGCTACCCGCAATCTCGCCGAGGAGCTCGACCGCCAGATCCTGCCTGACGGCGGCCATATCTCGCGCAATCCGATGGCCGTGCTTGAAATCCTCGCCGACCTTCTGCCGTTGCGCCAGACATACGCCAATCAGGCCGAGACACCGCCGGCCGCCCTGATCGGCGCCATCGACCGGATGCTGCCGGCATTGCGCTTCTTTCGCCATCAGGACGGCAGCCTTGCCCGCTTCAACGGCATGGGCGCCACCATTCACGACCGTATCGCCAGCATCCTGCATCACGACGACACCGCCGGCGCACCGTTGCTGCACGCGCCGCATTCGGGTTATGAGCGCCTGTCGATGGGCGGTGTCACTGTGATCGCCGATACCGGCCCGCCGCCCCCTGTCGACGTATCCAATGCCGCTCACGCCGGATGCCTCGCCTTCGAATTGTCGTCGGGCCGCCAGCACTATATCGTCAACGCCGGAATAGACACTTATGGCGCCGCCGAGTTCCGGCCGCTTGCCCGCGCCACCGCCGCCCACTCGACCGCCACCATCAACGACACGTCGTCGGCGCGCTTCAATCACTCCTTGCGCGTCAACGACCTGCTCGGCACGCCTTTGATCGGCGGGCCGCAGCATGTGCCTTGCAAGCGCACCGACCAGAAGGGCAGCCAGGGCTTCATCGCCCGCCATGACGGCTATGCAGCGCGCTTCGGCTTCCTGCATGAGCGCGAGCTGAAATTATCGACCGAAGGCAATGTGTTTGCCGGCAGGGACCGTTTCCTGCGCCCGGGCGGCGCTTCTATCCGCAACAATGGCCGTGACTTCGTCACGGTGCGTTTCCATGTCCATCCCGATATTAGCCTGCTCCAGGATGAGCATGACCGTCTGGTGCTGGCCGCCGACCATGCCGACACCTGGGTGTTTACCTCTACCGAAGTGGTGCCCGAGGTCGAGGAATCGATCTATTTCGCAGGGCTTGGCGGCCCGCGCCGCAGCCGCCAGATCGTGCTTGCGTTCAAGGCCTCGGAAACTTCGGAGGTCCACTGGCAATTGACGCGCACCATCATCGCCGGCCGTCCGGAAAAAGCTGAAGCCGGTGGCAACGGCAGACACTGATCAAGTCTTGCGGCTTGATTTCCGGGCCTCATATGCTACGGCCCGCGGACGCTCTCCAACCAGAACTGGAAAGGCCGCCAGCCCATGGCCGTCGCCGCCAAGAACATTCCCGCGCCCGACCTTGTACCCATCCGTCGCGCGCTCCTTTCCGTCTTTGATAAGACCGGCCTGATCGATTTCGCCAGGGCGCTGGCTTCGGCCGGCGTCGAGCTAGTCTCGACCGGCGGCACCGCAAGGGCGCTTGCCGAGGCAGGCATGGCGGTGCGCGACGTGTCCGAGCTCACCGGCTTTCCCGAGATCATGGACGGCCGCGTCAAGACGCTGCACCCGTCGGTGCATGGCGCACTGCTTGGCGTGCGCGACGATCCCGAGCACGCCGCAGCGATGCGCGACCACGGCATCGAGCCGATCGATCTCGTCGTCTCCAATCTCTATCCGTTCGAAGAGGTGCGTCGCTCCGGCGCCGACTACGCGGCGATCGTCGAGAACATCGACATCGGCGGCCCGGCGATGATCCGTGCCTCGGCCAAGAACCACGCCTATGTCGGCATCGTCACCGATCCCGATGACTATGCCTCGGTGCTCAACGCGCTGGAGATGAATTTCGGGTCGTTGTCGCTGGATTTCCGCAAGAAGCTGGCAGCCAAGGCCTTTGCCCGCACCGCCACCTACGATGCGGCGATCTCGGGATGGTTCGCCGAGGCGCTTGAGATCGAGCATCCGACATGGCGCGCCTTCGGCGGCAAGCTGCAGTCGGTGATGCGCTATGGCGAAAACCCGCATCAGGGCGCCGGCTTCTATGTCAACGGCGACAGGCGGCCGGGCGTTGCCACGGCGCGCCAGCTTCAGGGCAAGCAGCTTTCCTACAACAACATCAACGACACCGACGCTGCCTTCGAGCTGGTCGGCGAGTTCGACCCGTCGCGCTCCGCAGCAATTGCCATCATCAAGCACGCCAACCCGTGCGGCGTCGCTGAGGACGCTTCGCTGCAGGCGGCCTATGCCAAGGCGCTGGCCTGCGATCCGGTCTCGGCCTTCGGCGGCATCGTCGCCATGAACCGCATCCTCGATGCCGGAACCGCCGAAGAGATCGTCAAGACCTTTACCGAGGTGATCATCGCACCGGAGGCGTCCGAAGAAGCAGTCCGCATCATTGCCGCCAAGAAGAACCTACGCCTGCTGGTCACCGGCGGCCTGCCCGACCCGCGCGCGGCGGGCCTTGGCTTGAAATCGGTTGCTGGCGGTTTGCTGGTCCAGGGCCGCGACAACGCGGTGGTGGATGACCTCGAGCTGAAAGTGGTGACCAGACGCGCTCCGACGCCGGCCGAATTGGCCGATCTGAAATTCGCTTTTCGTGTGGCAAAGCACGTCAAGTCGAACGCCATCGTCTATGCCAGGGATGGCGCTACAGTCGGCATCGGCGCTGGCCAGATGAGCCGGGTCGATTCCTCGCGCATCGCGGCGCGCAAGGCGCTCGACGCCGCCGAGGCTGCCGGCCTGACGGAGCCCTTGACCGGGGGCTCGGTCGTCGCCTCGGATGCCTTTTTCCCGTTCGCGGATGGGCTTTTGTCGGCAATCGAAGCCGGCGCCACAGCCGTCATCCAGCCCGGCGGCTCGATGCGCGACGACGATGTCATCGCCGCCGCCGACGCTCACGGCATTGCCATGGTCTTCACCGGAGTGAGGCATTTCCGGCATTGAACGCGTTACCCCCGCTGTGGGAGAAGGCAAGAGCAGCTCACTCCGCCGGCCGATCCGCCGGATAGGGCGTGCCGATCAGGATCGCCATGCCGGCGCCAAGGAACAGCACGATCGCCGCCATGCCGAGCCGCGCCGAGCCGCTGGCCAGGGTGATCGTGGCCACCATGAAGGGTGCGGCAAAACTGGTTGCCCGGCCGGCCAGCGCATAGATGCCGAAATAGCGGCCCGATTCGGCAGCGGAGACGCTGCGCGCCATGTAGGAGCGCGACGATGCCTGCACCGGCCCGAAAGCAAGCCCGATCAGCAGGCCGTAGAAAATGTAGGCTTTTTCCGCCGCCGTGCCGAACAATCCGCCGCCGTCCAGTCCGGGCATCATCATCCAGGCGCCGAACAGCGTATAGCCCGGGCCGGTCGAGACGATGCCGAGCGTAGCGATGCTTAGCATGACCAGCGAAATCATCACTATGGTCTTGGAACCCAGTGCTGTGTCGAGGCGTGCGGCAACCAGGCAGCCGACGATGGCAACGACGTTGAGGATGATGCCGAACAGGCCGATCTCGGTAATCGACCAATGGAACATTGCCGCCGCAAACGTTCCGCCCAGCGCCAGCAGTGCATTGACGCCGTCCTGATAGATCATGCGGGCGACGAGAAAGCGAAAAATGCCGCTGCGCTTGCGCACTTCGGCCAGCGTCGACTTCAGTTCCGACAGGCCTTCGCGCACCGCCGGCCCGATTGGAATGCCTTTGATCGCATCAGGCGTGAAGAAGAACATCGGCAGGATGAACAGGAAATACCAGGCCGCCGACAACAGTCCGGTGGCGCGCGCGTCCTCGCCGAGCCTGGGGTCGAGGCCGAAGATCGGGTCGAGCCCAACGACGGTCTTGCCGGTTTCAGGCGAGCCGGCCATGACGGTAACGACGAAGATCAGTGCGATCATGCCGCCGAGATAGCCGAGTCCCCAGGCCATGTTCGAGATCCTGCCGATGTCGCTCTTCGGCACCAGGCGGGGCATCATCGAATCGTTGAACACAGTCGAGAATTCCGCCGCGACCGACGCCAGCGAGAACAACGCCACGACCAGAAAAAGATTAGAGCCGGGCGCGGCGAACCACAGCAGGGTGAGGCAGGTGATTTTAACCGCGGCGAAGAAGGCTATCCACGGTTTGCGTGGTCCAGTCTGATCGGCGATCGAGCCGAGGACCGGCGACAAAACGGCAATGACGACGCCGGCGGCGGCAATGCCGTAGCCCCAGGCCGCTTGCCCGGTCTCTGGATTGCTGGCCATGCGCGAGACGAAATAAGGACCGAAGATGAAGGTGGTAACGACCGTGAAAAACGGCTGTGCCGCCCAGTCGAACAGCATCCATCCCCAGATGCCGCGTCCCGATGCCCGCTGCACTGCCATCTCAGCCATGTCCCCTCCGCTGGAGCTTGCTCCATGCCGATCGAATCGGAATGATGCTCCGTCTTGTTGTTGAGCACGATCTTGTCCAAAAGCCGATCGTCACTTTTTGGGATCATGCTCCGGCGCCCCCCAACGCAGGGCGCCGTTCGCTCAATAGCGCAGTTCTTCCCGGCAATCCCGCGCGATGTGGAAGACGTCTCACAGCCCTGTCAGATCGCTCATCAGGCCGGACGCCACCGACAGCCGCGACACGGTGATGTCGCCGCCCTCGGTCAGAGCCTGCAGCCGCTCGCGGATGCGTCCGACCCGTTCGCCGCCCGCCTCCAACCATGCTGTCACCGGATCCGCCGCCTCGGCATGACTGGTGAGTGCCGCCACCGCGATGCCGCGCCTGGCCGCGCCGATTGTGTCGGTGGCGCGCGAAAGCGCCAGTTGATCGTAATAATCCGAGGGCGTGATCGACCGCGCCGCATCTTCGACGCGCGGTATGCGGAAGACATCGCTGACTGCAAAAAACGCCTTGGCGGCAGCGACGATGCCGGCAGTTGCCGTCCGCGCCGTCAGCGCAATGTCGGGGATGAGTTCCGCCACATCGGTCAACGCCAGTTGCTCGGCCAGGCTCTCGGGCGCGCCGCCCTTCGACAGGCTGTGCCGCCGCTCCTCGATCCGCTCGCGCGAGAAGGCCGGCAACAGCGCAACGAGCTTCGGCTCCAGCGCCTTGCGCGCATCCTGCAACTCGGTGATCCGCTGCCCGAGCGGTGCGGTGCCGGCATCGTTCTTCAGGTACCAGCCGCTGGTCACATAGATCAGCCGGCTGACCGCCTGATAGAGGTCGAGCTGGATCTGTCCGTCGATCAGGTTGTCGAGCGCGTCGATCTGGCGATAGAGCGCCGGCAGCGCAAAGCCATCCCGCACCACGGCGAAGGTGCGCACGACATCGGCGGCACTGCGCCCGGTCGCTTCCTGCAGCCTGTTGACGAAGGACGGGCCGCCGCGATTGACCAGGTCATTGGCGACGGCACGGGCGATGATCTCGCGGCGCAGGCGATGGCCGTGGATTTCCGCCGCATATTTCTTTGCCATGCGGTCGGGAAAATAACCCATCAGGTCGCGGTCGAAATGCGGATCGTCCGGCACGTCGCTGGCGACGATATCGGAAAACAGCACGATCTTGGCATAGGCAAGCAGCACGCCGAGCTCGGCCCGGGTGAGCGGCTCGCCGCGCGCTTAGCGCTCGGCAAGAGCCGCCGGCGACGGCAGCGTCTCGACGGCACGGTCGAGCAGCCCGCGCGCCTCGAGCGCCTCCATGAAGCGGCTCTGATGGGCAATGTCGGCAAGGCCGCGCTTGCGAGCAAGGGACAGCGCCAGCGTCTGCTGGTAATTGTTGGACAGCACCAGGGCGCTGACCTCGTCGGTCATCTCGGCCAGCAATTTGTTGCGCGACGGCCGCGTCAGCGATCCCTTCCGCATGGCGGAAGCCAGCGCGATCTTGATGTTGACCTCGACGTCTGAGCAGTTCACGCCGCCCGAATTGTCGATCGCATCTGAGTTGCAGCGGCCGCCATTCAATCCGAATTCGATGCGCGCCCGCTGTGTGACGCCGAGATTGGCGCCTTCACCGATGACCTTGGCACGCAGGTCGAGCGCGGTGATGCGGATCGCGTCATTGGCACGGTCGCCGACGTCCTGGTTGGTCTCGCCCGATGCCCTGACATAGGTGCCGATGCCGCCGAACCACAAAAGATCTGCCGGCGCCTTGAGGATGGCACTCATGATCTCGACCGGCGTGGCCGTTGTCTTGCCGAGGCCGATAGCTGCAGCCGCGGCAGCCGGCAAGGTGATCGACTTCTGGCTGCGCGAGACGATGATGCCGCCTTCGGACAGCTTCGTCTTGTCGTAATCCTGCCAGCTTGAGCGGGCGAGAGCGAACATACGCCGGCGCTCGGCCATCGAAGCGGCCATGTCGGGATCGGGATCGATGAAGATGTCGCGATGATCGAAGGCGGCGATCAGCCGGGTCTGCTCCGACAGCAGCATGCCGTTGCCGAACACGTCGCCCGACATGTCGCCAACGCCGACGACGGTGAACGGCGTGGTTTGGATGTCGCGGTTCATCTCGCGGAAATGCCGCTTGACCGCTTCCCAGGCGCCCTTGGCGGTGATGCCCATCTTCTTGTGGTCGTAGCCGGCCGAACCGCCGCTGGCGAAAGCGTCGTCGAGCCAGAAGCCGTGCCTTTCGCTGATGGCGTTGGCGATGTCCGAGAAGGTCGCCGTGCCCTTGTCCGCGGCGACGACGAAATACGGATCATCCTGATCGCGCCGCACGACGCCGGCTGGCGGGATGACGCCATCCAGCCCGATATTGTCGGTGATCGACAACAGGCTGGAAACGTAATTCTTGTAGGCGGCCGTGCCGGCCTCGAAAATTGCGTCGCGCCCGGCGCTCATCGGCAGCTTTTTCGGGTAGAAGCCGCCCTTGGCGCCAACCGGCACGATCACCGCATTCTTGACCTGCTGTGCCTTGACCAGGCCGAGCACCTCGGTGCGATAGTCCTGCGCACGGTCCGACCAGCGCAGGCCGCCGCGCGCGACCGGGCCGAAGCGCAGATGCACACCCTCGACCTCGGAGCCGTAGACGAAGATCTCCCGCCATGGCCGCGGCGCCGGCAGCCCGTCGACCGATTGCGAATCGAGCTTGATCGCCAGCGATTGGCCTTTCTGTTTCGTATCGGCAACGAAATGATTGGTGCGCAGCGAGGCTTCGATCAGGTTCAGATAACGGCGGATGATGGTGTCGTCGTCAATGTTGGGAACGTCTTCCAGCGCATCCGTGATCTTGGCTTTCAGATGTTTGGCCTGAACGACGCCTTCCGTCTCGGCCGTCGCGCCGAGGCGGGCGACAAACAGCGCATGCAGGCCGCGGGCGATCTCGGGATAACGGTTGAGCGCGGCGGCGATGAAATCCTGGCTCTGCGGGATGCCGGCCTGCTGGAGATAGCGGCCATAGGCGCGCAGGACGGTGATCTCGCCCGACCACAGGCCGGCGGTCTGGGCAAGGCCGTTATAGCCGTCATTGTCGACATCACCGCGCCAGACGGAAAGGAACGCATCCTCGAACAGCGCGCCGCCATTGCCGAGGTCGATCGGCCTGCCGTAGCTGTTCTCGAGTTCCATGTCGTGGATGAAGACCATGCCGGGCTGATCACTATTGATCGTGCCGGATTGATTGTCGCCGACCTCGAAAGTGCGCTCGCTGATGACGCGGAAACCAATGTTTTCCAGCACGGGCACGCGCCGCGACAGCGCCACCGGGCTGCCATGGTGATAGATCTTCAGTGCCGCCTGATGCGGCTTCTGGTCGGCGTGACGGTAATAGTCGATGGCGATCGGATTTGACGCATCGAGCTTGGCGATGCGCCCGGCATCGGCCAGCGCCACGCCCGGCCGAAAACTGTCGCGATAGCTTTCCGAAAAACGCGAGGCGATGGCCGTGAGTCTCGCATCGGCGCCGGTCTCGGTCGCGGTCTCGCGCAGGGCATCGTCCCAAGTCCGTACGATGTCGCGGATCGCCGCCTCGATCGTTGCCTGCTCGACCTTCGGCGTCTTGCCGCCGGAGCGGCCGATGATGAAATGGACGCGCGCCAGCCCGCCTTCCGGGAAGGCCGGGTAATAGGCGGACAGCCGGCCTTCGAAGACGGTCTTCAGATAGGTGCCGATCTTCTCGCGCACGACGCTGTCGTAGCGGTCGCGCGGCACGAAGACGAGCACGGAGACGAAGCGGTCGAACTGGTCGACACGCACCAATGCCCTGACGCGCGGCCGCTCGATCAAGCCCAGTATGGCTTCGGCATGCTTGCGCAGGATCGGCACCGGAACCTGGAACAGCTCGTCGCGCGGATAGCTCTCCAGCACGTTGATCAATGCCTTGCCGGAATGGTCGCTTGGATTGAAGCCGGATTTGGCGATGACGGTTTCCGCCTTCGAGCGCAGATAGGGGATTTTCATCACCGAGCGCGTATAGGCAGTCGAGGTGAACAGGCCGACGATACGGAGCTCGCCTGAAAGCACGCCTTTGCCGGTGTAGGTCTTGACGCCGATGTAGTCGAGGTAGATGCGGCGGTGCACCGACGACTTGGCGTTGGCCTTGGTGACGATCAGCGGTTCCGGCCCATGCAGGAAGGCGCGGATTTCCGGCGTCGTGCTCACCGCTTCGGTGCCGCGTCTGAGCACCAGCACGTCGGGATCGGAAAGGATGCCGAGGCCGGGCTTTTCGGCGCGCTCGAGCATGCCGCTCGTCTCGCCGCCGGTATAGTTGAATTCGCGCATGCCGAGAAAGGTGAAGTTGTCGTCGCGCAGCCATTCGAGGAAGGCGATCGCCTCGGTGACATGGGCCTTGTCGAGCGGCACTGGCGAGTAGCGGAATTCCGAGATCGCCTGGTCGAGGCGGGCAAGCATCGGCTTCCAGTCGGTGACGGCGGCTCGCACCTGGCCGAGCAGTTTCGTCAGGCGTGCGGCCAGGCCTTCGGCCTGCTCGGCCGAAAGGCGGCCGATATGGACATGGATGACGCTCAGTCGGTCATGGCTGTGGTCGCCCTTGGCATAACCGCCATCGCCGAGGATTTCCTCGACGCCGTTCTTGCCGTGCCTGACGACTATGACTGGATGGGTAACCAGCAGCGGCTCGCCGGCGCTTTCTGTAATCTCGCCGAGGACGGAATCGAACAGGAACGGCATGTTGTCGTTGACGACAGTGATCACCGTCATCGGCCGGCCCTGGCGGACGACACCGGAATCGACGTCTATGGCAACGACGCAGTCGTCCTTCTTGTGCCTGGCCACTGCGCGGCCGGCGAGTTCGGCAGCGCGTTCGAGATCGATGACGTCGTAGGCGGCGACATCTTCGGCCGGAGCTCGGGCCAGCAGGTAGTCGGCAAGCCTGCCGGGCTTTTCACCACCCGCGGCTTCACCCCTCGTCAGGCCGGCTTTTTTCAACCGGCTCGCTGACTTTACGCTGGCCATGAGTCCCTCCCGTCACATGTTTTTGCGGCTATGCTAACAGATGACGGGTATTTGGCGACAAAGGTTTGACGGCTTGCGACGAAATGTCGGAATTCACCGGCAGCCTGGCGAAAAAGAGGAGAGATCCGCCATGACGGACAAAATCACCGCGCTTGACCTGGCACCGGCGGAGCTGAGCGACGCGACCAAGGCCTATTTCACCAAGTGCCGGGAGAAGCTCGGCCTCGTTCCCAACGTGCTGCTCGCCTATGCCTTCGACGAGAAGAAGCTGCGCGCTTTCACCGACATGTACAATGATTTGATGCTGGGTGAATCCGGCCTGTCGAAACTCGAGCGCGAGATGATCGCGGTGGCCGTCTCATCGGTCAACCATTGCTACTATTGCCTGGCCGCGCATGGCGCGGCGGTGCGCCAGCTTTCCGGCGACCCAGCCTTCGGCGAGATGATGGTGATGAATTTTCGCGCCGCCAAGCTGTCGGACAGGCAACGCGCCATGCTCGAATTCGCGGTGAAGCTGACCGGGCAGCCGGCAAAGATCGTCGAAGCGGACCGGGCGGCGTTGCGGCAAGTCGGCTTTTCCGACCGCGACATCTGGGACGTCGCCTCGACCGCGGCGTTCTTCAACATGTCGAACCGGCTGGCATCGGCAATCGATATGCGGCCGAACGATGAATACCATGCGATGGCGCGATAGGGCACCGCCGTTGCGAGCCAACGGCATATTATATTAGCTACTTCGCATTCTCGTTGCTTGTTTGCCGGTTTGGTCCGATGATCGGCATGCGGCATGACCGCATGCCGGTTCGATGCCGCCGATCAGAGGAGGAGAACATGGCGAAATTTCTCTACGTCTATCACGGCTCGGGCAAGATGCCGACCGAGGAGGCCGAACGGAAGGCAGCGATGGATGCCTGGAACGGCTGGTACGGCAAGCTTGGTTCAGCGGTGGTCGACGGTGGCAATCCAGTCGGCATGTCGAAGACCCTGCTGCCTGGCGGCAAGGTCGAGAACAATGGCGGCAGCAATCCGACCGCCGGTTACACCATCATCGAAGCAAAGGACATCGACGATGCCGTCGGCAAAGCCAAAGATTGTCCTATCTTGACGGACCCGGGTTTCAGCGTCGAGATCGCACCGATAATCGAAATGGGTTGACGCCGGCTCAAGACCGCGCGGCGATCGCCGCCGCAGCGCCGGCCATGGTACCGGCGCTGATGCGGTTGGCGATTTTCATCGCCCGCTTGCTCCTCAAGAGCTTGCGCGCCTGCGATGCGGCGAGCACCCATGTCAAATCGATGGCGACCAGGACCACTGCCATGGTCGCCGTCAATTCGATCCAGCCCACCATGCTGACCGAACCGAGGTCGATGATGGTCGGCAGCAGCGCCAGATAGAACATCATGATCTTGGGGTTGCCGAGTGTCACCGCCATGCCGGCAAAGAACAGTCTGACGGGCGAATCTTCGCGCGGCAGCGCGCCTTCCTTGGCCTCGACCGGTGCCGTCCACATCTTCCAGGCAAGCCAGCCGAGATAGGCGACGCCGACCCACTTCACGACGACAAAGGCAAAGTGGAACGTCTGCGCCACCACGGCGAGGCCAAACACCGCCAGCGACAGCCAGATCGCTTCGCCGATCCACATCGCAAGCAGGAACGGGAACACGTCGCGAAACCCTTTTGCGATGACCCGCGCCACAAGAGCGGCGATCGATGGGCCGGGCGAGCCGGCGGCAACAAGCAGGGCGCCGGCAAAAATCAGAAGCGATGTGAAATGCATGACGCGGATCCCGTTTGAAATGTTTGGGTCGTTCAAGATAACCCAACTGGTCCGACGACAGTAGCGTCCACCGAAAGAAGGCTTGTCGGCCAGGCACCTCGCGGCTAGAAATGTCGTCCCGACATCATTTCGAGCTTCACTTTGCCTTCGTAACCGCCGGTCTCGTCAACTCCCCCAACACAGAGCAGGGCGTCGCAGTCGCGATGCCTATTTTCACATCATGTGTTCCTCGGGTGGCGGTTCGAGACCGGTTTGGCACTGCTGAACCGCTGTCGCGCATAACCACCCGCGACACCTGATTTCCAACTGCCGCAGTCTCTCGCCACGCCGTGCCCGCATGGGTTCTCGATATCGCCGATCTGACGAACTTCCCGACGGGAAGGGCTTTTCGGCATGCCTTCGATACTGCGTATCCGCTGGACGATCACACCCAAGACCGCACCTCGACCTCACCTCAACTGCAATCGCTGCGGCGGCCTGAAAGCCTATCGCTGCAGCGGCAAATTCCGGGTCAATGCCAACGGCAAGCGCATTGACGCCTGGTTGATCTACCGCTGCATCGACTGCGACAATTCCTGGAATTTCGGCATTCTGGAGCGCTGCAGCCGCCGCGATATCGAACCGACAATATTGCAGGCGCTCGAAAGCAACGATCCGGTCCTGGCGCGGCGCCATGCCTTCGATGTTGCCGCATTGCGAAGCAGTATCGGGCGCGTCGAGGAGTTTCCCGAAGCCGTCGTTCATAAGCAGGCGCTCGGGGATAGACCGGAAAATACCAGCGCGCTCGAACTTCGGCTCTGGCTCGAAATGCCGACAGCGCTGCGGCTCGACCGGTTGCTCGCCAACGAACTCGGTGTCTCGCGATCGCGGCTTCAGGTTTGGGAAGAGAAACGATTGCTGGTGGTTGGTCCGGACGGAGCCAAAGCCTTGCGCAAGCCAGCGCGGGCGGGAACGGCGATCCAGATCCACCTGTCTGGCGAACCAGACCGGGACAAAATCATTTCGGCTGCAGGTGAATGAGGCAACGGCAGGGAATCCGTACGGCCAGGGGTCAGTTGCCCTCTTTGGAGGCCGAGCCAATCAAACCCTTGGCCGCATCGAGATCGCAGTCGGCGACTTGCACATGGATCAAGCCAAGCCTGCCCGTGTCGAGAAGATAATTCGCGAGAGCATAAATTCCATACGCGTCGAGCATCGACACGCAAACTTCGGCCTCGGGTCGATTGTCGTATATGACAGCCGTGACGAGTTTACCGCTCATTGCGCGGTATTGCCCTTTACGCCGCGCCGACCACTTTCGCCGACTTCTCAAAACGCTTGCGCTCATTCGGATCGAGATAGAGCTTGCGCAGGCGGATGGTCTTCGGCGTCACTTCGACCAGCTCGTCGTCCTGGATCCAGGCCAGCGCGCGTTCCAGCGTCATGCGGATCGGCGGTGTCAGCTTTACCGCCTCGTCCTTGCCGGCGGCGCGGATGTTGGTCAGCTTCTTGCCCTTGAGCACGTTGACTTCGAGGTCGTTGTCCCTGGAATGGATGCCGATGATCATGCCCTGATAGACCTTGACGCCCGGGTCGATGACCATCGGGCCACGGTCTTCCAGGTTCCACATGGCGTACGCCACCGATTCACCCTGTTCGTTGGAGATCAGCACGCCGTTGGTACGGCCCGGCAGCTCACCCTTGTAAGGTTCATAGGCATGGAACAGCCGGTTCATCACAGCGGTGCCGCGCGTGTCGGTCAACAGTTCCGACTGGTAGCCGATCAACCCGCGCGTCGGCGCGTGGAAGACGATGCGCTGGCGATTGCCGCCCGAAGGGCGAAGCTCGACCATCTCGGCCTTGCGCTCCGACATCTTCTGCACGACGACGCCGGCATGCTCCTCGTCGACGTCGATGACGACTTCCTCGACCGGCTCCAGCAATTCGCCGCTATCGCCCTTCTGCATGACGACGCGCGGCCGCGACACGGCGATCTCAAAACCTTCGCGGCGCATCGTCTCGATCAGCACGGCCAGCTGCAATTCGCCGCGGCCGGAAACGAAGAACGAATCCTTGTCAGGTGATTCCTCGATCTTCAGCGCGACATTGCCTTCGGCCTCGCGCAGCAGGCGGTCGCGGATGACGCGGCTGGTCACCTTGTCGCCTTCGGTACCGGCCAGCGGCGAATCGTTGACGAGGAAAGACATCGTCACAGTCGGCGGATCGATCGGCTGCGCGTGCAGCGGCTCGGTCACCGACAGGTCGCAGAAGGTGTCGGCGACAGTGCCTTTCGACAGGCCGGCGATGGCGACGATGTCGCCCGCCTGCGCCTCGTCAATGGGCTGGCGCTCGAGCCCGCGGAAAGCAAGGATTTTCGAGATTCGGCCGGTTTCGACCTGGGTGCCGTCATGGTGCAGCACCTTGACCGCCTGGTTGGATTTCAGCGTGCCGGATTCGATACGGCCGGTGATGATGCGGCCGAGGAAAGGATTGGCTTCCAGGATGGTGCCGATCATGCGGAATGGGCCGGGATGAACGGTCGGGGCCGGCACGTGCTTGATGACGAGGTCGAACAGCGGCGCCAGAGCCTGGTCCTTCGGACCTTCGGGGTTTTCCGAGACCCAGCCGTCGCGGCCTGAACCGTAAAGGATAGGGAAGTCGAGCTGCTCGTCGGTAGCGTCAAGTGCTGCAAAAAGATCGAACACCTCGTTGACCACTTCGACGTGGCGGGCATCTGGCCGGTCGATCTTGTTGATGACGACGATCGGCTTCAGTCCAACCTTGAGTGCCTTGCCGACCACGAATTTGGTCTGCGGCATCGGCCCCTCGGCGGCGTCGACCAGCACGATGGCCGAATCCACCATCGACAGAATGCGCTCGACCTCGCCGCCGAAGTCGGCGTGGCCGGGCGTGTCGACGATGTTGATGCGGGTGTCCTTCCAGTCGACCGAGGTCGCCTTGGCCAGGATGGTGATGCCGCGTTCCTTTTCGAGGTCGTTCGAATCCATGGCGCGCTCGGCGACGCGCTGGTTGTCGCGGAACGAGCCGGACTGTTTCAGAAGCTGGTCGACGAGGGTGGTTTTTCCATGGTCGACGTGCGCGATGATCGCGATATTGCGGATTTTCATGTTTTGGTCTCGGGAGCGTTGCAGGCAGCAGGCCAAAAGGCGCTGCCTCTTTCGGTTGGGCGGCTCATACAGGGTTTTTCGCAATTGCGAAAGAGGAGGCGAGCCACCAAATAAAGTCACCAAATCTTAAATGTCTTGGTGTGAAGTGGAATTATTAACCAAGGCGGAACCTTTCATGGTCCGGACAGTTCGAATTTCATGATCGAGATAGGCATCAAACTCCGGCCGATTTTGGCATGTACCGCGCTCGCCGTCC
The DNA here is from genome assembly GCF_040320565.1 of Mesorhizobium sp. M0664. Classification (NCBI taxonomy): domain Bacteria; kingdom Pseudomonadati; phylum Pseudomonadota; class Alphaproteobacteria; order Hyphomicrobiales; family Phyllobacteriaceae; genus Mesorhizobium; species Mesorhizobium sp. M0664. Next base: position 80,965 of record NZ_JAMYPW010000024.1, read on the forward strand.
TCCTCGCGGCCGGCGCGGCGCAATCGGCGGCGTCGTTCAAGGAGACGCGGTCTGCTTTGCCGTCCGACAAGCCGTCGGCGGAGCAGCTTTTTGCCGATGCTCCCGATGGCGTCGATCCGGTGGTGACCGGGCCGGTCAGCGCCGCCTTCAAGCAGCGGCAGCAAAATGCCGGATGCGACAGCGCCGTCTGGCCCAACATTCCCGTCGTCTGCTATCCCGATTGATATACGTTCCTACCCTCGGGCTGGCCCGAGTGTAGTGGCGCCGTCGCTCACGCCGACCGCACCGGATCGAGCGTGACCTTGTAGAGTTCGCTGTCGTCGCGATCCATCAGCCGCACCGTCAACTGTTCGGTGGCGCCCTCGATCTCGACGAGCCCGAAGAACTGCAGGCCGGCCGAAGGCGCCAGGTTTTGACCCTGTTCGGCAGTTGGTGCCTTTATGAACTTCAGCTCCGGGCCGAATGTCATATCGAAACCATTAGGCCCGAACGTCCCGGAATGGATCGGACCCGAAACGAATTCCCAAAACGGATCGAAGTCCTGGAACTGCGCCTTGTCCGGATTGTAGTAATGCGCGGCTGTGTAATGCACGTCTGCGGTGAGCCAGACAGTGTTGCTGATACCCGCATTCTTTATATAGCGAAGAAGGTCGGCAATTTCCAGCTCACGCCCTTTGGCCGGGCCATTGTCGCCATTGCTGACCGCCTCGGCCCCTACCTTCTTGGTGCCGTCGTTCCAGACGACGAGGCCGAGCGGCATGTCGGCGGCGATGATTTTCCAGGTTGCGTTGGAATTCGCCAGTTCACGCTTCAGCCACTTGATCTGCTGTTCACCGAGGATGCGCGATTGCGGCGTCATCGTCTCCTGCATATCCGGACCGTTGGGGCCGCGGTAGGAACGCATGTCGAGGAAGAACACGTCGAGCAGCGGACCATAGGCGATCTTGCGGTAGACGCGGCCGGGCTCCGACGGCTCGTAACGGATCGTCGTCATTTCGTGGAAGGCGCGCGCCGCACGTGCCGCCAGCACATGGATGGATTTTTCAGTGTAGCGATCGTCGGCGCTCAGGTCCTTCGAGTCCGACCAGTTGTTCAGCACCTCGTGGTCATCCCACTGATAGAAGGTCGGACAGATGGCGCTGAGCGCCAGCACATGCCTGTCCATCATGTTGTATTTCCACTGCGCCCGGTATTCGTCCAGCGTCTCGGCAACCTTGCGCTTCTCGTCGATCAGCACTTTGTTTTTCCACTTGCCGCCGTTGGGCAGGTCGACCTCGTCCTTCATCGCACCATCGGCATAGATCGTATCGCCCGAATGCAGGAAGAAGTCGGGCGTGTGCTTGGCAATGGTGGCGTAGGTCTTCATGCCGGTCTCGTCGATGCCCCAACCTTGGCCGGCGGTGTCGCCCGACCAGGCAAAGCGAATGTCGCGCTTCGAGGCAGGTGCCGTGCGGAAGCGGCCGACGACCGGCTCGGAAACGGCGTTGATGTCGGCAAGATCGGCCGCGACCATGCGGTAGAAGATGTCCTGGTCGGAGGCGAGATCGGTAAGCAGCCGCTTCACCGTATAATCGCTGGCCGGCGAGGTATCGAGCGGCGCGAGGCGGACGGCATTGGTGAAGCTTTCGGTCGGCGACACCTCGAACATGACGCGCGACGGCCGGTCGGTGCGTGTCCAGACCATGCCGCTGGTGGCGTCGACGTCGCCGGACTGGATGCCATGGGTGAAAGCCGGGCGCTGATTGGCGCGCGAGTAATAGGGGAGGGCGAGGCCCGAGGCGCCGACCAGGCCAACGGCGCTGGCCGACGTGACGAAAGCGCGCCGCGTCATCGAAATCTTGTTCATGGCTGTCTCCTGGATGGCGTTGAACGTAGCCGCCAAGCTCCAGCTTCAATGTTTCAGGCACATTTCGAAACGATGAAGGTTTGATAACAGTGAACAGGCTGGCGAATCTCCCCCCTCGAGGGCAGGGCTATCGCATATGAGTGATGGCATTGATGAGATAGTCGTCGTTCCAGGCGCATTTCTTGATGCGATGGCTGATGGGAA
>NZ_JAMYPW010000025.1:0-80654 GCF_040320565.1 Mesorhizobium sp. M0664
GGCACCGCGCCAAAGTAGCTCTCAAGGCAGGAAATGGCAGTCGCTCCTTCGCTCAACTGCCTCTCCAAAGAATCCTTTCTCAGCCTAAACTCAACCCCAAAATCGCCATATGCGATTCCCCTGCCCTTGAAGGGGAGATGTCCGGTAGGACAGAGGGGGGTGTGAAGGAATGCCAACGTCCCGGTTGGCCCGCCTCGTTAGAACAGGAATGCGGCCGTGGCGGGGTTCGGGCCGGTGCGGCCGTCGGGCGAATCCATGCCCCGGATAAGCTCGAGGTCCTTCGCTTCCAACTCGAAATCGAAGACATCGAAATTGGCGGCGATGCGGTCCTGGTGGATCGACTTTGGAATGACGATCAGCCCTTCCTGAAGGTGCCACCTGACGATCGTCTGCGCCACCGACTTGCCGTGTTTCCTGGCGATGCTTTCAAGCGTCGGATCGCTCAACAGCCGGCCGCTGCCCAGTGGGCTCCAGCTCTCGATGCGGATGTTGTGCCTGTCGTGGAATTCACGTTTGTCACGCTGCTGGAAGCGGGGGTGGAGCTCGATCTGGTTGACGGTCGGCGTGACGCCGGTCTCGCCGATGATCCGTTCGAGGTGGTCCTGGTTGAAGTTCGAAACGCCGATCGACTTGATCCGGCCTGATTGCCTGAGTTCGATCAGCGTCTTCCAGGCCTCGACATATCTGTCCTGGCTGGGCACCGGCCAGTGGATCAGGAACAGGTCGATCTGTTCGATGCCGAGCTTGCTCATCGTCTCGTCGAAGGCGCGCAAGGTGGCGTCGCGCTGATGCGCGCCGTTGCGCAGTTTCGAGGTGATGAACAACTCGCTTCTCGGCACGCCGGCCGAGCGGATCGCCTGCCCGACACCTTCCTCGTTCTGATAGCCTTCGGCGGTGTCGATCAGCCTGTAGCCGGCCTCGATTCCCCAGCGCACCACCTTGGCGGTGATGGCTGGATCGACCTGCCACACGCCGAGGCCGATTTGCGGAATGGCGGAGCCGTCGTTCAATCTGATTTGTTCAGGTCTATTCAGGGTAATCTGTTCAGGCATGTTCAGGTCCTTCTGCATCGTTCCGCCCGGCGCAGGCTCTATCTAGTCTGAATGGCCGCCAAAGCCAGTCGATATCAGGAGAATGTGAGGAGACGGACGTGAAGCGCTGATCCTCCGCTTCGGGCCGACAGCTCTCTGTGACCCACGGACTCCAGGGAACTCTATACAGGACGACCCCACTATCGCGGATTCTGTGGTATTCTGTGGACTATCCGAGGAGGCGACTGCGTTGACCAACAGCTTGGAAGCCGAAGGGGCAAGAGACTGGTCGCCCCTGCTGGTCGCGGCAGAACAAGGCGATGCGGAGGCGGTTCGATCGGAATTGGCGGCTGGCGCCGACATCAATCAGTCGGACGACGGCGGCTGGTCTGCACTTCACCTTTCAGCCCTCAATGGCCGCACAGCTGTGGTGGAGGCGCTGATCGAAGACCCGGAAATCGACGTGAATGCCAGAAACAAGTGGAAGAGCACGCCCTTGAGCCTTGCGTCGGCCAAGGGACATTACGCGTGTATCGCAGTCCTCGTGAGACACCCCCAAATAGAGATCAACGCGCGAGCTGACTACTACGGCAGAACGGCTCTTATCGAGGCGGCGAAGAACGGGCATCTCGAAGTCGTCAAGTTGCTCGTGGAGAATGGCGCGGAAGTAAATCTGACCGACAAGACGGGGAGAAACAACGCGCTCATCGAGGCTATCAAGGGGCGGCACTACGAGATCGCGGAATACCTGCTGGATTCTGGGAAAGTGAGCTTTATCAACAAAGAGATGAGGCTAAACGCCCTGATCTGGGCTGGCAGCTGCCACAACTCTCAGCTTATCGAAAAGCTGGAAGCCGCGATCCACAGTTTCTTCAACGGCAAATAAGGGCCTCGCCCTTACTGTCGCGGGGCGCGTCCGTATCTCCCGTCACGTCGACACGCTCGATGGCGCAAACGGCCCCGCGGCGCTTCACAAAAATTATTCAACCAAACGGTTGACTATCTCAAAGCGTGCGTCTATATTCAACTACATGGTTGAATTAGAGACACCCCAGATGGACGCGGTTTTTCACGCCCTTGGCGACGCCACCCGGCGGCACATGCTTCGCGATCTCGCCGATGGCGAGAAAACGGTAAGCCAGCTGGCGGAACCCTTCGCGATGTCGCTCGCGGCGGCCTCCAAGCACATCAAGGCGCTGGAGAACGCAGGGCTTATTCGTCGAGAGGTGAGGGGCCGCACGCATCTGTGCCGACTAGCCCCTGGACCGCTGGCCAGCGCCCATCAGTGGCTCAGCTTCTACGAGCGCTTCTGGACCGGTCGTCTCGATGTTCTCGAACGCCTTCTTCGCGAAGAGGACGCACGCAAAGCCCAGGATGAGTCCAGGAAATCGCCCAACCCGAAAGAAGGAGACGAGCAATGAACCAGATGAGAACCATCGACGCCTATGGCGAGCTGAGCGAGCCCGCCACATTCACCATCCAGCGCCTCTTGCCCGGCCCCATCGAGCGCGTCTGGGCCTATCTCACCGAGAGTGACTTGCGCCGGCAATGGATGGCCGCGGGCCAGATGGAAATGAAGGCCGGCAGCTCGTTCGAATTGGTCTGGCGTAACGACGAGCTGACGGACCCGCCTGGCCAGCGCCCCGCGGGCTTTCCCGAAGAGCATCGGATGGAGGGCCGGATCACCGAACTCGATCCGCCGCGCAAGCTTTCCATCACCTGGGGAAACACCGGCGGCGTCTCCTTCCTGCTGGAGGCGAAGGGTAACGATGTGCTGCTCACCGTCGTTCATCGCCGCCTGCCGGAACGTGCAATCCAGCTCAACATCACGGCCGGCTGGCACATACACCTCGACCTGCTGGCCGCCCGCCTGGCGGGCAAGACGCCGACCTCGTTCTGGGACGGCTGGAGCCGCCTGCGGGAAGAATACGACCGCCGCCTGCCGGCCTGATGTAACTCGCGGCGGCCATCCCTGAGGTCGCCGCCAGCAACACGAAGCAACGCTGAAACGATGAAACGTGCTTGCATCCCGCAAGCCTGATGGAGGAAGTCATGCGCAAATTGATCGCTGGAATGAAGATTTCCGTCGACGGCAAGATGGAGGGGCCCGAGGGTTATGCCGATTGGGTCGACGCGTGGTCGGACGAATACGGCCTGACGCCGCAAATCGACGCTTGCCTGCTTGGCAGCGTCATGTATGCCGGCTACGAGCGCTACTGGAGCGCCATCCAGAACGAGCCCGACAAGCCGCTGCCGATGACCGGCAAGTTACCGAAGCCGGCCGAGCTCGAATGGGCCAGCTTCGCCGCGCAGACGCCGCATTATGTGCTGTCGAACACAATGACTTCGGCGGCCTGGCCAAAGACGCGCTTCGTGCGGAATTTCGAGGATATCGCTGCGCTGAAACAGCAGCCCGGCAAGGACATCTACCTTATGGGCGGCGCCCGAATTACCGCGAGCCTTATCGATGCCGGGCTGGTCGATGAACTCAGGCTGATCGTCTATCCGCTGCTCGCCGGTGACGGAAAGGCGCTGTTTGGAACGGCGAAAAATCGTCGTGGGCTCGAACTGCGCAAGGTCGAACAGCTTTCGGACGGCCGCGTCGGGCTGGTTTACGGGATCGGCTAAAGCGCGTCGCATTCGATCGGCCTCATGCGACGCGCTTTTTCGCGGCGTGCATTAGCGCCAACGTCAGGCAACGGCACCGCGGCAGGCCCAGGCGACATTGGCAAAGGACCTCGGGCCGTCGGGCCGGCCGGCCTCATAGGCGTCGCGCATGGCGGCGTCGGTGCGCGCCCGCTCTTCCGGATCGAGCGCGGCCACATACTTGCCGAGCGGCCCTTCGCCGGCGGCAATCGGCGCCCAGTAATCACCGAAATTTTGGTAGTCCATGCGGATCATCAACTGGGTTTCCGTAACGTCGCGGAGACCCTGTTCGACAAAGGTCCGTTTCATTTCACCCGGCTGCATCATCGGCTGCGTGCAATAGCGGGCACGCAGCTGGCGTCCGCCTTCACTGAGCACCGCCACCGTGTCGATCATCATGCGCATCCCCGGCATGCCGCCGAGATGGTCCCATACCGTCGCCGCGACGACGCCGCCCGGCCGCACGACGCGGCGCATCTCGGCGACTGCCTTGCCGGCTTCGGGCACGAAATGGAGCACGAGCAGGGCTAGGGCACGGTCGAACGCGCCATCCTCAAAGGGCAGGGCGCAGGCATCCGCCTGACGGATTTTTATCCGCGGATCGGTGTTGCGTCGGATTGCCTCCTCGACGAAAACGGCCGAAAAGTCGATCGCCGCGACCTCGCCGAGGTCAGCGGCCTTGACGAGCGCGAAGGTCAGGCTGCCGGTACCGCAACCGACGTCGAGGATCTTTTCGCCGTCGGCAAGCCCCACGAAGTCGATGAACAGCGGCGCGAGTCTTTGGCTCCAGCGGCCCATGAGCTGCTCATAGCCGGCAGCATGATGAACGTTGAAACTTGAAGTCATCGAAGCCTCCTCCCAAAGCCGTATGCTAGACTTCGGCGGCCGCTGACGAAAGCCACTTTTGGCGCGTGTTGGTTCGGCAGCCCGGAGCGCGCGAAGACATCGCCGGCCGGATTTGATGGCGCCGGCCAGCCAGCCTCCGTGGCCTCGACCACCTATTCGGCGGGCAATCCGCGGCGCTTCCATTCGCTGCGCGGCACCGGATTTCCAACACGAAAGGCAAACGACACGACTCTCATCGCGTCCGGATCGACCTCGCAGCGAAAGCTCAGATCGTACCACTGCCCGTTTGCAGGGAACGGCGCACTGGCGACGTTCATGACCGTGCCGGCCTTCAGCCGATACTCAAGCAGGCTGTTTGGGAAATAGGGGGGCGACGCGTGCACCAATTGCTGTGCGAGTTCCGTGTTGCAGAGCTGACCGATCCGCACGGCGCGCGGCACATTTTTCATCGCGGTTGTCGCTACCGGATCACCGGTTGCTGATTTTGAGAACAATCTCTTCGCTTCCTGAAGCTTCAAGGGCCTTTGCACTTTGGCGACATCCGCTGGCTTGGGCTTCGGCGGCGGTGATGCGCCAGGCGACGGAGCCTGGTCTTTCCCCTCAACCGCTGTCACGGCAGGTGGCTGTGCAAGATCCTGGCTACTGGGAACTTGCGGCGCTGGCGGTTGTTCCGAACCATCCTCCGCACTGTTGCCGTCCAGAGACTTGCGAGGACCGGCGTCCTTCTCACCGAATTGGAAGACAGGTCTCTGCGCGGTGACCTCACGGCTCGTCGGCGTCTCGACCTTGGCTTCCGGCTGCTTTTCCGGCTTGGGCGGTTCAGCGGGGGACGGAGGTTTGGTTTTTTCCGGCGGTTTAGGCGGCGGCACGATATCAACTGCGATGGGCTGCTCCTTCTGCGGCTGCGGGGGCGACAGCGGCAGTGCGGACAAAAGAAGCGCGGCGGCGAGCAAATGCACGACCGCGGAGGCAGGCAAGGCCCACCCGAATACCCGGCGCTGATCCCGTATGTCGTCTCTCATTGTGACCGGTGTGTGGAATGAAATATTGGCGGCATCAAGCATCGATGCCGCCAGACGTCGAAATAACCTGTTGCGAATCGAAAGTCGGCGGCTGCAATGCGGCGCGGCATCCAATCGTGTGGCGTCGGCGTCCGCGCAGGGGACCGGGCCAGCAGCGCATGCATCAAGTCGTCATTTCAGGCGGCTAGCAGGCACGCCCTCCCGGCACGGTGTCGCCGGTTGAAATCACAGGGAAACCGATAGCCCGCCGTCAACCGCCAGCACGTGCCCGTTGACGTAAGCGGCAGCGTCGGAGGCGAGAAACACCACGGCTCCGCCGAGCTCCTCAGGCTGGGCCCAGCGGCCCGCGGGGGTTCGTGCCTCGACCCATTTGGTGAAGGCCTCGTCGTGCATAAGTGCGGTGTTGAGCTCGGTGGCGAAATAGCCGGGGGCGATGGCGTTGACGGTGATGCCGTGACGGCCCAGCTCAGCGGCAGTGGAGCGTGTCAGCCCGTGCAGGCCCGCCTTTGCCGCCACATAGGCGTGAATGGTGGGGCGGCCAAGGATCGCTGCGACCGATCCGGTGTTTATTATGCGCCCGAACTTGTTTGGCAGCATCAGGCGCACCGCGTCGCGCATCATGCGGAAGCAAGCCGACAGATTGACGGCAACCACATGGTTGAAATCCTCGTCCTGCCATTCGACCAGCGGTTTCCGATGCTGGATGCCGGCGTTGTTGACCAGAATGTCGAGGCGGCCGTGGCGTTCGACGATTCCTTCGAGCGACGCCCTTGAGATCGCCGCGTCGGTGACATCGAACGGCAGGGCTTCTGCACCGATCCTTTCGGCCGCCACGGAAAGGGCGGCCACGTCGCGGGCATTGACGATCACCGTCGCACCGTTTTCGGCAAGTGCCTTGGCCATGGCAAAACCAAGACCACGCGAGGCACCCGTGACCAATGCGACACGGCCCTTGAGCGAGAACAATTCCGGCATTGAGATCCCCTATGAAAAGGGCGGGAGTTTCCTCCCGCCCAAAAGCGCTATTTGGCGACGCAGGTGTCGGCTGTCTCCGGAGTGCAGACATCGAGGCCCGTGTAGGTCGGGTCGGCCGGCGGAGCCTTGCCCTCCTTCATGTCCTTCAGCGCCATCATCGTCTTGTAGCCCATCTCGAACGGCCGCTGACCGACCTGGCCAAGGGAGAAACCTTCCTTCATCTGGTCGATCTGTACCGGAAGCGTGTCGGCAACGACAAGGGCCAGGGCTTTCGAGGCGATCTTGTCCTTGTACGGTGCGACCGCGGCGCGGTTGGCGTCGGGGATGAACTGCGGGAAGCCACCGGTTGGGACGAATGCGTCGAGGTTCGGGTTTTTCGCCATGATATCCTCGAACTGTTGCACCGAAAGCGGGAAATCATCGTTGGTGTAGAGCGGACAGCCTTCGATTTCGGTCCAGCCGTTCTGGCCCGTCAGCCGATCCCCGGGCGAGGCCGCCGATTTGGTGCCCGAAAGTGTATCGCGAATGCCCTGCATGCGCTCGTTGTGGTTGGCCGCCGCGGCGCCGCCGGACTGGATGCAGATCGTGCCGCCTTTGGGCTTGATCTGCATGACAAGCTTGGCGAGGTTCTCGCCGATCTCATAATTGTGCGTGCCGATATAGGCAACGCGCAGATCCTTGTTTTCGGGCAGGAGATCGGAGTCCCAGGTGAGGACCGGGATGCCGGCTTCCTTGGCGGCCTGCAGCGCAACCGCCATCGCCGCGGCGTTCGATGGTGACACGGCGATGCCGTCCACCTTCTTGGCCACGAGATCCTGTACGATCTGTACCTGCTCGTCGCCGCCGCCATGCTCGCCGGGGCCGATATACATGCACTCCACGGCGCCATTGGATTCGGCCTCGGCTTTCTTGCAGCCGTCGCGTGCCTGGTCGAAGAAAGGATTGTTCATGTTCTTCGGCACCAGGGCGAAGGTGTATTTCGCCTGGGCGCCGGAAACGGCAAGCACCATTGCGCCAAGCGCGACGGCGGCCGTCAGCAGATGTTTTTTCATGTGACGTTCTCCTCCTTGGTGTGATGTCCCGCAAGCCTCCCGCCGGCGGGTTTCTAGCGGCGTTTTTTGGGCATCAAGACTGCCAGCGACGCGGCGAGAATCGATTTGCCGCCCGTTTGCATGCCCAAGAGAACCGCAAGAACGATGAAGGCGCCGACGAAGGCACCCTGCCAGTTTGAATCGATGCCGGCCATCAGCAGCGCATTCCTGATCACCTCGAGGAAGGCCGAACCGATGATCGCACCGAAGGCCGTGCCGGCGCCGCCCATGAGGCTGGCGCCGCCAATGACTGTCGCGGCGATAACGCGCAGTTCGTAGCCCTGGCCCATGGCATTTATAGCCGAACCGTTATAGCCGAGGAGCAGGAGCGAGGCGAGCGCGGCGGTGAAAGCCGAGAAGACATAGGCCTCGAATTTAATCCAGTTGACCGGAACGCCGGTGAGCCGTGCCGCCTCCTCATTGCCGCCGATGGCGAAGAGATGCCGGGCCCAGGCTGTGAAGTTGAATACGAAGCCGACAATCAGGGCCAGGATCACCATGGTCCAGAACTGTGACGACAGTTCTGGTATCCAATGCGGTGCCCAGTCGTTCGGACCATGCCGCGGCCATTTCCACTGACCGATTGCCTTCACAATCGGAGCATCGGGCCCGAACTGGTAGAGCATCTGGTTGGCCGAGAATACGACCGCCAGCGAGCGCGCGACGGACAGCATGCCGAGGGTGACCACAAAGGACGGCATCCCGACATAGGCGACAAAGAATCCGTTGACCGCGCCACAGGCCAGACCGGAGAAAAGGCCCATGGCGAAGGCGACGTACCAGGGATAATGCCAGGTGAGGAACAGGCCGGCGACGATGACCACGAGACCCATGACGGAGCCGACCGACAGATCGATACCGCCGGTGATGATGACGATCGTCATGCCAAGTGCCATGATGCCGAAAGGTGCGAAATTGCGCGTCACATTGGCGACGTTTTCAGAGGTGCCGAAGCTCGGCTCCATCGCAGTCATCAACATGACGAGCGCGATGAGCGCGATCATCACCCAGAAGGGCTGACTTGAAATCACACGTTGGAGAACTGTTTTTTCCTTGGTCGGGACGAAATCCGACATGGCCGGCCTGCCATGTTCTTCGACTGAGCCCTGAACGCCAACTGACTCCTGAACACTATTCGCCACGGATGGCCCCCGTTATCAGTCCGGTGATTTCCTCGGGCGATGTTTTGTCGGCTGGCTTGTCGGCAACTTTCGAGCCCCGCCTGAGGACGATAATGCGATCTGCCACGGCGAACACGTCAGGCATTCGGTGACTGATCAGCATGACGCCGACTCCTTGTGCTTTGAGGCGTCGGATCAGTTCGAGTACTTCCGCCACCTGGCGCACTGAGATGGCGGCCGTTGGTTCGTCCATCAGCACCAGCTTGGCATTTGAAAGCCGGGTCCGCGCGATGGCGACCGCCTGGCGCTGCCCACCCGACATCTTCCTGACGAGGTCGCGCGGCCGGGTTTCCGATTTGAGTTCCTTGAACAGCGCTGCCGAGCGATCGATCATCGCCTGCTTGTCAAGAATCCTGATCGGCCAGAAGCCCTTCTTGATCTCGCGCCCCAGAAAGACGTTCTGCGCGGCCGTCAGATTATCGGCGAGCGCCAGGTCCTGATAAACAACTTCGATCCCCTTGGCGCGGGCCTGCACGGGCTGGTGGAAGTGGCACACCTCGCCCTCGACTACAATTTCGCCGTCGCTCGGAGGAAAATTCCCGGCCACAGTCTTGACTATCGTCGACTTGCCGGCGCCGTTGTCCCCCATCAGACCAACGACTTCGCCTCGCTCCACCTGGAAGCTGACGTCGGTCAGGGCCTGGATAGCCCCGAAATTCTTGGAGACGTGGCGAACCTCAAGCACCGGCATCGCGGTCCTCCCGGGACAACATTTTATCGGTCTTGTCCCTGGTCTATGCACAGCAGCTAATCAGCGAAACGTATTCAACACAATCATTTATTAGGTCAGGCATTTATTAGGTCAGGCCTCCCGGCAGTGACACGCGTCGTCTTAGGCCGTGACCTTGTAGCTGCTGCAGAACACCGAGGGCTCGGCCGGTCCTTAAGACAATCACCAGGCGATCCTCAGGCTTGCGCCGCTTCATATCCGTTTCGGGTGAAATGAGCAGGCATTTTGCGAGCGGTGCCAACGCCTCGGGTATGGAGCGCGGCAGAACACGGTTTGCGTCATTCAAACACACGAGGACAGTGGCCAAGCCTGTCCCTAGCGTGCGTCGGCCAGAGCGCACGTCAGGAGATGAACCCGCATTCGGGGGAGGCGAGGGTCAAGTATTGAAAATCCGCTCCTTGCCGGCGCTGCACGAGAGGGATATTCGGTCATGAATTTCAAAGGTTTGATCAAGCGTGCCGAGACAGTGGAGAGAGCGTTCAAGGAGCTCGAAACCGATTTGGCGGATGCGTTTAGCGAATGTCTCAATGTGGACGATCAGTCGCCGTTGAACGACGTCACTGTGCCGGATGAGACGGTATCGGATGAGAATCTCGCGACAACGGATGACAGCTCGCAGCTCGAAGCCAATGCGGACGCCTTCGAGACCGCACGACGGCTGTCCCCCCATACGCAAACCCGGCTGGCTGCCTTAAATGCGGTCGATGGGCTCTTTCACGACGCGCAGGAGTATCTGGGGGAGATCAATGCGAAACTGTCGGAGATCGCGACCTCGCATCATCTGACGGGCGAATTCCTGAAACTGCTTCACGGCGACATTCTTCGCGCCAACGAATTGGAGCTGGCAAATACCGGCCTGACCGCGCAGCAAAGGGTGCTGTCCGAACAGCTCCACGATGCAACCAGAAAGCAGCGCGAGCGCGACAGCGCTATCGAGGCCCTGCAGCAGCACGAGGCGAGCCTGGTCGAGGACAAGGAAGCACTTCGCGGCGCGCTGGCTGCGGCAAGGCTGGAACTCGTCGTCGCAGGCAATGCGAGCGCAAAACGCGAGGCCGAGTTCGGCGAGCTTGTCAAAACGCTCTCGGCCAGAGCGGTCGAGGCCAACAGACGCTCGCGCGAGAACGAGATGCTGCGGGAGAAGCATGTCAGTCTGTCGATCGATCTCGACAAGGCGCTGAAACGGGAGGCCGAGGCGCGGCACAGGCTGGACGAACTCTCGACCGTCCATGCCAATGACGCCGCGCAGGTTTCCGAACTGCTGGCCGCGCTTGGCAAGAGCGAGAAAGAGGAAATGCGGCTGCAGAAATCGCTCGATATGGCGCAGACGAAGCTATCGGAAATAACGGAAGCGGCCCGCCTCAGGGACGGTGACAGGGAAGCCGAGCTTGCACGCAGTGTCGCGGAGATGACCGGCTTGCGTTCTGAAATCGAGGACCTTCGATCGCGGCTGGAAGCCGCCTCCAACCACAACAGCGAAGCCGTCACCGAGATCGCCAGGCTCAAGGCTCAAGCGAGCGACGCGGTGGCCGAAAAGCAAATTGTCGAGCAAAAATTGTCCGCTCTCACGAAGGAGAGCGAACACGACAAGATGAACCTTTCCGCGGTCAGCGCGAATTTTTCGCAGCTTTCCCTGCAGCAGGCATCCGAACAGATACAGTTCGACGTCCAGCGGCAGGAATGCGAGGATCTGCGAGCCGAAGTCGCGTCGCTTCAAGCCCGGGTCAAGGAACTGTTGCCCTATGAGCGGCTCCACAAGGCCACCAACGCCAGACCGCGTGAAGACGGCGTGGTCGAGATCACCGCCGCGGTGGCGGAGAAGGCCCGCGCCAGCAGGCGGCGCCTTCGCCTGCGCGCTGCTTCGTAGCTCAGGCGCGGCTGTCTGAATTTCGACTGGTGCGAAGCGAACATCCGTCGATGGAAGCGATCCTTGGGGCTGGCCTCCCCTGCGTCAGGCTGCAATAGTGCACGCCGGTGAGGCGGAGGGGGCTGAGCGTGCGGCTATTCACAAACCGGAACCACCTCCGTTGGAGGTTGGCCGTCATCGCAATCATGGTGCTTTCGCCGAAGGCGGCGTCGGCCGACACCATTACGCCCGACCGGGTCGCCGCGGCCATTGCGAAGCTCGAATTGCTTGCCGAAGGCGTCGTCGCGGATGGTAGCGTGCCCGGTCTGGCCATCGGCGCCGTGCACGGCGACGAGGTGATCTTCCTCAAGGGGTTCGGGCATCGCGAAGCCGGAAAACCGGAGATCGTCGATGCTGACACGGTCTTCCAGATTGCCTCGCTCTCCAAGCCGGTCTCCGCCACCGTCGTGGCGGCGCTGGTCAGCGACGGGATCGCTTCGTGGGATTCCAAGATCGCCGACCTCGATCCGGCTTTCCGGCTCGCTCAGCCCTATCCGACCAGCGAACTCACGGTCCGCGACCTGTTTGCGCACCGCAGCGGGCTTCCCGGCACCGCCGGCGACGACCTCGAGGACATCGGCTATGACCGCGCGGAGATCCTGCGCCGGCTGCGGTTCGCGTCGCCGTCATCGAGCTTTCGTGCGGGCTATTCCTACAGCAATTTCGGACTGACCGAGGGTGCGGTCGCGGCCGCGAAGCCGACGGGTAAATCATGGGAAGAGGTCGCCGAAGAGAAGCTCTACCGTCCGCTTGGAATGGCCTCGACCAGCTCCCGTCATTCGGACTTCATCAAGCACGCCAACCGCGCCGAGCTCCACGCCAAAATCGATGGCGCCTGGATCGCGAAGGTCCAGCGCTATCCGGATGCGCAGGCGCCAGCAGGCGGCGTCAGCTCCACCGCACGCGACCTCTCGCAATGGATGCGCCTTGTGCTCGGCAACGGGGTCTATGCCGGCAAGAGACTCATTGCCGCCGATGCGCTGGAACAGACACATATTCCCTTGACGGCTCGCGGCAAGAATCCCGTCTCCGGAGGCGAGGCCTTCTACGGCCTCGGCTGGAATATTGAATTCGGCCGGCACGGGCTGATCTGGGGTCACGCGGGCGCCTTCAGCACCGGCGCACGCAGCCTGGTGATGCTCTTCCCCGAGGAGAAGCTTGGCATCGTCGTCGTCGCCAACGCCTTTCCGACAGGCGTGCCGGAGGGGCTGTCCGACAGCTTCGCCGATCTCGTTTTCGACGGAACGCTGGGGAAGGATAAGGTAAAGGCATGGAATAATATCTATGCGAGCATGTTCGGCCCGGTGATTGCGGCGGCCAAGGCCACCTATGCCGCGCCGCCCTCTCCAGCAAGTCCAGCCGAGCCGGCTAGTGCCTATGCAGGCCGTTACTTCAACGATTTCTTCGGCGATGCTATTGTATCGGGCGAAGGAGACACTCTTGTCCTCAAGGTCGGGCCTGCCGGCGCGCGGTCCTATTCGCTGAAGCATTTCGACCGCGACCTCTTCGTGACCTTCCCCGATGCCGAGATGCCGGACAGGCCCTCGGCCGTCAGCTTTGCCGTCGGCCCCGACGGCAAGGCGTCGGCCATCACCGTCGAATTTCTCGACGACAATCATCTCGGCACGCTGCAACGCGTGGGAGATTAGAGCACTTCCAGGAAAGTCCGGAGCGGCTTTCCGTCCATAATTGCGTAAAAACAGATATTTGGAGCGGGTCAGCGACTATCAAAAGCTGAACCGCTTTAGGTCAAAATTCAATCAGCGGGCTGCCGCCAACAGCCGAGATGGTCAAAAAGCAGTCAAGCTTATTATGGTAGGAATCGCCGATAGCGGATTCGACAAATCATGCAAAGACCGACTAACGAGACCAGTCGGCTTTCGTCCCAAATTGGAGACCAGCAGGTGGCCTGGGTGCAGAATTGGGTCTGGCTAGTTAATTGGAACCCGCTGATCGATGAACTCGGTCACATGGCTGGCGAGGCCCTTGATGTCGGATTGCGTAGGATTCTCGAAGACGAGCTCAAAGAAACCGATACAGATGCATCTCCACAGCGATGGGCATCGTGCCATTTCGATGGTCCCCGACCGATTGCCGCTTTGTTCGGAATTGATCAAGGAACAGACATTTTACTCGTTCGGATCGAGGTGCCAGACAACCTTTCTGTACGCGCCGAGACAACACTTGATCTGATGAAGTCATACGCGTTTGTGGCGCTTGACTGATCGTCCGCAATGGGGTCGAACCTGGTCGTTGAGTGTTTGGCTCGTTCTCAACTCAAAGGCGCCGGGCCGAACTGGAGCAGTTTGAAGCAATCGCCGCTTCCTGACTTCAACTGCGTCAGAAAGGGTTTCGACCGGTCGAGCCATTCCTGGTGCGATCTGGCATCGGCTTCGATTTCATTGGCCGGTGCAAGCTTGACGAAGCCGCGCCCCGTGCTGAAAAGCCAGCACGCGCGGGCGAGAAACCGCCTGCTGCGCTGGCGCAGGAGGTCGGCATCATAAAAGACGTCGAGCACCTCCTGCTTGATCTTCCGTTCCTTTTCGGGATTGGCGATCGCAACCTCGATCGGCTCGCCGCCGATTGCATCCTGCAGGTCCTTGTAATCCAGAGCGATCTGGGTAGTGGCATATTTGATGTCGCTCTCGTCCCGGACGATGTTGAACCATAGCGTTGGGTTGAGCTCGTTGACAACGAACGATGCTTCGAAATCGCGTGACAGATTGAGAATATCGAACCCCTGAACATCGACGTCGCGCTCGACCAGAAGGATCTGCGAAACCTGCTTGGCGAGCCCCGTTCCCTGGGCGCTGACAGCGGCGTTGTCACCGCCGTGTTCCGGACTGGCATAGGCACCGCCATCATCCAGCAGCGCGTCGAATTCGCCGAGGGCCTCCACGACAGCGCTGCCGCGGGCAACACGCGCCGCCAGTTTGGCGAGAACCTGCTGGAGCTCCGTTTCGCGTTTGCGCTGGTCCTGATAATTCTGCTGGAAAAAGAAGATGAACAGGGACACGCCAATCCCGATCAGGATCACGCCCAGCTGCGAAAAGATATTGCGATAATATTCCAGCAGCTTTTCACGATGGCGTACGTCGTCACGCACACTGTGCGCCACGCGAAGATTGACGATCAGCGAAACGACCAGGAGCCCGGCGCCGACCAGGATCAGGCCACCGATCAGCAGGTAGCCATGTCGTGAGTTGAAGTCCATTGCTTTGCCGCGCTCCCGAAACCCCAGACAGCGCAGACTAATACCATTCCGCCTCAACACCTACGATCATCCCCACCATTCGGCCACTGTTCTTACAGCCAGGACTATGCTCGCCATCCGCCTCGTTTCGTGGCGGTCTTCTCGCAGCCGGATTCAGGCCGCGTGCTTGGAACCAATGACGGGCGAGACTGTTCAGCTATGACTTTGATACGACGCCGACGTGCCCGGCCGGCTGGGCATGCGGCGATCTTGAGGAGTTCTCATCATGAAGATTTCGTCCAGATTTCGTTCAGTCGCAGTTGCCGTCATCGCTGCGGCGGCAGTTAGCTTTGCCAGCGTCGCGCATGCCGACAGCGGTACGATCCGCTTCGCCGTCTACAAGGCGGCCTTCTTCATCGGCGGCTCCGGAGGCGAGGGCACACTGACCTTCCATGGTCGCCGATATCCCATCTCGGTCGGCGGCATCTCGGGCGGCCTCGCCTTCGGCGCCTCCAAGACCTATTTCAAAGGTACCGTGCGCCACATACGCCGCGCCCGGGATGTGACGGGGGTGTACGGTGCAGCGGGCGGTGGCGGCGCGCTCGGCAAAGGAGCCCAGGTGATCGTCATGACCAATGACAAGGGTGCCCAACTCGAACTCACGGGCAGGCAGGTAGGCCTGCAAGTCAATGCCGATCTCAGCGGTATGAGCATCTCGCTGAAATAAGGACAGTCACTGCATTCGTTATTCCTTGGATG
This sequence comes from Mesorhizobium sp. M0664, assembly GCF_040320565.1. Taxonomy (NCBI): domain Bacteria; kingdom Pseudomonadati; phylum Pseudomonadota; class Alphaproteobacteria; order Hyphomicrobiales; family Phyllobacteriaceae; genus Mesorhizobium; species Mesorhizobium sp. M0664. The sequence continues at coordinate 15,378 of NZ_JAMYPW010000025.1, forward strand.
GGCCGGATTTGGCCGCTCCAAACCGCAACCCATCCATCAGCAGCGACACCAATCGGCGCGAGCGGTCGCGCCAGTCCTTGGTGTCCGGGGCCGAATAGATGCCGCCCAGCGCATGCAGCACGTCGGAGGCATCGACATCGCCGCGGATCGAGCCGTCGGCGACCGCAGCATCGATCAGCCGCCGCAAGGCGAGCGTCACCCTGCCGGAAACGTCGGAGAACAGGGTTGAGTTGGTCGTGAGCAGGATGCGCAGGCTTGTCGACAGCCCGCGCTTGGTGGCGATGTAGTCGACGAAGCGCTGCATCCATTGTTCGAGCGCCATGTCGGGCGCATGATCGCGGGCGAGTTCGTCGGCCGCCTGGCACAGTCCTTCCACTTCGCGCCGATAAACCACCTCGACCAGGTGCTCGCGGGTTGGGAAATGCCGGTAGAGCGTGCCGATGCCGACGCCGGCCTGGCGCGCAATCTCCTCCAGCGAGGCATCGACGCCTTGCGCGGCAAAGGCTTTTGCCGCGACCTCGACCAGAGCATCGCGGTTGCGCTGCGCGTCGGCGCGCAGCGGCTTTGCAACGGCGGCTTCGGTTTTGTCTCCAGAAATGACGGGCGGCTCCGCGGCCAATTTTTTCTCCAGTGCTGATCCGAAGCATACCCGGATAGGCAGGCCCCGTTTCAAGAACGCAGACGCTTCCACCTTCGTTACGTCTCCGGCAAATATAATCGCAAGTAAACATAATCACAGGATCGAATCTGGGCCGGCGTTCCGGCAGGCGAGGCATCTTGCCCGCCTCCGGTGCACGGCCCGTGGATGACGTCCGGTGGATGACGACGGAGGATATTTCCTCGCGGCCGGCACTCGTCATCTGTTCGGCCGATGCCGTGGGGCAAAAATGAGCCCATGTTGAGCACGATCCCCTCAGGATCATTGGACTGTCCTGCCCCTACAGACAGTTCAGAGAGCACCACCGGCTTGGGCCGGTGGTGCTTTTTTGTCTCCAGACATGACGGCCGGCTGCCCTGCCAATTTCCTCCAATTTTGATCATTTTCGATCCGGGGCTTGAACAGGGCGGAGCAGGCCCTTAGGTAACAAACGGAGGCGCCTCCGATTGTGGAGCGCCTTTCTCATGTAATCACGGGATCGGGTATGTCACGTCTTTCGACCTCCCAAGTCGCAGCCCCGGAGCTCGCGCCAAGTCGAACCGACCCCCTCTGCCCTGCCGGGCACTTCCCCCAAGGGGAAGATAGCCTTCACCTAGCCATAAGCTGACCTTGCCGCTCGCCGGCCGGGCACCAGATCATCCCCTCCCGCGTCAAGCAACTGGAGCCAGACGCCCCATGACAAGCAAAACCCGAACTCCAATCCAACTTCGAATCAACGGACATCGACATGAGCTGGAGGTCGAACCGCGCGTTACCCTGCTCGACGCCTTGCGCGACCATCTCGGGCTGACCGGCACCAAGAAGGGCTGCGACCAGGGCCAGTGCGGCGCCTGCACCGTTCATATCGACGGCCAGCGCGTGCTGGCCTGCCTGACGCTTGCCACTCAGGCTGAAAGCAGGGACATCACCACCATCGAAGGGCTTGCCGGGGAGGATGGCACGCTGCATGCGGTGCAGGCCGCCTTCCTCGAACAGGATGCCTTCCAGTGCGGCTATTGCACGCCGGGCCAGATCATGTCGGCGGTCGCCTGCATTCGCGAAGGCCATGCCGGCTCGGATGAGGAGATCCGCGAATACATGGCCGGCAATCTCTGCCGCTGCGGCGCCTATCCGCATATCGTCGCCGCCGTGCGCCAGGCGGCCATGGAGGCCGCGTCATGAGGGACTTTTCGTATCTCCGCGCCGGCTCCGTCGATGCAGCCCGTGAGGCAGCAGCACTTCCCGGCGCCATGCTTCTGGCCGGCGGCACGACGCTTGTCGATCTCGCGAAATGCGGCGTTGCCGAACCCGAGACCGTGGTCGACATCACCCATCTCAAAGGACTGGACACGATTGCCGTTGATGACCGGGGCGCCACGATCGGCGCGCTGGCCAGGATGAGCCGCGTCGCCGACCATGCCGATATCAAGAGCCGGTTCCCCGCAGTCTCGGAAGCATTGTGGCAGGCGGCATCGGCGCAGCTGCGCAACATGGCGACGATCGGCGGCAATCTGATGCAGCGTACACGCTGCCCCTATTTCCGCGATCCGGCAAATTTCCCCGCCTGCAACAAGCGCTCGCCCGGCAGCGGCTGCTCGGCGATTGGCGGGGTCACCCGCGGCCATGCCGTGCTCGGCACCAGCGAGGCCTGCGTCGCCACCTATCCCGGCGACCTGGCGGTTGCACTCGTCGCCTTCGACGCGATCGTCCATCTCGGCGACCGTCAGATCGCCGTCGATGATTTTTTCCTGTTGCCGGGCAGCACACCCGAAAGGGAACATGCGATCGAGCCGGGCGAGATGATCACCGCGATCGGCATTCCCGCTTCGGCGGCCGCCCGCCGCTCGACCTATCTCAAGGTCCGCGACCGCCAGTCCTATGAATTCGCCGCGGCAAGTGCCGCGGTCGGCATCGAATTCGAGGCCGACGGAAGGACGATCCGCGATCTGCGCGTCGCGCTTGGCGGCGTCGCCACCAAGCCATGGCGCGCCCTTGCCGTCGAAGAGGCGCTGAAAGGCAAAGTGCTCGAGCCGGAGGTCGTCAGGCAAGCCAGCCTGCTCGCCGTCGAGGGCGCCGTCGACCATGGCGCCAACCACTACAAGATCGAACTGGCGCCGCGCGTCGTCGCCCGCGCCATCCTCAAAATGGGAGAAACGGCATGACCGTTCACGAGTTGAGAACAAGACCCGGCGATGCCAAACGCGGCGACGCTTCGGACGGTGCCGTCCTCGCCGACCAGGTCGGCGGCCGGCTGTCGCGCGTCGACGGCCCGGCCAAGATCACCGGTGCCGCCAAATACGCCGTCGAGCAGCAGCTCGAGGGGCTTACCCATGCGGTGCTGGTCGAGAGCACCATTGCCGCCGGCCGGGTGCGTTCGATCGACACGGCCGCGGCCAAGGCGTCGCCCGGCGTGCTGCTGGTGCTGACGCCCGACAATATCCTGCCGCTGAGAACCGCAACGGACTGGCTGGGCACGCCGCCGCCGGACGTCGCTTATTGCCCGCTGGCGCGCGACATCACCTTCAGCGGCCAGCATGTCGCGGCGGTGGTGGCCGAGAGTTTCGAGCAGGCGGTCGCCGCCGCGGCGCTGGTCAAGATCGCCTATGACGAGGCGCCGGCGATCGTCGACCTCAGCGATCCAAAGGCCGGCGACGGCATCCCCGTCGATGCGATGACCAAGGAATGGGGCGAGGCGGAGACAGCGTTCGCCTCGGCTCCGGTCAGGATCTGCAACGCCTACAACACGCCGCGCGAATACCAGGCGCCGATGGAGCCGCATGGCCTGATCGCAAAGTGGCAGGGCGACCAGCTGACGGTCTGGGAGCCGAGCCAATGGCTCGACGGCATGGCGCGGACCTATGCCGAATGGTTCGGCGTGCCGTTCGAGAATGTACGACTGGTCTCGCCTTATATTGGCGGCGGCTTCGGCTCCAAGGCGTTTGCCTATGGCTACGGCGCTGTAGCGGCAGTCGCCGCGAAAATGCTGGGACGGCCGGTGAAGCTGGCGGTCACCAGGCCGCAGACCTTCACCGCCTATGGCGGACGGGCGGCGACGCGCCAGACCGTGGCGCTCGGCGCCAACGCGGAGGGCCAGATCCAGTCGATCGTGCATCGCGGCGTCAACGAGACCTCGGTCGACGGCATGTGGGTCGAGCCGCTCGGCTCGGTCACCTCGGTCATGTACGCGACGCCGAATTTCTCGTCGCGGCAGAACGTCGTGCGGGTCAACACGGTGGTGCCGGGGGCATTGCGCGCGCCGGGCGAGAACCCGAGCGCCTTCGGCATCGAAAGCGCCATCGACGAGCTCGCCTATGAGGTCGGTATCGATCCGCTGGAAATCCGGCTCAGGAATTATGCCGAGCAGGATCCGCATGCGAAGAAGCCGTGGTCGACACGGCAGCTGCGTGAGGCCTTCGCGGCCGGCGCCGAAGCCTTTGGCTGGTCGAAGCGGAACCCCCGGCCGCGTTCGATGCGCGACGGCAACCAGCTGATCGGCTGGGGTGTCGCGGCAGGCACCTATCCGGTGCGGCGCGCCTATGGCGAGGCGGTCGTGCGCATTCTCGCCGACGGCTCGGTCGAGGTCGAAAGCTCATCGATCGACATGGGGCAGGGCACCTACACGATCCTGGCGCAGACCGCCGCCGAGGTGGTGGGCGTGCCGGCGGAAAACGTCGTCGTCAAGCTTGGCGATTCCCGCTATGCCCGTGCCGGCGTCACCGGCGGTTCGCGGCTGGCCGGGGTGATGACCGGCGCCGTCCACAAGGCGGCGAGTGCCGCGCTCGACCAGCTGATCGGGCTCGCCATCAGCGATCCGGCTTCGCCGTTCCATGCGCTGCAGGCCAACACGCTCGTCGTCGCCAATGGCCGCATCGCCTCGCCGCGCGGCAACGGCCCTGAAGTTTCCATCGCCGAACTGCTCAGGAGCGTCGGGCGCGAGCATATCGAGGCGAAGGGCGACACCATGCCGGCCAATTCGACGGTCGAGGACCGCTACAAGAACTACACCACCATAGCCATGGCGCTGCCACACACCGAGGGCGACTATTCCCGCCACAGCTGGTGCGCGCATTTCATCGAAGTCCGTGTCGACGAGGACTTTGGCACGGTTCGCGTCTCCCGCGTGGTGTCGGCGCTGGATTCGGGCCGGCTCTACAATCCCAAGCTCGCCGAAAGCCAATGGAAGGGCGGCATCATCATGGGCATCGGCCAGGCGCTGCTCGAGGAGGGCATCGTCGACCGCCGGCATGGGCGCATCGTCAACGACAATTTCGCCGACTATCTCATCGCCACCAATGCCGACATTCCCGACATCGAGGTGATCTCGGTCGGTATTCCCGATCCGCATTCCTCGGCGCTTGGCGGCAAGGGGGTCGGCGAGCTGGGCATTGTCGGCGTGGCGCCGGCGATCGCCAACGCGGTATTCCACGCCACCGGGAAAAGGGTGCGGGACCTGCCGATCACGCTGGAGAAGCTGATTTAGGCGGAGGTTGGGACTGTCGGCGCATTGGCGATTGTCAAAAGCCGAGGTGACGACCGATCTCCCCACGAGAGGGGAGATCGGCAGCTTCAACGCTCTGCCTTTTTCAGGCTCACCACGACAGACTGAACGCGAGCTTGCCGAAATGCCGGCCGCCGGCTGCCATGTGGGCGTAGGCCTCGGTCGCCTGGTGCTGGCTGTAGACAGTGTCGATGACCGGATCGATACGGGCGGCGCCGATGGCGCGCGCCGCGTCGCACAGATCGGATACCGAACCGGTGTTGTTGCCCACAACCTTGAGTGCCTTGATGATGATCGGCAGCAGGTTCGTGGTGGCCTCGGCGCCGGTGACGAAGCCGATGGCGAACACCGTGCCGCCGGGCGCCGCGGCATTGATGGAGCGGGCGAAGGTGGCCGAGCCGCCGGTTTCGACGATCAGATCGGCGCCGAGGCCGTCGGTCAACTCGAGCACCTTGGCGTCCCAGTCCGGCGTCTCACGATAATTTATGAGATGATCCGCACCCAAGGCCTTGGCGCGGGCCAGCTTTTCGTCAGACGACGAGGTGATGATGACCGTGGCGCCGGCTGCCTTGGCCAGCTGCAGGGTCAGGATCGAGACACCGCCGGTACCGAGCAGGACGACGACCGACCCCGGCCCGGCATCGGCGGCGCGAAGCGCATTCCACGCGGTGGTGCCGGCGATCGGCAGCGTCGCTGCCGCTTCGAAGGACAGATGCGCCGGCATCGGCACGACGGCATTGGCCGGCAGCGCGACATATTCGGCGAGCGAGCCGGGCAGTGTCAGCCCGCGCATCTCTCTGGTCTCATAAGGCCGCGGACGGCCGCCGATCCAGCGCGGTTTTGCATGGGCGATGACGCGGTCGTTGATGGCGAGCCTCGACACGCCCTCGCCGATGCCGACGATCTCGCCGGCGCCGTCGACGACGGGAATGAGCGGAAAGCTCGGACCTGGATAGTTGCCGCTCGCTATCGCGACATCGACAAAATTGAGGCTTGCGGCGCGCAGGCGGATCAGCACTTCGCCGCGTTGCGGTTCAGGCGTGGGAACGGTGGCCGCGCGAAACGCGTCCAGTCTCGGGGCAGTCAGTTCGATCGCTTTCATGTCTCACTCCGGTTGATGGCCGATTGACGGGCCGGGATTGAGTGAAACTAGCTGCTGCGCTATTGGTATATAATCCTTGGCTTTTACATTTGAGCTCTGCACCTGATGCAGCAATCGCACGAACCGGCAGCATTGGTCGAAATGGCCGCCTTCGCGGCAATCGCTGAAGCACGCTCCTTCACCAGGGCGGCTGCTCGCATCGGCCGCGACGCGACGATCCTGTCGCGGCGCCTTGCCTCGCTGGAAGAGCGGTTGGGCGTGCGCCTGCTGCACCGGACGACACGAAGCGTGTCGCTGACCGAGGCGGGTTCGGAATTTCTCATCCGGGTCCGCGCCATCCTGGCTGCGGTCGACGAGGCCGAGGCTGTCGCGTCGGCGCATGCCGGCGGCGGGCCGCGCGGCGTGCTGCGGCTGGCGCTGCCCGGCTCGTTCGGGCGCATGTGGATCGGCCCGCTGCTGCCCCAGTTTCTCGCCGAATTTCCCGACGTTCGTATCGAGGCCGAGTTCTCCAACCGCTTCGTCGATCTCGTCGCCGAGAATTTCGATGTCGCCGTGCGTCTCGGCGCGCTGGAGGATTCGCGGCTGGTGGCGCGCAAGGTCGCTACACGGCGGCGGCTGCTGTGCGCCGCGCCGTCCTACCTCGCCCGCCGGGGCACGCCGACTGCGCCGGAGGCGCTGCTGGAACACAGCTGCCTGGGCTTCTCGGGTTTCCAGACCTTTCCGGCCTGGGAGATGACCGACAGTTCGGGTCGCCGCATCAGTATCGAGGTCTCCGGGCCGCTGGTCACCGACGACGCCGAGGTGCTGGTCGAAGCCGCCGTGCAAGGCGTCGGACTGATGATGAGCACGGATTGGCTGGTCGGACGCGAGCTCGCCGACGGCCGTCTGGTGCCAGTGCTGGAGGACTGGACGCTTGCCGACGAGGGCGCCGTCTATGTCGTCATGCCTTCGGCCAAGGGGCAAGCCGCCAAGACACGTGCCTTCGCCGACTGGATCGGCAAACGCTTTGCGCCGGTCCCGCCGTGGCGGAGGTGAGGGTGGGTCGCGGCGCGTGGAGCGTCAGCGCCGTCTCTCGTAGGGAAGGCGTCGGCGATCTATGTGAGACGACCTCCTCTGGCCGCTTCGCAGCCATCTCCCCCTCGAGGGGGAAGATTACGCGCTCAGCCGCCTCCACCACCCTGCTTGATGAAATGACCGAGCAGATCCATCGGCACCGGAAACACGACCGTCGACGAGCGCTCACCGGCGATGTCATGGAGAGCCTCGAAATAGCGTAGCTGCATGGCCTGCGGTGCTTCGGCCAGCATCTTGCCGGCCTCGACGAGCTTTGCCGCCGCCTGCTGTTCGCCGTCGGCATTGATCACTTTCGCACGCCGCAGCCGTTCCGCCTCGGCCTGCTTGGCGATGGCGCGGACCATGTTCTCGTTGAGGTCGACATGCTTGATCTCGACATCGGAGACCTTGATGCCCCAGGCATCGGTGCGCTGGTCGAGAATCTCCTGGATATCGCTGTTGAGCTTGTCACGTTCGGCCAGCATTTCGTCGAGCTCATGCTTGCCGAGCACCGAGCGCAACGTGGTCTGTGCCAGCTGGTTGGTGGCGGTCATGAAGTCTTCAACCTGGATCACCGCCCGCTCGGCGTCGACGATACGAAAATACAGCACCGCGTTGACCTTCACCGAGACGTTGTCGCGCGAGATCACGTCCTGCGGCGGGACGTCCTGGACCACCACTCGCAGGTCGACCTTCACCATCTGCTGCACGAAAGGGATGAGGATGATAAGGCCGGGGCCCTTGACTCCGGTGAAGCGGCCGAGCGTGAAGACCACGCCGCGCTCATATTCCCGCAGGATGCGAATGGCCGCGGACAGGAACATGACCACGACGAGCGCTGCTGCCAGATAGGCCACATAACCGATGATCATTGCCTTGCTCCATCGCTTCTCACATTGCGGCGCCGTATCGTCAGCACGAGATCCCTGACATCGGCCACCTCGACGCTGTCGCCCACTGCAAGCGGTTCGTCGGCTTTTGCCCGCCAGCGCTCGCCCCGGGCGAGCACGTGGCCCTCGCTGCCCTGCCAGTCGAGGACCTCCGCCGGCAGCCCTTGCATGGCCTGTGCGCCAACACGCGGAACGTTCTTGCGGGCCGCCCACAGATAGCTGCCGGTCAACAGCGCCAGGCCGAGCGTCAGGACGGCGGCGGTGCCGATAACGGCCCACGACATCTCGAAGCCGGGCCCCTCGATCCTGAGCAGCATGGCTGCGCCCAGCAGAAACGCAGCCACGCCTCCCAGCCCAAGGACCACAGTCGGGTTCAAGGCTTCGACGACCAGGAAGATGATGCCAAGCAGCATCAAGGCAAGGCCGGCATAGCTGATCGGCAAGAGATTGAGCGCATAGAGCCCGAGCAGAAGGCAAATCGTGCCGATCACGCCGGGCGCGACCGCGCCCGGGCTCGTGAATTCGAAGACGAGGCCATAGACGCCGACCAGCATCAGGATGACGGCAATATTCGGGTCCGTGATGACGGCGAGAAGCCGGATGAGCCAGCCTGGCCCGAGCGTTTCGACCGGCAGCCCCTTCGTCGCCAATGCCTCTTTTTTGCCGGCGATCTCGACGGTCCGGCCGTCGGCCAGTTGAAGCAGTTCGGTGGTGTCGCGGGCGACGAAGTCGATGACATGCTGCTGCAGCGCCGCGCCGGCCGACAGGCTGGCCGCCTCGCGCACGGCCTTTTCTCCCCATTCGGCATTGCGCCCGCGCAATTCAGCCAGGCTGCGGATCAGGGCAACGGCGTCGTTCGTCGCCTTGGCGATCATCGCATCGCCCGCGGGTGCGTTCTTCTTGTCCTTGTCCGCCTCCGGGCCATCGTTCTTGCCGCCGGGAAACGATGGCAGCGGCCCGCCCATCTCGATCGGCGTTGCCGCGCCCAGATTGGTGCCGGGCGCCATCGCCGCCAGATGGGCGGCGTAGAGGATGTAGGTTCCGGCGCTCGCCGCATGCCCGCCGGCCGGCGCGACATAGCCGATGACGGGAACCGGCGAGGCGAGAATGCCGGCGATCATCTCGCGCATGCTGGTGACCAGCCCGCCGGGCGTATCCATCTGCAGGATGAGAGCCTGGGCATTTCGGTCCGCGGCCACCGCCAGCGCTTCCTCGAGCTGCCTGGCACTCGCCGGACCGATGGCGCCGTCTATCTCGACGCGCAACACAATTTTCTCCCGGCCGTCCGCCTCTCCGGTTGCTGAAGAGGGACAAACGGCCGCAACAGCCACGAAAGCCGCGGCAAGCAGGACCGCACGCGCGAGTTTCACGCTCAAAGCTCCACATCTAGGAATATGGGCTGGATTTTGCCGAAATCCATGACGCGGCGCGCGGCGGGTGACGCATCGCACGGTCCTGCTGGATGTCGGCCTGCTCAGCGGCGGCTACGGCACCGTAGAAGCTCCGCCAATCGGGCACGTTCCGCGTCTATGAAGATCCCGACGACATGCTGCGCCATGTCGACGAAGTCGGCGGCCGCACATGAAGGCGACCGGCGGGCTGTCGCCGTCATTCGATCACACCTATGTTTTGCGCATTGGAGCCATCTCTGGCGGGCTTCTATTGCGCGGCGTCCTCCTGGATTGTCTGTTCCTGGATACGGGCGGGTGCCCCGAGACACTGATCGTAGCCGATGGTGCAATTATTCAGACATTCGTTGCGCCCCTGGATGGATTTGACGCTGTTGTAGTCGATCGGCACAGCCTGGCATTTCTTCTGGCACGCCTGGTCCTTCTCGGCGCAATTTGTGCCGTGGCCCTTAGGGTACTTCTTCGTGGTCGCTTCAGCGTTCAATGGCATGACGGCCAGCAGCGCCAGCAGCGTCGGTATCAGTCGGAGCATACGCATGGATCCTCCCTTGCGCGTTAGACCCTCTACACTTGGAGGCAATGTTAGCGCGCCACTTCCGCTGGCCACATCACCCGTGCGGGGGATGGACGGCAGCGGGGCCGCCGCTAGCCCAGGCAATTTCCCCGTGGTCGGTTCTGATCGTCATCGCTCCGGCCGGCAGCCGATCACAAAACGCGACGACGTTCAGGCAGTCATATCGCGCGCTGGGCACGATCAGACCGTCATAATCGAGGAAATGCGCGGCCTCGCCGATGTCTTGCGACCTCGGATATTCGGCGTGCTTTTCCTGATACGAAAGCTGCCCGTAGCGCGCGGTGTCGAGGCCAAGGGTCTGCAAGGCCGCCAGGTCGAGCAGTCTGAGCGTCCGGTCCAAAGCAAGATCGATCTCGAAGAGATTGTATCTGACGCGCGAAGGGACCACTGGCTGCCCCCGCGTCAGGTGGAATCTCATCTCGCTCAAGGCACCTTCGCGCTCTTGCGAAGTGTAGAGCACGTCGAACGTTCCATCGTCCCAACGGCCACCGGAGCTCGAGCACTGGATCGGGCTGCGGCCCTGGCGCACCACACGCCAAACCGTCCCGGAGTATTCGACCGGAACTATTGCCTCGATAGCGTCGATGAGCCGGCTATCGCGTCGTTTCCGCCCGGCGATCGCCAACTAGAGAAAGACCTCGTTCTCAAGCCGATCGATGACTTTGAGCACGTCGAGAGCACGGTCGTCGTGAATGAGATCTATCGCCCTTTCACCGTTCAATTGCGGGTGGCGAGCGTAAAGCCAGGTGCGGATATCACTTGGCTCGTAGAACTCCTGCAGACGGCCGACGATATAGTGCAGGTCCGATAGAATGAGCTCGCTGCGCGGCTGGGGCTTGATGTCGCCGGCCTTCCACCTCGAAACCGTGGCCTTGGACACGTCGGTGATGTTTGCAATATCGGTTCCCTTGAGGCCGCCAAACGTACCCAATTCGTCCAGGAACCTGGGGACCGCCCGCAACGCCGTGCTCATGCTTTTCTCTCCGGCTGCCGAGCCACTTCGCGTCGGACCAGCCCTTCAATTGCGCTGTCGCATTTCGGTTTCATAAAAGGAAAATATGAAACAGGAATGTTAATGTCAATCACCCGTTCGGTGCGAAGGCCCCCTGGAGCCAGCACTTCAGGCCTGAAGTAGCGCCAGCTCTTCCGCGCTCAGATGGCGTGCTTTGCCTTTGGCAAGCTCGCCGAGCTGCAATTGGCCGATCGCCACCCGCACCAGGCGCAGCACCTCGATATCGTAGGCGCCAAGCAGCCGGCGGATGTGGCGGTTGCGGCCCTCGTCGAGCACGATCTCCAGCCAGGCGGTGCTGGTGCCGCTTCCACTCGATCGAAAATCAATCGCCTGAATTGCTACAGCGCCCTGTCGCCGGTAATGCCACGGGACAATTTGTTTTGTATAGTCCTGATGCCACGTGGCCGACGATGGTTCGATGACTTGGGAAGGGAAGATCATGCGAAGCGGATTGGCGAAATTCGTCGTGGCGGGTTGCGTCGCCGCTCAGGTCGTCCTGCAAGCGGCGCAGCCGGCGTTTGCCGCGCCGTGCGGCTGGACGGCGAAACTGGAGGAAGAGGAGGGCGGCAAAGTGCTGATGGCGTCGGTCTGCGGCGGATCGAATGGCGGCGCCCAGCTGACGCTGGCCTGTTTCGGCAAGCCGACGCTGAGCTATGATTTGGGCGACAGCGGTCCGCAACTGGAACCCGGCATCGCTTCGTTCGCGTTCAAGGCCGGCGGCAAGGCGGTGACCAAGACGCTTCAACTCGAAGAAATGTACAACACCTTCACCGTGGAATTGAGCAGCACCGACCCGCTGTTGGCCCTGCTGCGCTCCAAGGGCGAGGTCACGGTCGCCTCGGGCAAATATGGCGAGAACAGCTTTCCGCTTGCCGGCTCATCCGCCGCCATCGGCAAGGTGCTGGCCCAGTGCGGCAAAGCCAAGGCTTCTGCCGACAATGACAACTGATGAACCCCTTACATTTCAATTTGAATCGCGCGAGACGTTGGTTGCGAAGATAGAGCGTGATCCCGCTAACCTCGATCCCTGGACAGGGCTTGTCGAACTGGAGGCCGAGGAAAGCAGCCTGGACACCGCGGTGTCGGTTCTCTTGCGGGCAATTGATGCTGTATCCGACAGGGAACAGCTTTGGCGATTTGTCGACAATTTTGTCTGGTTTTGCGGAGTTGCCGAAGGGCCGACTATGGCTTTGAGCGAAGCGAGCGTCCATGCCTTCTACGAGCGGTGGAAAATCGATACGCACCGTAGCGCGCAGACGAGCCTTTTCTTCGCTCAGCAGTTCAAGAAGCTCAATCTCCCTGACTTATGTGCCGAGAACGTTACGCGCGCAGAGGGCGAGGTGCACACCGGGCGGGACTATATCCTGCTTGCCTTGTTCCTGCGCGACAAAATGGAAACGCCGCAGCTGGCTTTGGCCGCCTTGCAACGGGGAATAGCCGCGCACCCGCGCAACGCGATCATCTGGGATTGCGTCGCCGACACGCATCGCATTGGTAACTCGGCGCGCGAGATAGCGGAATCCAGCTATCAGTCATTCAAGCAATGCCGCCTCGATGCAACCACAGAAGATGCCTGCCTCGCCTGGGCATCGTTTGGGCTAATGCTCGATGAAATCGGCAACTATTTGTCGGCTGAAAAGGCCTATCGCCGGGCAATAGAAATCGATCCACGCTACCGCTGGGCGACAGGGAAATTGTCGGGACTGCTCCGTCGCCGGTTCGCCCGCTACCATGAAGCTGAGAAACTTGCGCTGCGGTGCGTTGAAATCGATCCGGAGCACGCATGGTCGTGGTTCAATCTCGGCTTTGTTTATCATCATCATCTGGCCCGTTTCGCCGACGCCAAAACGGCGTATCAGCGCGCGATCAAACTCAAGCCGGACTATGTTAAGGTGTGGGAGAATTTGGCCGCTCTGATGGCGTTCGAAACAGACGCGCCCATAGAGGCTCAAAAGGTGTTCGACAAGGTGTTCGGACTCTCGGGTGTTTCAGCTTGGACCTATAATCAATACGGTATTTTTCTTCGCGAATTGACAGACCGGTACGACGAGTCAGAAAAGGCCTTGTTGCACGCAATTGAAATGGAGCCAGCAGACTGGTGCCATCGGTTGGCGTTGGCGGTTCTGTATGAGAAGCGCTTGCTGAGGTTCGAGGAGGCTCGCAAATTTCTGCTCGAAGCAAAGGAGCGTGGCGCTCCGATCGACAATATCGACTATCGCCTGGCCTTGATTGCACAACGCCGTCGCCCTCTGAAGGTAGTCAAGTAAAGGAACGGCCGTGAAACGTTCGGCGTGCTCGATTTTTGCAATCCTATTTGCCACATGGGCGCACGCCCATGTTCCGCCAACAGGCCCGGCTTATGCGAAGGATTTGTTCGCCAAGTTCGATGAACTTTTGCAGCAGCGCCGGATTGAAGGCAAATTGCCAAATCTTGAAGATCCAACGGACTGGGATCTACTGCACAAGATTTGGGACGGCGAGGCTTTGATAGGTTCGCCGCCATACGATGAGGGCGACCTGGAAGCACTGTCTTTCGTAATGGACAGAAGTGGGTCGCTACTCGCGCTCTATAGCCAAAATAGCCCATTGCCTCTGCAGGATGAAGCTACGCAGACATTCGCGCTTTTGATTCGGGCTGCTGCCGCTTCGCAGATAGCTTTCAATGATTTCCTAGCGCACCAACCTAACGCTGCCGAAATGTTGCGCGCCAACGGAGCCAAAGCTCGAGGAGGCATAGAGAAAATGTTTCGTGGCGCCTCAATCTTTCTGGCTGACCCGGCTCTGAAGGAGGGAAACAAGATAGTTCTTGTTGAATCGCTGAGAGCAGATGGTCCCTATCTCGCGCAGAGCATCTCTCCAGACCATCGCCGGGCTCTGATCGATTTGTTTGTTCCGTCGGTTGGCCAGCTTCCCATGCCTGCCCAAGAATCGCTCAAGATATTTATGCAGGAAATCAATGTCGCCGGCTGCGATCTGTTGTGTGCTGACGGAATGTAATACCGACAGAGATTGATATCGGTCGAACCGGTGTGAGCGGTCAGTTAGGAATATCCGCCAGGAGTCGAAAGCGACCCTTGTCCGCGCGCGCCGCTTGCTGCGTCACGTGGGCTTCGACTGGCAGTTGGCTGACTGTCGAGTCGCCGCCAGCAGTTCAGGCCTGAAGCAGCGCCTGCTCTTCCGCGCTCAGATGGCGTGCCTTGCCTTTGGCAAGGTCGCCGAGTTGCAGAGATCCGATCGCGATCCGTACCAGGCGCAGCACCTCGATATCGTGGGCGGCGAGCAGCCGGCGGATATGGCGGTTGCGGCCCTCGTCGAGCACGATCTCCAGCCAGGCGGTGCTGGTGCCGCCGCGCAGCAGCTCGATCGAGCGGGCTGTCAGCAATTCGCCGTCGACGGTCGCGCCGGCGCGCAACCGCGCCAGCATGGCCTCGTCGGGCAGCGCACCGATCTGCACGTGATAGGTCTTGGCGACGTGCGAGGCGGGGTCGAGCAGGCGCTGCGCGAAGCGCGTGTCGTTGGTCATCAACAGCAGGCCTTCGCTCGCCTTGTCGAGCCGGCCGACCGGCGAGACGAAAGGCAGGTCGAGGCCTGCCAGGCAGTCGTAGACGGTGCCGCGGTCCTGCGGGTCGTCGCGGGTGGTGACCAGCCCGCGCGGCTTGTTGAGCATCAGATAGACCTTGCGCTCGGCGGCGACGCGGCGGCCGTCGACCTCGATGCGATCGCGGCCTGGATCGACGCGCATCGAGCCGTTGCGCACGATCTTGCCGGCGACCCGCACACGCCCCTCGGCAACCAGAAGCTCGGCCTGCTTGCGCGAGCACAGGCCAAGCTTCGACAGCGCGCGACAGAGGCTGACGCCGGGAGGATTGGCTGCGGGGGCAGGGCGTTGCCGGGCAAGGTTCGGTCGTGGCGACATGGCGTTGTCTGTGGATTCTTGTATACGAGCATCCCACTATAGCCGGCCGCCGGCTATGTCCACGGAAGGGAACTGCATATCGTTTGCGTCGTGCGCAGCGGCTGCGAGGACTTGCATGAAAACAGCCGTTCGCCTTTGCCTGCTGCTCGCCTTCCTGCCGACATCGCCGGCGCATGCCGGCTGGCAGGCGGTCGAGAAGGTCGAGACCTATGCCATCTCAGGGCAATCCGGGCCGGAGCTCTATGCCTCGATCGGCGGGCGCGGGCCGCTGCTCGGCGAGCGCCGCGTCATCGCGCATACCAATTTCAAGCTGACCTGGGTGAGGGACTACCAGCCGCAAGGCGACGCCTGCGTGCTGGTGTCGGCGCGACCGAAGCTGATCATCACCTACACCTTGCCGAAGCCGGCCGCGCGGCTGCCGGGCGCAATCCAGAAGAACTGGGAGGTTTTCGCAGCCGGCCTCGCCGCCCACGAGAAGGTGCACGGCGCCAGCATCGTCGACATGGTGCACAAGATCGAGGCGGCCACCATTGGCCTGACCGTCGCCGATGACCGTGGCTGCAGCAAGATCAGGATCGAAGTGACGAGACGGCTCGCCGGAATCTCGCAGGCACAACGGCAGGCGAGCCGCGATTTCGACCGGGTCGACTTCGGCCCGGGCGGCAAGTTGCGGCAGCTTGTGTTCACGCTGATGACCGGCGGATGACGCTGCAGGGCTGCGGGGGCGGCGCAGGGTACCACCTTTGCGGCCCTCACGCCTGCTCGGTCGGATAGAGCGTCAGGATGTTGACGTTGACCCGTGGCGGCTGGCTCACCGCATACAGGATGGCGGCGGCGATATCCTCGCTTTCCAGCTGCTCCATGTCGTCCAGCCTTTGCTCGACCGCCTGGCGCACATCGGCACGCATATTCTGGGTGAACTCGGTCTTGACGGCGCCAGGCTCGATGCAGGTGACGCGGATGCCATCCTTGCCGATCTCGCGGCGCAGCGATTCCGCCATCGCGCTCACCGCGTGCTTGGTGCCGGAATAGACCACCGAAGGGTGGATGTAACGGCCGGTGCCGGACGAGACCACGACGATGTGGCCGGCGCCTTGCCGCTGCATCGACGGCAGTGCCGCATGGATCGGATAAAGCAGGCCCAGGATGTTGACGTCGACCATCCGGCGGTATTCTTCCGGCGTCGTGTTGCGGAACGGCGCGGCGACGCCGACCCCGGCAACCGCAAGCAGCATGTCGAGCCGGCCGTACTCCTGCTGGACCCGCTCGACCATCGCCGTGGCTTGCGCTTCGTCGGCGACGTCGACGGCAATCGGCAGTGCCGCGCTGCCGGTCTCACGGATCCGCTTCGCCAGATCGTCCAGCCGCTCGGCGCGCCGCGCGGCAATCGCCAGCGTGGCGCCCTCGGCCGCCAGCGCCAGGGCGGTGGCCTCGCCGATGCCGGAGGAGGCGCCAGTCACCAAGGCGATCTTGCCGCTCAGTTTTCCTGTCTGCATCTTTTTCTCCTGACGCTTTGGACCCGCCGTGAAGCTAGGGCGCCGGCTTTCTGGAACAATGCTGATCGAAAAACCGAATCCACCGTTAGGGTTTTGGCCCCAGCAAGCCCACGTCTGCGCACGAACGGGCCTTGACGCGACCGGAGGTGTTGCGTCTTGATATGGGGGCTGCGGGGCTTCGCATGAAAACAGCTGATCGACTACGTCTGCGGGTGGCTTGTTTGCATGCGACGCTTGCATGCACCTCCGCGATCCTCTCGCGACCGACAGGTCTGAGCGCCAGATGAAGGTCCTCGTCGTCCATTGCCATCCCTGCGCCGACAGCTTCAACGGCGCCGTGCGCGACACAGTGCTGGAGACGCTTGCCGAAAGCGGCCACCAGGTCCACCTGCTCGACCTCTATGCGGCCGGCTTCGATCCGGTCATGCGCACGCAGGAATGGCGCGGTTACCACGACAAGGCGGCGAACCTGCAACCGGTGCACGAACATGCGCAGGAGCTGCTCTGGGCGGAGGCGGTCGTCTTCATCTATCCGACCTGGTGGTATGGCCTTCCGGCGATGCTGAAAGGCTGGCTGGAGCGTGTGCTGGTGCCGGGCTTCGCTTTCGAGATGCCGACGGCACGACGCGGCCCGCGGCCCAAATTGCGGCACATACGCCGGGTGATGGCAATGACCACATGTGGCGCCACGCCGCTGATGTCGTGGATCATGGGACAGCCCGGCCGGCGGACCCTGCTGCGCGGCTTCCGCTCCGTCTGCCATCCGCTGTGCCGGACCAAATTCCTGGCGCTCTACCGGATGGACAGCGTCTCGGCCGCCGGACGTCAGGCGCATCTGCAGCGGGTCAGAAAAGCGGTTGCCGGCCTTGGTCGCGCTGATGCGGTCGCCGCCACAGTGCCTGGCTGATTTGGACCAGGCGAGCCGCCGCTGTCTCCGCCGAATGTCACGGGCGGGTGTCGGTTTGGCAAAGGTCAAAAAAATCAAGTCTCACCTTGACCCAAGAATGGTTGCAGTGTTGGGTTGCAAAGATCAAGGCCTTCTTGATCAAGCGCACTGCGATGCAAATAAACGACATGATCCGTGAGCCGATGATTCGAAAATGGCATAGGTCTTTTTGTCGGTCGCTGCTGCGTGGGCTCGTGGTCTTGTTTGCCCTGAGCGGCCCAGCTTTGGCTGCCAGCAGCGATTGTGTCGGGGACGACGAGGCCGATACGGCTCGGCGAATTGCCGCTTGTACACTCATGATAGAGGATGTGACGGAGCCCGCCAGCAGCCGTTTGACGGCCTATTTCAAGCGCGGCGTCGCCTGGGCGAGGCAGAATGATTATGATCGCGCTATTGCCGATTTCGATAAGGCGATCAGCCTCGATCCGGAAGATGCCAGTGCTTATTACTACCGAGGCATCACCTGGGCACTCAAGAGCGACGCTGATCGCGCTATCGCCGATTTCGACCAGGCGATCAGCCTCGACCCGAAGAGCGATGCATACCGCATCCGAGGCTCTGCCTGGCTCGACAAAGGCGACAACGACCGAGCTATTGTCGACTACGATCAGGCCATCAGTCTCGAGCCCCGGAATGCCGGAGCTTATGGCGACCGGGGCCTGGCCTGGGCACGCAAGGGCGACAACGACCGCGCTATCGCCGATTTCGGCCAAGCGATCAGCCTCGATCCCCGCGATGGCCGAACTTATAACAACCGAGGTCTCGTGTGGAAAAGGAAGCGGGACTACGACCGTGCCATCGCCGATTATGACCAGGCGATCAGCCTCGATCCGAAGGAAACCAGCGCCTACGACAATCGGGGCATGGCCTGGCTACTCAAGGGCGACTATGACCATGCCATTTCCGATTTCGGACAGGCGATCAGCCTCGATCCGAATGTCGCCGGAGTCCATCATCATCGAGGCATGGCCTGGTCACTCAGAGGCGATTCTGATTATGCCATTGCCGACTACGATCAGGAAATCAGCCTCAATCCGAAGAACGCCCGTGCCTACCTCGATAGAGGCCTGACTTGGACAATCAAAGGCGATTACAATCGTGCGATCGCCGACTACGACCAAGCGATAAGCCTCGACCCGAAAGACGCCAGTGCCTATGGCAATCGAAGCCGGGCCTGGAAATATAAGGGCGACTACGACCGCGCCATCGCCGACGCCGACCAGGCGATCAGTCTCGATCCGGAACGCGCCAGTGCCTTCTACAACAGAGGCAACGTTTGGGCTGACAAAGGCGACTATGACCGCGCCATCGCCGACTTTGACCAGGCGATCGGCCTCGATTCGAAAGACCCCAATGCTTACGACGATCGAGGTACGGCTTGGGCACACAAAGGCGATGACGACCGCGCGATTGCCGACTTCGATCAGGCAATCCTGCTCGACCCGAAACACGCCAGTGCCTACAGGAAGCGCGGCTGGATATGGGACAAGAATGGCGAATACGACCGCGCCCTCGAGGACTATGGCAAAGCAATTGGGCTCGATCCGAAATATGCCCATGCTTATCTCAGCAGAGGTCTCGTCTGGTCGATAAAAGGCGAATACGTACGTGCAACGGCAGATTACGACCAGGCAATCAGCCTCGATCCGACGATTGTCTACGCCTATTTGGGCCGGGGTATCGTCCATTTCTACTCCGGTGCGATGGAGAAAGCCCAAGCCGATTTCGCGCAAGCCGCCACAGTCAAACCAGAGGATGCGTATGTTGCGATCTGGCTCGTTTTTGCCGAGCGTCGCAATGGCGCAGCAGGGCATTTGCAGGAAGCGACCAAGAAGCTCGACATGACGCGATGGCCGGCGCCGGCTGTTCGAATGCTGCTTGGCGAGCAGACTCTCGCCGCGACAATTGCAGAAGCCGACGACCCTGATGCGATAAAGAAACGCGGAAACCTGTGCGAGACAAATATGTTCAGCGCCGAGCTGAGCCGACTGCAGGGGCACAGCGATGAAGCTTTGCGGCTCTATCGGCTCGCCGCCAGCGATTGCCCCAAAAACTCCTACGAATTTGTTGCCGCCAACGCAGCCCTGCGCGAGCTGTCGCCTTAGCTGCCGCCGCTACGGACTTCCCCGCCTTCGGTGAGATTTCGTTGCTCAACACAGTCTTCGCGCGTTGACTCTATTCCCCATTTCTGGAAATCTGGAAACATGGACAAGACGCTCGCCCTTTCGGCACTTGCCGCGCTCGGCCAGGAGACCCGGCTGGACGTTTTTCGCCTTTTGGTGCGGGCCGGCGCCGAGGGCGTGGCTGCGGGCGAGATCGCCTCACGGCTCGCCGCGTTCCCGAATACGATGTCGGCCCATCTCAAGATCCTGTCGCATGCCGGCCTGGTGCGGACCGAACGAGAGGGCCGCAGCGTGCGCTACTTCGCCGACATGACCAGGTTTCGCGATCTGCTGGCCTATCTCATGGAGGATTGCTGCAATGGCGCGCCGGAACTTTGCCAGCCTGTCATCCAGGCTGTGACCTGCAACTGCTAGCCAGATGAGCTCCGGCAATCTTCCCCGCCGCCTTGTTGCCGAAGCCCTCGGCACGGCTCTTCTGGTCGCCACCGTGGTCGGTTCCGGTATCATGGCCGATAAGCTGACCAACGAGGTCGCACTCACCTTGCTCGGCAACACCTTGCCGACCGGGGCGATCCTGGTCGTGCTCATCACCATATTCGGGCCGATATCCGGAGCGCACTTCAACCCGGCGGTGACGCTGGTATTCGCGCTTCGACGCGAGATCGAAACGAACGCAGCGCTGGCTTACGTCGCCGCCCAGATTGCCGGCGGCATCGCTGGAACATTCCTGGCGCATGCAATGTTCGAATTGCCGATCCTGCAAGTGTCGGCGACGGTGCGGACCGGAAGCGGGCAATGGATTGCGGAGCTGTTCGCCGCCTTCGGGCTGGTCTTCACCATCCTCGCCGGCCTGCGTTCCCGTCCGGATTCGATCCCCTGGCTGGTCGGGCTCTATATCACCGCCGCCTACTGATTCACCGCATCGACATCCTTCGCCAATCCGGCCGTCGCCATCGCCCGTGCGTTCTCCAACACTTTTGCCGGGATCCTTGGCAGGGTGGCTGCTCGCCCAACCGAAACCAGCCGGACAGATGAAGGCCGCGTAATGACGGTCACCATCTACCACAACCCCGATTGCGGCACCTCGCGCAACACGCTGGCCATCATCAGGCAGTCCGGCGAGGAGCCTGAGGTGGTCGAATATCTAAAAAATCCGCCGTCGCGCGAAAAGCTCGTCGAGCTGATCGCAGCGATGGGCATGACGCCGCGCCAATTGCTGCGCGAAAAGGGCACGCCCTATGCCGAACTTGGCCTGGGCGACCCGAAGTGGAGCGACGACGAGATCCTCGATTTCATGCTGGCGCATCCGATCCTGATCAACCGGCCGATCGTGGTGACGCCGCTCGGCACCATGCTCGCCCGACCCTCCGAAGCCGTGCTCGATATCCTGCCCAATCCGGATATCGGCCCGTTCACCAAGGAGGACGGCGAGGTGGTCATCGACGCCAGCGGCAAGCGCGTCGGCTAGATATCGTCTTATTTCGATCTTTGTCGAAATTCTCTTGACGTGCAGCGATTCTGGAAATAGCTTATTTCCATGAAACTCGAAAAAGCAGCCTCGCAACTTGAAGCCCTCGGCAGCCCGACGCGGTTGCAGCTCTATCGGACGCTGGTGCGGGCGGGCGATGAGGGGCTGCCGGTCGGGCGTATCCAGGACAGATTGGGCATCGCTGCCTCGACGCTGTCGCATCACCTCAAGCGGCTGGTCGACACCGGCCTGGTGACACAGGAGCGCCAGGCGACCACGCTGATCTGCCGGGCCAACTATCCCGCCATGAACGGGCTCATCGGATACCTCGCGGACGAATGCTGCGCCGATGCCACCTGTGCGCCGGCATCGGCGGAAGCGGCCGCCAAAACGGCGGCATGATTTTTTTGCCATTATAATTCGAAATTACCGGAAGGATGGAAGACATGGAGATGATCGAAAAACTCCCCGTTGCGGTGATCGGCGCCGGGCCGGTCGGTCTGGCGGCAGCGGTCCACCTGATCGCGCGGGGCATTCCTGTCAAAGTCTACGAAGCCGGCAATGCGGTTGCATCCAATCTCAGGGATTGGCGCCATGTCCGTGTGTTCACGCCCTGGCGCTATTGCGTCGATCAGGCGGCCAGAAACCTGCTCGAGGCGCATGGCTGGCGGATGCCTGAGCCCGAGGCATTCCCAACCGCGGACGACCTCGTCGCGGATTATCTCGAGCCGCTTGCAAAGCTTCCGCAATTGTCGCCGTCGATCGAAACCGGCGCCCGGGTCGTCGGCATTTCGCGCTGGGGCGCCGACAAGGTGCTGAGCAAGGGACGCGAGAACCGGCCGTTCATGCTGGCGGTCGAGACTGCCGATGGTACAAGGCGCGACGGCGCACGTGCCGTCATCGATGCTTCGGGAACCTGGCAGATGCCGAACCCGCTCGGCGCCGGCGGAATTCCTGCAGAAGGCGAGGCCGAATTTGCCGACCGCATCGCCTACGGCATCCCCGATATTCTCGGCCGCGACCGCAGCCTTTATGCGGGGAAGACGACGCTGGTCGCCGGCTCCGGCCATTCGGCCGCCAATGCGGTGCTGGATCTCGCCAGGCTGGCAAATGTGGAGGCCGGCACCGCTTTCATCTGGACAACGCGCGGCACCGACCTGGTGCGCATCTACCGTGGCGGTGATGCCGACCAATTGCCGGCACGCGGCGAACTCGGCGCCGAAGTGCGCGAACTGGTGGAAAGCGGCGGCGTCAGGCTGGTGACGGGCTTTGCGGCTGTTTCGATCCGCGATGCCAACGGCCGGCTGGTCGTCGAAGGCCAGACCAGGGACGGTTTGCAGGCGCTTGGCCCGGTCGACCGCATCATCGCCGCGACCGGGCAACGCCCGGATCTGTCGCTGACCCGTGAGCTTCGGCTCGAGCTCGATCCATGGCTGGAAAGCGTCAAGGCACTGGGACCGTTGATCGATCCCAACGAGCACTCCTGCGGCGACGTGCCGCCGCACGGCCACCGTGAGCTCAGCCATCCAGAGCAAGGGTTCTACACAGTCGGCATCAAGAGCTATGGCCGCGCACCGACCTTCCTGCTGCTGACCGGGTATGAGCAGGTCCGCTCGGTCGCGGCGGCGATCGCCGGAGACATGGTGGCGGCCGACAATGTCCAGCTCGTGCTGCCCGAGACCGGCGTCTGCACCGTGCCGCGGATCGGCATTGCCGACAAGGGGTGCTGCGGCGGTCCGGCGCCGGCGGCTTCGAGCGCCTGCTGTGTCGCCGACGCCAAGGCGAAGGCGGTCGGCAAAGGCGGCTGTGGCTGCAGCGTCGCGGCATGAGTCTTTCGCCGCCTTCGCCGGCCATCGTGCGCAGCCGCGGCGCGATCATCACCGCGCTTGGCCTGACGCAGATCATGGCGTGGGGGTCTTCCTACTATCTTCCCGCGGTCATCGCGCCGGCAGTCTCCTCCGATACCGGCTGGCCGCTGGCATGGGTTGTCGGCGGCCTGTCTCTCGGCTTGCTCACGGCAGGATTGATCTCTCCGCGCGTCGGCTCGTCGATCGAGCGGCATGGCGGCCGCAACGTTCTGGCGTTCAGCGCCGGATGCATCGGGCTCGGCCAGATCGGGCTGGCTCTTGCCCCTAATCTTGCGGCCTATATCGCGGCCTGGCTGGTCATCGGCCTGGGCATGGGGGCAGGGCTCTACGATGCCGCTTTCGCGACGCTTGGCCGCCACTACGGCCAGGGCGCGCGCTCCGCCATCACCATGCTGACGCTGTTCGGCGGCCTTGCGAGCACCATCTGCTGGCCGATCTCAGCCTTGCTGCTGGGGGAGGTCGGCTGGCGCGGCACCTGCCTGGTTTACGCCGCCTTTCAGCTGGCAATTGCGCTGCCGCTCTATCTGGTGATCCTGCCCCGGGAGCCGCCGCAACCGGCAGTCAAACCGGGAGTGAAGAAGGCGGCACCCATTCTCGACAACCAAGCCGATCCGTCGATCATGATCGTTCTGGCCGCGACCCTGACACTCGCAGCGGTGATCTCGTCGACACTATCGGTGCATCTGCTCACAATCCTGCAAGGCAGCGGCATGGCGCTTGCCGCAGCCGTCGGGCTCGGCGTGCTGGTTGGTCCATCACAGGTGGCGGCGCGCGCGATCGAGATGATGATCGCGCGCTACCACCATCCGATTTTCACCAAGTTTGCCTCGGTTACGTTTGTGGCGATCGGCGTTTCGACGCTCTGGGCCGGCATGCCGATCATCCCGCTGGCGCTGGGCTTCTACGGCGCAGGGATCGGCCTGGAATCCATCGCGCGGGGGACGTTGCCGCTCGCGCTGGTCGGCTCGAACGGCTATGCGAAACTGATGGGCCGCCTCGCCATGCCGAGCCTGATCGCCCAGGCGGCGGCACCCTCGGCCGGCGCATTGCTGCTGGAGCGCTTCGGCCCGCACGGGACGTTGGCCGCGCTTTCCGGCCTGGCGCTGGCCAACGTCATCCTCGCATGCGGCTTGGGCTGGCGGATGCTCCGCCGACGGCAATCGCAGGTTCAAACCCGATAGGATTTCGACCTGCGTTCGGCGCCTTCAACTGGAGAGCGGGAGATCTTCCAAGGGATCGACAAGGAAGGACGCGGCGATCAGATCGTCCGCATCGAGGCGCAGTGAGCCTTTGGCGCCGCCCATAATGGCGGCAACCTTTTGAAACGTCTTGATCTCATGCTCGGTAATCTGGGCACTTTGCATTCTGGATTTGAGGTCAGCGACGCGCAGCCCCAAACTGTGGGACATTCCGATTTTACGGTTCGACATGGTAAGATGCTCCTCCCCGGCCCATGTTTGTTTTGCCACCCGCCCTTATTCGTATTTCCTCCGCCTGCCTAAATATGAGGCATCGCGATACAGCGCCCGAACGCCCGATGCAAGGGAAGGTTCCGGCGCGCAGCGGTCACGAAATAATAATACGTAGGAAGCACGGCCGATGGTCCGGCCGGAGGTAGGACTTAGGTATGACGCCCCGCCGGACAGAGGGCTCCGGTGGCTTAGCGGCTGGCGAGGACCATGCGGTTGCCTTCGCTGTCGCGAAACTCCGCCACCGTGCGGCCCGGCTGCCACGGCGCCTCATGCGGCTCGGTGACGATCTCGACGCCGTCCTTCTTCAGCGCCGCGATCATTGCCCCGACATTTTCGTCGACCAGCACCAATACGGGCTCCGCTCCGGGAGCGTCGTCGGCGCGCCTGACAAAATGCAGGTTCGTCACGGCATGCGGAAATGCCAGCTCGATCCAGCGCCAGCCGCCATCACCCATCTTCTGGTCGGCCATGACCTGGCAGGCGAGATGCCTGGTGTAGAACGCCTTGGCGCGGTCCTGCTCGAACACCGGAAGCTCGGCAAACTGGATATGCATGATCGTCTCTCCTGCTTGATGGCTGCCGCGCAGCCGCCCACGCGGGAAAGACGATGCGGGCAACCGAAAAGATTCTTCGGCAAGGAGAATCTTTTCAGCGCAGCCGGTCGTCCTTCGTTCATACCAACCAGTCAGGAGACGACGATGGACTACGCGCTCATTCGGTACGGTGTGAACCAAGCCGACCTGGCAGATAACCGCGTGCTGGTCGAAAAAGTATTTGAAGCGCTGGGCGAGGCGGCACCGCCGACGGTGCGTTATCTCGTGCTCGAGCTGGACGACGGCTCGTTCGTCCACATCGTCGGCCAGGACGGCGATTCGTCGGCGCTGACCGGGCTTGCCGCCTTCAAGGCATTTGCGGAAAACCACGCCCAGCGCCGTTCGACCCCGGCAATGCGATCGCCTGTCAAAGTCATCGGCAACTATCGTATGCTGGCGGATCAGAAAGCCGGGTAGCGCCCGCCATGCCGCTCGCGCAGAAATGGGAAGCTACGCCGAAAATGAACAGGGCGACTTTGGAGGTGCTGCTCGTCGGGTTGCGGCCAAGGCTGCATCGCTACTGCGCGCGTATGGCCGGCTCGGTGATCGACGGCGAGGACATCGTCCAGGAGGTCCTGATCAAGGCGCTGCAGGCGATCGACGGGGGTGCGATCGTCGAACGGCCCGAGCAATGGCTGTTTCGCATAGCCCACAATGCCGCGCAGGATCATCTGCGGCGGCGCAATCGGGAAAGGTCGCGCATGACCGAGGCCGACATGAGCGTCATCGAGGATCCCTCCGGCAGCGCCGACAGCCGGCTCGCCGCCCAGACCGGCCTGCGCTCCTTCATGCAGCTTTCGGTGCCGCAGCGCAGCGCCGTGATCCTGGTCGACGTGCTCGGCCTCAGCCTGCATGAGACCTGCGAAGTCACCGGCGCGACGCTCGCCGCCACCAAGGCCGCGCTGCATCGCGGGCGGGCGCAGCTCAAGTTGCTGGCGCTGCAGCCCGAACAGGCGCTTGCGCCGAGGCTCGACGCCGATGACGAGCGCCGGCTGCGGCGCTATGTCGACCTGTTCAACGCGCGCGACTTCGACGCGGTCAGGGCACTGATCGCCGAGGACGTGCGGCTCGACGTCGTCAACCGCGTCCGCCTGCGCGGCAAGGCCGAGGTGTCGACCTATTTCGGCAATTATGCCCGTATCAGCGACTGGACATTGTCGCTCGGCTTCGTCGACGACAGGCCGGCGATCCTGATCCGCCACCCGCAAGCGGCCGACGGCGCGGTGCGCGGCTTCATGCTGGTCGAGTGGCGGAACGATCAGGTCATCCAGATCCGCGACTTCCGCTATGCGCCCTGGTGCCTGGTCGACGCGGAGATCAGGGCCGTGGAGGGGTGAGGAGAGCGCTGGAAATGGTGCGAAATGGCGATCAGGCAGCCTCCTGCTGTTTGACCTAAACGCAATTGCCACATGGCAGCACGTTCTTAGAGCGGTTCCGGTTCTCTTAGAACCGGTAACTCGCTCTAACTATCTGTTTTGCCGCATTTATGCGGACGCCACATGACTCCATTTGGCGGCAGAATCCTCTAGCCGATACGCACGCGGCGCGTCACTTGGCCATTGCTTTCCCAGTATGTGTGTTTCTTGGCTATCAAGGGATCGTCCATCGCCGGTTGAATTTGTCCTGTGGTGCTGACCGCGCGCGAGGTCACGGTGTGTTCTCCAGGAGAGGGATTTGCCCAAGCCAGGGACCATATTTTCCAAGCGTGTTCGGCCTCCTCACTGTGGTCAATGGTCGCTGGTGTCCAAGGCCCTTGATCGATTTGCACTTCGACCCGGTCGATCGGCGCCCCCCAGGCTGCCCCAACGATGCGGTAATCTGAATCTTTCCGGGTAACCTTCGCAGGCGCGGACTTTATCAGCGCTCGCCCGACTGACGTCTCGGCCCATACGGTCTCGCCGTTGTGGTCTTCCTCCCGGATGGTGACATAGTCACGGGCCATCAGAAGGCTCATGAACCGCGTATCGCGAACCTCGATGCGCTTTAGCCACTTGACGTTGGCGATCCCGTACCAGCCTGGCGCAATGAGCCGTACCGGGAAGCCATTGGGCGCCGGCAAGGCGGCCCCGTTCATTTCATAGCAGAGGAGATTGTCGGGGTTCATCGCGTCGGCGAGCGACATGCTGCGAGCGAAGTTCTGCTGCATCTTGACGTCGCGTATCGGGATCTCGCCTGTGTCGGTACCGAAAAAGACGACCTCGATGCCCTTCTCCAGAACGCCGGCTTCCTCAAGGATCGGGGCGAGCGGCGTCCCTGCCCAGCGAGCATTGCCGATGCCGCCGGTGAAAAAGGGAAACCCGTGGTTGCCCGAGCATTCCACCGTGAAAACGACCTCCTGCCGCGGTCGCGCCCTGATGTCGGCGAGCGTTAACTCGAGGGGCTTCTTGACCAGGCCTCCGATCTCCATCGACCATGTCTTCTCGTCGATCGTTGGTCGGTTGAAATGCGAGATGCTGAAGAACTTGTCGTTTGGCGTTATCCAGCTATCCAAGTCCTCCCAGACAAGCTGCTTCTGGATACCCACCGGATCGGGATTTTCGGTCGGCTGATCCAGCCATCGAATAACTTCCTCGTTCGGCCGTGTTGGAAAAGCGTAAGCCCGGCGCGAGGTATAGAGAGCAGCAATTGCGGCAAGAGCCGCGCTTCCTTGAACAAGAAGTTCTCTGCGCTGAAAATCAGGCATGTTGTTTACCTCCCAGTTGATCCGGAACGGGCTGCAACGTGCCTTAGCCGTAGCCTGATCACGGATAGGCGACACAATGTGAGGTCTGCCCACCCGGAAGTATCCGGGTAGGTCAGACAATCACCGACGCAAGTCAAGCATGTGAAGCATTGCACGAAACGTTAGCTCGCGTTTCGCACGCTAAGAGTGCGCCTTTGAGAAGGAACTGTCCACAACTTGGACGGGACATGATGATGATTGCAGCATTCCATGCCGATTTCCGGTCCTGCCAAAATCGTTGCTGCTCTGATCGCTGCCGAACGCCCGCTTCTGGGTCATTTCCGGACTTTCGCGGGTTCTCGTCGAACCGGTGTTTCCTGCCGGCCCATGGGTTGGCCGTGCGGCCGGCACCGCCCTGGTCGCTTGGGGCGGCGCAACGCTTTTGGTCTGACGACCAGGGCCGCCTCGAATGTCGCATTTGCAGGAGGAGGCGGGCCCGGGCGGCACATCAGAACCAATCTGCATAACGAGGTGGCCAGCAAGCAGGCCGCCCGGCTCGGGCGCGGCTGAATCAATCACACGTGAACCATTCGCCGACCGAGCGGGGACACCCTAATTGGTGGTGACTTGCGTCACCGCCACGCCGGTTATCCTGCCGTTGCCGGCTGTGTAGGTGAGCGTCTGCGTGACCGTGGCGTCCTTCTGGTCGGGAGACGAAGCAGGATAAGAGGCGGCGAAGCCGAAATGGCCGTAACGATCGGGCTTGGCGGCGCCAAATTTCGCGGCCACGTCGCTCAGCGGCGCTCCGACGCCGGGCGTATCGAGTTCAATAGCTGTCAGGCTGGCAGGCGCGCCGGCGCATCCTTCCGGCACCTTGCCTTCCGGGTTCGGCTGCAGGGCGACGGACAGGACACCATGGTCGGAGCCACCCATCTCGCCGGATACGAACCAGAAGATCGACGGCGATCCGCCGGCGTCGGGGCCGGCATAGCAAAGCCAGTGGCGTGAATCTCCGGCGTCACCTTCATCGTGCATCGCTCCGCCGAAGGC
The DNA here is from genome assembly GCF_040320565.1 of Mesorhizobium sp. M0664. NCBI lineage: Bacteria > Pseudomonadati > Pseudomonadota > Alphaproteobacteria > Hyphomicrobiales > Phyllobacteriaceae > Mesorhizobium > Mesorhizobium sp. M0664. The sequence continues at coordinate 44,147 of NZ_JAMYPW010000025.1, forward strand.
TTTTTCGACATCGGCAAGCGTGGTTTCCTCAAGCTTTATCTCCAGCGGCCCGGCCTTGACCTGCTTGAACAGCGGGCTGGCCAGCGGCGAGTTGATATCGCCCAGGGATGGAATCGCCCGGTCCGGGTTGAGCGGCTTGGCCAGCGTCGTTGCATTGGTCACCAATCCGGCAACGATGAGTGCGAAATATCCGGCGTTCTGTCCCATGCCGATCTCCTGTCGTTCGAAGTGAGGGCGGAAGGATTTGCGAGCGGGTGCTACCCTGTCTGGTTGATACCCAAACCGGTGCACGACGAACTGGTCCCAAGATAAATTCACAACGGCGCAGCCTTCAACGTCATTCCGGCGACTTGGCAACCAAAGTGTAATCGAGGCTCACAATTCCTTTTCGGCCAGCTCGCGAAACGCGTCGGGAACCGACCGCTGTAGCTCGAGCGCGACCGAGGCGTAGCCCACCGCCTCCCAGCCGAAGCGGTCGCGGATCTTGTCGACGGCGCGATCCGCGGTCCAGCGCGCCGCGCCCTTGCTGGTGCCGGGGCGGCGGCGATCGTCGTCGAGCCCGAGCGGCAGTTCCAGTTGCAGGCCGGCATGCTGCTCCAGATGCGATACGGCGATCGCCAGCAGCGAGATTGTCTTTTCGTGCGGATGGTCGATGAGCACCTTGCGCACCAGCGCCTCGGCGATCTCGGCCAGCATGGCGGTCGCCGAAATCGGCTGATCGAGCGTGATCGAGCGCGTCACCGAGCGCAAATCGGCAAAGCGGACGCGAACCGTCACTGTACGGCCGGGCCGGGATTTCGCCCGCAATCTTGTGGCGACCCTGTCGGCCAGATGCAGCAAAGCCGGCACGAAGACCTGCTCCTCGGCCGGTTTTCGGCCAAGCGCCGACTGCGCACCCGCCGAGCGCGCCCGGCGCTGCGTCTCGAGCTTGCGCGGATCGCGGTTCCACGCCAGCGCGTTGAGTTTCTCTCCCGCCGCCGACCCGAGCAGGCGCTCAAGCGCCCCACCATTGGTCTTCGCCAGCTCGCCGATGGTGTTGACGCCGATGCCGGCCAGCCGCTGCCTGGTGACCGGGCCGACGCCCCACATCAGCTCGACCGGCAGGTGGTGCAGGAATTCCAGCTCGTGGCGCGGATCGACCACCACCAGCCCGTCCGGTTTTGCGACCTGTGAGGCGATCTTGGCCAGATGCTTGGTGCGGGCTACGCCGACCGAGATCGGCAGGCCGAGCTCGGCCCGCACGCGGCGGCGGATCTTGCCGGCGATCTCGGCCGGCGAGCCGAACAAATGGGTGCAGCCGGCGACGTCGGCAAAGGCCTCGTCGATCGAAATCCGCTCGACCACCGGCGTGAAATCGCCGAGCACCTTGATTGCCGCATCGCCCAGCCGCTGATAGTCCTTGAAATGGCCGCCGACGAAGACGAGTTGCGGGCAGAGTTCCCGCGCCCGCCGTCCCGGCATACCGCCGCGCACGCCGAACGCCTTGGCTTCATAGGATGCGGCAAGCACTACCCCGCCGCCGACGGCAATCGGCTTGCCGCGCAAGGCCGGGTCGAGCAACTGTTCGACCGAGGCATAGAAGGCATCCAGATCCGCGTGGAGGATGTTGGCTTCCATCCGGCCCGTTCGCCCGCGGCGGTTCGAACGCCGCATTGTCTCGAGTTGTGGTGAGAACATAAAGAGAACATTGTGGGTGGATTGTCAAGCAGCGCGGAGGCTGCCGCAGATGACGAGCGCACGGCAAATGTTCAGCCGCGCAGCCGATCGCGCGCCTGCATCAGCGCGAATCCCAACAGGTTCTCGCCGCGCCACAGCAGCGGGTTCACCGCCCTCTCGTCATCCGCCGCAAGGCCGATACCCCACACCCGGTCGACAGGGCTCGCCTCGACCAGCACCCGGTCATGCGTCGACAACAGATATTCGCGCAGCGCCGCGTTCTGACGGAACTTCTGAAAGCTCCCTTCAGTGACGATGCGATATTTGTCTGCATCCCATTTGGTGCCATCGAAGCCGCTCACCTGGCGGCCAAGCTGCTTTGCCTGCTTGGGGCTCGCCGCCCTGAGGATTTGTGTTGCCGTCGGAGCATCACCGAACAGTCGTGCCTTCTCGGCCATCATCCAGTGTTCGGCAGTCGGATAGCTCAAGCCATCGACGGTAAAAGGCGCATGCCACCACTGGCTGAAGCACGACGTGCTTATTCGGCCGTCCTTAGACGGCTGATGGCCCCAGAAGAACAGGAACTTCTGCCGGGGCTTTGCGCGAAAGGTTTTCTCAAGCCAGGTTCGGTCGTAAATCATGGGCGGATGGAGCAGGGCGAAAGGCCGGCTTGTCAATGCTCCATCCAGAGTGGGTAGCGAAGATGAGCGGTCGGCGCTGAATGCGATGAAATGCTGATCTACAGCGCCATCTTGTAGCCGAGATGACTGGCGGTGAAGCCGAGGCGCTCGTAAAAAGCGTGGGCCTCCCGTCGACCTTTGTCCGTGGTGAGCTGGACGAAGCTGCAATTGCGCGAACGGCATGTTTCAATCGCCCATTCGATCATCAGCTTGCCGACGCCGCGCGAGCGCCATTGCCGGGCGACGCGAACGCCTTCGATCTGGCCGCGCCAGGCGCCTTTTCTCGAAATGCCTGGAAGGAAGCTGAGCTGCAGCGTTCCGACCACTTGCCCGGCGTTGACCGCGACGGCCAGCAACTGGTTGGGATCGGTATCGATTGCGCTGAAGGCATCGAGATAGGATGGCGCAAGCGGCGTGGACGGGTCTTCCCGGTCTGCGCCGAGCACATCGTCCGCAAGCATTGCAACGATCGCCGGCAGGTCGGGCGCCTGCGCGCGACGGAATTCGATCTCGCTCATCGCGCGGAGACATACGGCGCGGTGTCGGCGATCGCAACATCCGTTTTGCAAGGGAGGCCCGCGCGCCTTCAGGTCGCCTCGAGCGCCCAGAGGCGATGGCCGTAGCGGCGGAAGAAGCGGGCGAAGAGGCGTTGCTGCCTGGCGCGGGCGAAGTCGGCGGTGCGCCTTTCCTGTCGCCAGCGCGGCATGTTGCGGAACATCGACAGGAAGCGGGCGGCGTCCTCGATCGCCTCCTCGGCCGACTGCGCCGGGCGGATCGCCGCCAGGAACAAAGCGCGGCTCGGCTTCATCCGGTCGATCGCCGACTTGCGCTGGCCATGGCCCTGGCGCGCCGTGCGGATGCCGTCCTGGCGGATGGCTGCGAAGGCAGCAAGCATGGCCGGGCTGTGGCCGGCATAACCGCAGGCCTGGGCGAACTGGGCGAGGTCCATCGTCACTCCCTTGCTTGCCGGCCGACGGAGCGGCCGCGGTTCTGTTGCTCGCGCCGATTTCCAGCCCTGCACGAGATAGAAGCATAACTCAAGTACCTGAACAAGTGAAACTTTCACGTTGGTGCAAGCGGAACCGACTCGACTCCGCCCCGAAAACCGATAATGATGTGAACAAAGCAGGAACAATGATGGGGATGGCTATGGCATTAGCGGGCAGGGAAGCGACGATCGCGGATGTTGTCTCGATTGCCGTCGAGTGCATCGATTGCGGCCGCAACAGGTGGTGGAAACCGGCCGAACTCAAGCGGCATGGGGTGAGGCCGGAGACACCGCTGGCCGCACTTTCGGGGCGCCTGATCTGCAAGGCCTGCCGGGCCGACGGCCTGCCGGGCGCCGCCGTCTCGATCCAGGCCGCCTTCATCGACGACCGGCAGCGGACCCGCGCCGAGGCGCGCCTGCTCAACGGTCGAGAGCTGCAGTCGAGGCGGGCTTGAGGGGGCGGGCGTGCTGCTCTTCCCTTCTCCCCTTGTGGGAGAAGGTGGCCGAGCGAAGCTCGGTCGGATGAGGGGTGTTGGACGGATCGCTACCTTGATGGCGTAAGTGCTTAAAAATCGCTTCTACATTTCCTCCGCCGCGTTCCTTCCAGCACCCCTCATCCGGCTCGGCGCTGTGCGCCGATCCACCTTCTCCCACAAGGGGAGAAGGCAACAAGCCCTCAATACCCCAGCAGTTCCTTGAGCGGGATGACGCGGAAGACGTTCTTGATGGCGTAGCGGTTGAAGGACAGCGTCTTGGGCGGGTTGTACTGTTCGACGATCAGCTCGGCGGCGGTGCGCTTGACCAGCTTCTTGATGAAGGCCTTGCCGTTTTGCTCGTTCTCCTCGGGCAGGGTCTCGATCACCACATGGTCGCCGGGCAACGCTTCGCGGCCGCCGCAATAGATCATCTCGCCGGGCTCGTAGCGCGGCACCATCGAATCGCTCAGCACGTGCAGCGCAAACACATTGCGCAGATGCCGGATCCCCGGCGGCCGCTGGACATAGCCGGCCGGCTGGCCGTTGAAGGTGAAGTCGCCATCGTCGCCGCCGACGGCGGTACCGAGAAGCTGGATGTCCATCGGCCCGGCGGGCAGGGGGCCGGGATCGGTGACGATCTCGGCATCGGCGACCGGTCCGGCATCTTCGAGGAAAACGACCTCGCCCTTGCCGAGCGCCACCGGGTCGACGCGCAGGAAAGCGGCGGTCTTCAAAAGGTTCTCGGTCTTGGGCAGGTTGCGCCCGGTCTCCCAATTGCCGACGGCAGCGACGTCGGTGTCGTTGTGCTCGGCAATGTGACGCATCACCAGGCCGCGCTGCTTGCGCGCCCGGCGGATCGCCGCTCCGACCTTGATCGACAGTGCAGTTTTCGCCATGGCTCCATCTGAGGCATAAGATTCGGTTTCGTCTATGCAAGAATCGCTTGCATTATGATTTGAGTTATGCTCTTATGTAGGCATGCACAAGTCGCTTCGCCAGCTTTCGGTCCTTGAATCCGCCGTTCAGCGCGCCGGCAGCGCTCGCCTGGAGGCGGTAGCGCAACCGATCGCCGGGGCCATGCATGTGCCAACCCTTTCCCCTTCGTCGCGGCTGTCCTCCTCCCCGGCCGGGACGATGCCCGAGGCTCGCGCCTCGGATCCGGCAGCGCAAGCGGCCGGAACGGCCGGAGCCGTTCCCCTCACGGCTCCGGCCACGAATTGCCTGCCGGCCGGCAATGCGGAAGCCGCGGTTTCCTGCATCCGCACCGAAGACGGCACGGTCATCGCCTTCGACAAGCGGACGGGCAAGGCAGCGTCCGGCGCAACAAGGCAGGGCGGCCGAGATGAAGCTCGATCGCAGCAGACCACGCGAAGGCTGACCGGCTTTCGAGCCTGAGGCCGGCAAAGCCGGCGCCGCACACAGCCATTTTTGCAGGGAATGAAACATCATGGCCGCCCGCTATTCCGCCTTGGAACTGGAACAAATCGAGAACTGGCTGACGAGCGGACTGTCGGCCGCGAAGATCGCCACCCGGTTGACCGCGCTGCGCGGCCGCCCGGCCTCGCGTGCAGCCATCATCGGCATCGTCCACCGCACCGCCCGTTTGCGCATCATCGGCCTTGCCAGATCGAAGGGCTGGTGTGGTGGACGCTCTGGCGGCCGGCTCGGAAATTCGGCGCCTGAGCCATCCAGCACTGCTGATCAGGCGGAGTCGGCTCCGAAGGCCGAGCCACGCTGCCGCCCGGCAAGGCTGTCGGCCAGGCTGGCGCCGCCGGCCTGGCAGCCGGGTCCGGCTCGGATCACCGGGACCGATGGCGCACCGCTCGAAATGCCGGCGCCGCGCCCGATCGCCGCCAGCGGCCGCCAGCCGCATTTCGCCGCCATGCGCTTCATCGATTGCCTGTTCGAGCGCTGCCGCGCGCCGCTCGACACGACGCCGCAGGAGGATGCGGAAAACGACGCTCCCGGCAGCCGGCCAGGTTTGGACATGCTGTGCTGCGGAATGCGCACGAACCCATCGAAAAGCTACTGCGCCTATCACGCTGCGCGCTTCCTGCGCACGCTGCCGGCCGAAGCGATTTGAGCCCGCTGCAATGAGGCTGGAAGTTAGCCAGAGCCCGACGACCAAAACCCAGGAGGACCGAGCCGATGAGCACCAAAACCGCCCAAAAGGTCAAAGCCAGGCCACCGAGATTGCCGAAAGGCGAGGCCGAGCAGGTGCGCATCCGCAAGGAGATCGGCCATGATTTCGCACTGAAGGACGATCGGTTCGGCCGCAAGCGGCTGGCGAAGGGGACGCAGGAAGGAGCGCGCCTCTATGAGGTCTCCAATGACGGCCACACAGCGGCCGGCGGCATCGTGCGGGTGCGCAACGTCGACCCGCTGAGCGGCCTCACCTCGCTGTCGCGCCAGCAGCGCGAGGCGGGCATGCGCTACCGCCAGGATTTCCGCAACTCGTCCGAGGCAACCGCCAAGCCGATGGCCTGGGCCGAGCGCGTCGACGGCGGCCGCACCGGCAGCGGCGTCGCCGAACACATCCTGTCCGCCGGCCGCGACCATGCCGAGGCCACCAGGGCGCTTGCCCACTGGGAGATCGCCGGCATCGTGCAAAAGGTCTGCTGTGCCGACGCAACGGTCAAGAGCCTGGCCGAACAGGCCGGCGAGCCGCGCGACGTGGTGGTGAAACTACTCAAGATCGGGCTCGACATATTGGCCGTGCATTACGGCATGATGCTGATGCGCAAGCCGAGGTGAGAAGCCCCGCCGATCCGGCCGGCACTACCGGCCGGATCGATCCGTCAACGACGGCAGACACGGATTCTTTCGATAATCCGGTGGTGATGACGCCAGTGCCTGATGACTTCGGTGTGGCAGCGCCGGTGGTACCGGTACCGGTAGCGCGGCGCGTAGTCCTCGTTATAGACATCATAGCGGTAACGGGGGACGTACTCATCGTCGTAATCGGAATACCGATGGTGGCGATAGTAATAGTCGTCGTCGTCATAGCCGTTGCCGATGCCGATTGTGACGCTGCCGCCGGCATTCGCCGGGCCGATCACGGAAGCCGCCGATGCGATGGCGATCACCGAGGCAAGCAGGAGCTTCTTCATAGCTACCTCCTTCTTTAACGTCCCTCTAATAGAAAAACCCCCGAGGGGCAGCCTCGTTCCATAGATTGGCAAGATGTAACGAACGGACGAGCCCGAAGTTTAGCGCCTGCTGGCGCGAAAACGCCGCTGGCTGCGCCGGGGTCGGATCGTCGACGCAGCGTGGCCGCTCCTCTCATCAAACAGCGGCAATCGCGCGTCAGTCCCGTTTTTTGCCGACGTCTGCCTACAGAACATGGCCCAATTCAAGCAAAACGAACGCGGTCGCACCCAGCACAGCGAGGGCGTAGGCCGCATAAAGAACAAGCAGCATTACCTCAAAGTCCCGGACGAAGCTTGCGGCAATCCTGGTCTCCTTAGGTTCCGTTTTCTCGATGCGGTCGGTTTCCAGCTCCTCCGTTGCCACGACGAGGCAAACAATTCTGTCGTTGTCGGCCGCCTGTAATATCCGTTCCGTCAAATCGACTGCAATCACTGGATCATCGGCCAACTGATCCCGCGATAGCCGGCTTTCAGTGACGGTCTGGATTTCACGCTTTCTCACGCACGCATAATTGCGTCGACTAAATTAGGTTCCACTAAAATAGATAGATTGCCTCGACCCGATCACGACGTGGTGAGGCGTGAGCCCAGCTGGGCGGGGAACTCCGCCTGAGGCCCCCATTTGCCGACCGTCGAGGCGAATCTCGATCGGCGCATCCTCCGATCAAACGGCGCGGGCTTCTTTATAGGCTGCTACGGTGCGCCATTGCTGGTAGGTCGCAATGCCAAAGCAGCCAAACTCTCATATCGCGAACGCAGCGCCGACGTCTTCGGTGCCGACCGGTTATGACGAAGATCGCATGCTTACTTATATCCGGCTGCTCGACGCGTCGGCTGAAGGGACTGATTGGCGTGAGGTCGCCCGCATCGTTCTGCACATTGATCCGGAGCAGGAGCCGGACAGGGCTTTCCGGGCGTGGGCGACACATCTGGCGCGTGCACGATGGATGACCAGGAAGCGGAACGAGCTTCGCCAATTGCATGATGAGTGGTGGGGATGAGCACCATCTAAGCGGAACTGCCGTCAGGTCTGGCCGTTGAGGGAGGAGGCCAATATGGAAAAGCGCCCAATGACTTCTTGGCCAGCCAATACTTTCGAGCTGTGCTGCCTTCTTGCAGTTCCGCTGTCGCTTATCCTTACCGTTTTACTGGCTGGTCTCATCCTTAGCTGACCCCGCATGGTTCCTTGCCGAGGGGCTGGGTCGTGATCCGATAAGATCCGGAACCGTTACTTTACAGCCGCCGCCATCACATCCGAAAACAGCGCCCGCTCCACCGCCGGTTCCAGCGTTTCGGCGAAGGGCGTCGCCAGGTGGTGGCGGTCGCGGAAGGCTAGTTTGCCGTCGATGAAGACGTGGCAGGTGGTCTGGTCGCAAAAGCGGTCGGTCATGTCGATGTAAGCAGCGTTCGGTGTCGAGCGCACGATATCGCGCTCGATGGTGGCGATGTCGTCGTTTGCCGCCATGATCCTCGGCGTGTCGCATGTCGCGGGCGTCTGGCCCCGCCACAGCGCCCGCGCCACGCACTTGTCGGCGTAGCTTGCATTGTAGGGAACGTCCCTGATGACCGCGACCTTGATGCCGGCCTGGCTGAAGGCCTGAAGCGTCCAGGTGAGGCCCGTCCGCCACTGCGCTTGCCAATCGGCGTGCCTCAACTCCTCGGGCGATTCCTTCATCACATTGCCGATCGAGAACTCCGAGATCACCACCAGTTGGGGGTGGAGCGCGATGATGTCCTTGACCGACTGCTCGCGCCATTGGTCGCATTCGGTGTAGTCGCGCTTCAGCCGCCAGTTCCAGGTCGTCACCCGCGAAGCCCGGCAGGAGGATTTGAGAAAGGTGACGACGCGAAAATTGTTCTTCTCGGCCGCCTTGATCAGCGGCGTCGACCAATGGTCGGCATGCGAGTCGCCGAACAGCACGACCGAGCGCTGGGCATCCTTGCGGCCGAACATGCAGGGTTTTGGCTTGACGGTCTCGAAATCGAGCACGCAGCCGCCATTGCTCGCGCGCACAGTGGAGAGCTGCGCGGCGCTGTCGGCGATGACGTGCTGTTCGGGGCTGAGATTGTGCTCGGCAAAGCGCGCATTGCCATAGGCCGCGACCACGCCGGCGCCGGTCAGCGCGACGGCGGGCACCAGCGCCCGCGCTGCTCCGGCCATCAGCCAGCCGTTGCGGCGGATCGGGTTCTCGATGAAATGATAGGTGAACATCGACAGAAACAGCGTCAGCGCCGCGCAGGCAAGGCGGTCCAGGATGGACAGGCTGGGAACCACCATCGCCGCATAGACGATGACCGGCCAGTGCCAGAGATAAAGCGAATAGGACAGCCGGCCCAACCATTGCATGGGCGGCAGCGCCAGCAGGGCGCTCGGCAGATTGCGGCCGCCGCTGCCGCTGAGCAGCAGCAGCACGGTGCCGACAACAGGCGCCAGCGCATTCACCCCGGGAAATGGCGAGTCTTCGTCCAGCATCAGATAGGCCCAGGCGATCAGCGCCAGACCGAGGCATGCCTGGAGCGTGGCCAGCAGCGGCCGGTCGCGCCAGATCTTTGCCGGCGCCATGGTCGCGAGGCCGCCGGCGGCGAATTCCCAGGCCCTGAGCGGCGAGAAATAGAAGGCCCAGGGCTGCGACACTTCCGTCAGCCAGGCGCAGGCGGCGAAGGAGGCCGCGCCGGCGACGCCGATGACGATTATAGCGGCGCGCTTGCCGGGACGCAGCCAGGCGGCGGCAAGAAGCAGCGCCGGCCATGCCAAATAGAACTGTTCCTCGACCGAGAGCGACCAGAAGTGGATGAACGGGTTGTTGGTGGCGTCGGCGGCGAAATAGTCGAACGACCAGCGGATCAGCCAAAGGTTGATCATGTAGGCGGAGGCGAACATGGCGCCTTTCGAATAAAGCGCCTGTTCCTCCGGCGACAGGATGAAGTAACCCGCGAACAGCGTGGCGAGGATGACGAACAGTGCCGCCGGCAACAGGCGCCGGGCGCGCCGGGCGTAGAAGCGCCAGAGGTTCAGCCGCCCGGTCTCGGTAATTTCCGTAACCAGGTGGCGGGTGATCAGATAGCCGGAGATGACGAAGAAGATGTCGACGCCGGCAAAGCCGCCGGGCAGGCCAGACAGACCAAAATGGAAGGCGATGACACCCGCCACCGCCAGCGCGCGCAGCCCTTCGATGTCAGGCCGAAATGATGCCGACACAATCACCTCATGCAAGGAATGCCCACCTCGCAGAGGCTCGACCCGATGCGACGATATTGCAATGCAACAAATCTAACGCAGTGCAACATAGGGGGAGGGCGCGGCTCCTCCAGTTCCTCGCGTGGGCGGTTCACTCACACGAGCGATTCGAGAGCCACTGATATGGAAGCGAAGCGAAGGGTGCCGAGGCGATCACGCCTTTTTCAAAAACTCGGTCTTCAGCACCAGGCCCTTCACCTGCCTGGTGCTGCATTCGATCTCGCCGGGATTGCCGGTGAGGCGAATATTCTTCACCAGCGTGCCGCGCTTGATCGTCTCCGACGTGCCTTTGACCTTGAGATCCTTGATCAGGGTCACGGAGTCGCCCTCGTGCAGCGCCGTGCCATTGCTGTCTCTTATGATCGCGTCGGTCATGGCAGGTCTTTCGTGGGACTCCGGTGGGAGGTGGTCGGGCCAGTCTCCGGCCTATCCCACGCTCGGCGACAAGGTCAAGCGTCAAGCGGGGTCAAGCGTCAAGCGGGCCGTCCGCCAATACTATGCGGGAACGGCCGACCGGAAAACCCAGGTTGCAAGCAGACGGTGCCCCTGGACCATAATGTCATTGCCGCTCCGGCCGGCGTCGCGATTTCAAATGGCTAGGCACCCGCCGGTATGAGTGCGGACTGGAAGGTCGCGAAAGGGCCGCCCGCCCTTTCGCTTGGCCCCCATTTCGCTTGGCAAGAAGCCGACGGTTACTTGTTGAGCTGCTTGGCCATCTTGCAGAAGTCGGCATGCATCTTGGCAATGCCTGCGTCGCTGCATTCCTTCAACATCATGGCCCGGTCGCTCGTGGACATGGCCATCCATGCCGCCTTGAATTCGGCTTCCGACTTCATGGTCTTCATGCCGGCGTCGGTGAAGAAGGGCGTCATTTTCTGCGGATCGTCGAGCGCCGAAGTGCCAGTGGCACCGGCGGCAAGCGCTGCGCCGGTCATCATCGAAAGGGCCATCGCGCCCATGCAAAGCGTCTTGAAGTTCATGATCATTCCTCCTGAGCTGCTGCTTTGAGGTTGTCCATCAGCGATCTACGAAGGAACGGTGTTTTGACCCAAAAGTTCCACGTTCTGGCGCAGACATGGAACAGGATTGCCCGTGACGTCATTAATGCAAAAAATTCTACCATGACTGAATTTGCCGCGCTGCCGACCAGGGCAATCGGCGTCCGGCTGGGTGAGACGCTGCGAAGTTGCAGGCCGGCTCAATATGCCCGATCATGGCGACGGCGGAGCGGAGGTATCAAGTGGCGGCAAATCGTCGAAACGACGCGCACCTGTCGGAGCCCCGGCGGGCGGGCATCGTTTCCGCGGCCAGGGCGCTTCCGCGCACATCGTTGCCCAGCGTAGCGTCGGTCGTGACGGCCGTCGCGGCGCTCTATTTCGGGCGCGAGGTCTTTCTGCCGATCGCAATCGCGCTGCTGCTTACCTTTGCGCTCGTGCCCATGGTGTCGGCACTCAAGCGAGCCGGCATTCCGCGTCTTCCGGCCGTGATCGCCAGTGTGCTCGGCGCATTCACGGTGCTGGCGCTGTTCTCCTTCATCGTCGCCACGCAGGTCAGTGAACTGGCGCAGAACATTCCGCTCTACCAGGCGAATATCCTGACCAAGGTCCGGTCGCTCAAGGAAACCGGCGTCGGCGGCGGCATCGTTTCCAGATTGAGCCGGGTGATCGAACGCGTCGGCCAGGAACTCGACAGACCCGAGCCCGTACAACCCGCCGCCGATCAGCCTCCGCGGGAACCGATCCCGGTCGAAATCGTCGCGCGCGAACGACCGCTCGAGGTCCTCCAGAATCTGATCGGCCCGCTGCTGAGCCCGCTGGCATCGGCCGGACTGATCGTCGTGGTCGTCATATTCATGCTGCTCGAGCGGGAGGACCTGCGCGATCGCTTCATACGCCTCGTCGGCTATGGCGATCTGCATCGAACCACCGAGGCGCTGCAGGATGCCGGCAAGCGCGTCGGCCGCTATCTGCTCATGCAACTGGTCGTGAACATCGTCTATGCCGTCCCGATTGCAATTGGACTTTGGCTGCTGGGCATACCCAATCCATTGCTGTGGGGTTTGCTGGCGCTGGCGCTGCGCTTCGTTCCCTATATCGGCCCGGTCATCGCGACGCTGTTGCCTCTGTTCCTGGCGCTTGCCGTGGCGCCCGGCTGGTCGCTCGTGCTCTGGACCGCAGGGCTTTTCGTCGTGGTCGAACTGATCACCGGCAACGTGATCGAACCCTGGCTCTACGGCTCGCGCACCGGGCTGTCGCCATTGGCCATCATCGTTGCGGCGATCTTCTGGACCTGGCTCTGGGGGCCATTGGGCCTGGTTCTGTCGACGCCGCTCACGGTCTGTCTCGTCGTGCTCGGCCGCCATGTGCCGCAGTTCGAATTCCTCGACGTTCTGTTCGGCAACGAACCCGTGCTCGAACCGCACGCCCGGCTTTACCAGCGGCTGTTGGCCGGCGATCCCGAGGAAGCGACGGACCATGCCGAGGAGATGCTGGACGAAGAATATCTGGTCGAGTTCTACGACAAGGTCGCGATTCCCGCACTTCTGCTCGGCGAGCAGGACCGGGTGCGTGGTGTGCTGAGCGACGAGCAAAGACAGCAGGTCGCGGGCAGCGCGCTGACGATGGTGGCGAACCTCGACGACAGCGCGCAGGAGGAGGCGGAAGCGGACGACACGGCCGCGGCCGAGGACAACGGCTCACGCGAGGACAGGCACGTTCAGGGGGAGGTTCAGGGCGAGGAGTACACCGAACTGCCGGATGGCACGGGCATGTCGGTGCTGTGCGCCGGCGGGCGCGGCGAACTCGACGACGCGGCGGCCGCCATGCTGGCCCAGGTGCTCGAAGTCCAGGGCGCTACGGTGTTGAGAGCGAGCTTCGCCGAGATGGAACCGGGGAGCATTCGCCGCCTTGAGCTCGACGCCGTCGATAGTGTCGTCATCGGATTTTTGAACCGGGATTCCGTCAAGCACGGGCGGTTCCTGGTCCGTCGGCTGAAACGCACCAAACCAAGGTTGCGAGTGGGCATCGTGTTGTGGTCGGAAGCCGACAGCGACAACCAGGAGGCAGATGCCAGATTGGCCAACGAGATCAACGCCGATTTCGTCGCACGTGGCATGGTAGGCGCGGTGCTCGGTGCGTTGTCCAGCGCTCCGCCGGTGGCGCTGAAGACCACCGCCAAACGCCGCATGCGTCGCCTGACGCCGGCGCGCAAGAAAGAGCCGCTCGCCGCGGCAAAATGAGCGCGGCGAAGACCGCGGCAGGTTGGGTTATTACCGCTTTCGCGAAAGTGGTAATAACGAAACGGCTCAGGTCATCTTCGCAAGGTCGCCCTGAACCGTCCGCCGCGGCAAACGGCGCCAACCTTCATACAGTCCAGAAATAGCGCACCGTATGGAAGAAGACCGGAGCGGCGAAGACCAGGCTGTCGGCACGGTCCATCATGCCACCATGGCCTTCGATCAGATGGCCCCAGTCCTTGACGCCCTGATCGCGCTTGATGGCCGAGGCGACCAGCCCGCCAAGGAAGCCCATCAGGCAGGCGATGAAGGCGACGCCGGCTGCCTGCAGCGGCGAGAACGGCGTCAGGAACGACAGCAGCGCGCCGAGCAGGCTCGACGCCGCCAGCCCGCCGACCAGCCCCTCCCAGGTCTTCGACGGCGAGACCGTCGGCGCCAGGAGATGCCGGCCGAACAGCTTGCCGAAAATATATTGCAGCACGTCGCTGCCTTGCACGGTGATGATCAGGAAAGCGATCAGCAACAGGTTGCGGCCTTCGAAGCCTGGCACCTCGAGCGTCAGCAGCGCCGGCACGTGGCTGACGCAGTAGACCGAAATCATCACCGCCCATTGCTGCGCCGAGACGCGCTCGAGAAAGCGCTCGGTGTCGCCGTGCAGCGCGGTGATCGCCGGCATCAGCAGGAAGCAGTAGACCGGGATGAAGATGGTGAACAGGCCGTACCAGGCGGTCCACACCAGCCAGTACTGGAACGGGATGACGATGCCGAACATGCCGAGCAGCACCCAGTGGTGGCTGCGGCGGCTGTGCGTCAGCGTCACGAATTCGCGCAACGCGGCGAACGAAATCAGCGCGAACAGGATGGTCATGCCGGGGCGGCCGAAGAAGAAGGCAACGGTGATCGCCACCACCATCACCCACCAGGCATTGATGCGCTGGGTGAGGTTGACCAGCGTCGGCGACAACGGCTTTGGCGCGCGCCATGACAAGACGCCGGCGACGACGCTGGCGCTGATCAGCACCGCCAGCAGGCCGACAATCAGAATGAGGGTTTCGTGCATCATCGGCAGCATTTTGCCTTGGTCCTCAATCGTCTCGCTGCGGCCGGGGGTTCAGCGCCAGCAGCGTTTCGCGGGCGCGGTCGAGAAAGGCGCGGCGTTCCTCACCCGGTTGAATGGCGATCGGGGCGCCGAAGACGACGCGGCAAAGCAGCGGCACCGGCACGAATTGGCCCTTGGGCAGCACCCGCGACATGTTCTCGATCCAGCACGGGATGAGCTCGACATCGGGCCGCGCCATCGACAGATTGTAGAGGCCGGAGCGGAACGGCAGCAGCGGTTCGTCGGTCATGTTGCGCGTGCCTTCGGGAAACAGGATCAGCGAGTGGCCCTGGTCGAGCACCGACAGCATGATCGAGATCGGGTGCTGCGTTTCATCCGTCCACTGCCGGTGGATCAGCACGGAAGACAGCATGTCCTCGGCAATGAAACGGCGCAGCCGCGACTTGCTCCAATAATCGGCGGCCGCCACCGCATGGGTACGGGCGCGCTCCTTCTCGCTGAGGCAGGCCGACAGCAGGATGAAATCGCCGTGGCTGGCATGGTTGGCGAAGTAGATGCGCTGCCGGTCCGACGGCTGGCTGCCGTTCCAGATCGGCCGCACGCCGGTGACCACCCAGGCCAGTGCCGACAGGCCGACCGAGGTCACCGTCTGCAGCAGGGTATAGGTGCTGACGCGAAGCTTTGTCATGGACGGGCTCAAAAGAATGCCGCGACGACCGAGGCCGCCGCGAACAGGCTGAAGGCGATACGCTGCTTGGCGAGCAGACGGCGCGTGCCGGCCATCCGCTGGTCGAGCGAGCGGCCACCGGCCGCCGTGGGTTTCAGCCGCATGCGCGCCAGCACGTCGTCGATCGCCGCACCGCCGCCTGCTTCGCTGGCGTGGCTGGCCATCAGCCGGAACAGCAGCGCGTCGAACAAAAGCAGGGCCGAGAGAATAATTGTGGCTATGGCACCCGCGGCGGCGATCAGCCAGGCCGCCGCGGACAGCGACGATGTTTGCGGCGCAGTCGCCAGGCCGATGACCGGCGCCGCCAGCAAGGCAGCAGCAATCAACAGCAGCGGCCACGCCACCTGCACCATCAGTCCGGCGGCGAACGTCTCGGCCTTATCTCGAAAAGCAGTCATGTCGCCGCGTCCATGCCAAGATGCACAGGCCGGCCGGCGGCAGCGAGCTGGCCTCGCGCCTGATCCGACGTGGCGGCCCGGCCGCTGGCGACCAGCCATTCGGCGACGACGGCGGCGCTGCGCTGGAAGCCGAGCGCACAGCAGACCAGCACCGTGCCCTGGCTCCGCGCCGTCTCGATCGCCGCCACCGCTTGCGCACGCGCCTCGCGAGACGGCGGCAAAAGGTCGACCATGGGCAGGCTCAACCATCGGATCGAGGCGCCACGCGGCCGTTCCAATTCGCCGGCAAGGTCGATCACCGTGCCGAAGGCGTCGGCCTCGGCGGCGGTCGGAAAACGGCCAAGGGAAACACCGTCGGCGATGACGATCTGCGCCGGGAGCTTTCGCGTCCATGCCCACACATTGACCTTGGCGGCAACCCGGTAGGGCCACAGCAGAAGACGGCTGGCCAGCGACACGCGGCCATCGGCTGTTTTCTGGAACACCTTGGCGCCGGCGCCGGCATAGGCGAAAGCGATTATGGCCAGCGCCAGTGCCGGCCACAACAGGATGAGCCACAGCGCCGAGACCAATGCGCCGGCGGCAGCGCCGGCCAGCGCAAAGGCTGCGCCAAGCGCATAGAACAGCGCCAGAAGCCGCGCTTTCGGGTCCGCGGTCAGGCGGAAGCCGGCGAAAGGCAAGGCGCCGTCGCGCGGAAACAGCCACAGCGCGAAAAGGCCGAGCAGCGCGCCGGTCGGTATGTCGATGAAATGGTGCTGCCACGTCGTCAGCACCGAGGCGCCGATCAGGAAACACCAGACATGCCAGGCGACGCCGGCGATGCCGGCCAATCTGTGACGGCAATGGTCCCAGATGATGACCAGCAGCGCGATATGCAGCGACGGCGCCTGGTTGAAGGGTTTGTCGAAGCCGCCGAGTACGGCGAACATGAAGCCGGGCAGACCGCTCGTCTGCGGGCGCACGAACGTGGCAGTCAGCGGGAACAGGATGAAGCAGGCGACGGCGACGATCTGTGCCGTCAGATAGCGGCCGGCGAGGCGGTCGACGCCGCTCTTCGAATTGTTCAACACCAGCGACAAGCCGTAGAACAGGTTGATCGACCAGTAGGGCACGATCGTCCAGGCAAGGAACGGGATGCCATGCTCCCAGCCAAAGACGATGCTGCCGACGTCGTCGCGCCGCGACGCCAGCCAGTTGGCGAAGCCGTAGGTGGCGTAGAAGAACGGCGCCAGAAATGCCAGCCACAATGCGGCGCGCAGGACGATCCCGGGATACGGCTCGCGCGGCAAGGCCGGAAGGGCAGCGGCATCGCGAGGTGAGGCACAGGCAGGCAGGTCCATGCTCAGACGCGCCGCGCGACCGAAACGGTGAAGATGCCCCACTGGTCGATGCGCTGGTCGAGCTTCTCGAAGCCGGCGGCCGCCACCAGCTGGTCCATCTCGGCCTGCGTGCGGCGGCGCATCACCCAGGCCTGGCCGCCGCGGTGCGAGGTCAGGCTGCGCGCGATCATCTCGAGCTGCGGATGCCAGGGCTGGTTGGTGTAGACCAGCAGGCTTCCGGGCTGCATGGCGCTGGCCAGTCCACCGAGCGAGCGGGCGATCATGGCATCATCGGAAAACAATTCGTAGAGCCCCGAGACGATGGCGAGATCCGGCGCCGGGTCGAGCCCGGCCAGCAGCGTGGCGTCGAAGGCGTCACTTCGATGGAACGAGACGGTCGCCGGCAGATGGCGCTCGGCGATCAGCTTGCGGCCGAGCGAGACGTTGAGCTCGGAGAAATCCTGCAGCCGCACGCTTGCCGGCGGCGCGGCGCCTTTCTGCACGGCATCGAGCACATAGCGGCCATGGCCGGCGGCGATATCGACGATATGGACCGGCCGACCGGCGGCCTTCAGCGTCTCAACGGCGCTGCCTATCAGCTCCTCCAGATGCAGCTTGCGCTGGCGGATGCCGCGCCAGCCGATGGCATCGAGAAAGGTGCGGTCGATCATGCGGCCGATGGGGCTGATGCCGCGCGCCTCGTTCTCATAGACATAGTCGAGCGTCGAGCCGGAATCGAAGCCGGTGGCAATCCCCGTCTTCATGCCGGACGACAGCCAGGCGCCCATGCGGATCGAGGCGCGGCTCATTGCCCAGTAGAGCCCCCTGGGAGACAGCAGCGGCAGCGGCGAGGCCAGCCGGTCGGCCTCGTCGCGTGTGTAGCCGGCGCGGTCGGCCCAGGTCAGGTCGACCGGCTCTTCCGGCGCCGCGAACTGCTTTTCGAGGAAGGGCCTGATCAGGTCGAGTGCCTTGTGGCGGTCGCGCTCGCCCAGCGTGTCGTGGAAAAAGCCGGGCAGCACGTGCCGCTTCTTGGCCGGGCTCGCCAGATTGACGAAGAATTCGTGCTGCGGTCCATGGCGCACCACCCAGTCGCTGCCGGAGATCAGAAGCTGTGTCGGCACGGTGATGGCGCGGGCATCGGCGACGATGCGCGCGGCATGATCGTAGAGCTCGACCAGGATGTTGGAGGCGATCGGCCGGGTGATCAGCGGGTCGGCGTCGAAGGAGGCGATGCGCTCGGGATCATGCGTCAGGAATTTCGCCTTGACGTAGGAATTGACGAAGAAGCGGCCCTTCAGCTTCTGCCACAACGCAATGCCTTGCTTGGCGAAGGGCACGTAGAGCTTGACCGAGAAGGCCGGCGAGGCCAGCACCAGGGCGCGAATGTCGGGCGCGTAATCATGCACCCAGGCGGCGGCAAGCACGGCGCCGAAGGATTGCGCGATCAGCGCGATATCGCGCCGGGCAAAGCCGTCGCTGCCGATCTCGCGCACAAAACACTCGATGTCGCGCACCAGTGCCGCAAACGATGGCGCATAGCCGCGTTCGCCGGCGGAGCGGCCATTGCCGCGCGCGTCCCAGGCATAGAAGGCGTGGTCGGGCATCTGCAGCTCGTCGACCAGATGCGCCATGCGGCCGCCATGCTCGTGGCCGCGATGGAACAGCAGGATGGCACCCTTGCGGTTTTCCGACAGCGCCGGCCAATAGCGATAGAAGACCTCGGTGCCGTCATGGCTCTTGAAGCTGCGCTCCTGCGCCACCCGCTCGATATTGGCTGAAGCCACTGCGGCAACCGTCTGTTGGTGAAGCATGTTGTTCTCCCTGGCGAGACCGGAATTCAGCTGCTGCTCCCGTTAAGGCCGCTGCGTATCCGGTTGATGGCGGTCGCCAGCGAGAGTGTAGCCATGGCCGGAAACACGAGCGGCGTGAGCGCTGGGACCCACAGGCCGGACGCGATAAGCACGGCGAGGATGCCAAGCGCCAGCGCCCGGTCGCTTTTGCCGAACGGGCCGGCATAGTTGCGCCCGGTTCCGGCGGCGATGCCGAGCACGCCGGCGAACTCCGTGATCATAGCCGCGATCGCGAATGCAACGACGCCCCAGGCAGGAAAAATGACGGCAAAGGCCAGGATCAAAGCGAGATCGGAGACGACATCACAAAGCTCGTTGAGATACATGCCGAGCTTCGAGGCCTGGCCATGTTCCCTTGCGAGCATGCCGTCGATCGCATTCAGCGCCATTCGCGCAAACAGCACGAGCGGCATCAGCAGAAAGACCGCGCGATGGCCTGCAAGGACTGCCACCGCAAGGCCGGCGGCGAGCGAGAGGGCAGCGGCCAGCAGTGTGATCTGGTTGGCGGTGACGCCGGCCCTGGCCAGGCCATCGGCAAGCGGCCGCAGCCTGGCCTGGAAGGCCGGTTTCAGCGCATAAAGCGTCGGCATGTGCGAACCCCCCGGCCGCGGTGCAAATGATGTTGGCGAGGATGGTCAATTGGCGCGCAAGACGCAAGGGCGGCGCCCTGCCACTTTTCGACATCCGGATATGTCGGCGCTAGCTTTCCCTGCCATTGTCGCCCGGGAACCGTGCGGGCAAGCTTTCTTCGGCCGCCGCCCAGGCGCGACTATGATAGCGCCGCAGGATGAGAATGCATGTCGCGAAGACCGCCAGCCCGCAAATCACGCCGGGCGACATGCCCCCGCCGAAAGCGGACTTAACAACGATGCCGGTGAAGACGCCGGCAATGGCGCCGTTGATCGTGCCCACCATCCCCGCGGTGGTCATGAAATATTGCAGCGGCGAGGGTCTGAGGCCCTTGTCGACCAGCACCGCCGAGGGGTCGTCATGCGTGGAATTGACAAGGTATCTTTGCAGGACCGGCGCCAGTTCGACGAAATAGTTGCGGATCCTGGCCATGCCGCGGGCATGCACCATGTCCTCGATGGCAACCTGCACCGCGCGCACAAAGGTGACCAGTCCGATGAAGAAAAGGCAAGGCAGCAAGATCAGGCTGAACAACACGAACGGCCTGCCCATCTCCGTGACCTGCGCGACGAAGGACAAGGCAATCGTTGCGCTTGAGACCGAGGTCAGGAACAGATCGGCTCTCTGGTTCGCTTCCTGAATGGTCGCGGCGCGAGCGTTTTGCAGCACGAAATGCTCGGTCGTCAGGCACTGCAGGGCGTGCTGCGCCTGGTCAGGCGGAACCGGAGCGTCGGGAGAACGGGTCATCGACATTTGCCCGCTTCTGCCCGCCGGAACCGACAGGCAGAAGGGACGTCGTCCTACGAGCCGTCAGGACTTGCCGTCGCCGCCGGTGATGGCGATACGCTTGGCCTTTGCCTGGGCGCGCTCCGTCTTGGGCAGCGTCACGCTGAGCACACCGTTCCGGAACGCGGCGTTCACCTTGTCTTCGTCGACTTCGTAGCCGAGCGGGATACGCCGCTCGAAACGGCCATAGAAGCGTTCGGAGAACTGCCTGTCCTTGTCCTCGGTCTCTTCGCGCTTCTCGCCGCGCAGCGTCAGCACACCGTCATCGAGCAGCAACTCGACGTCTTTCTCGTCCATGCCGGGGATCTCGGCGGTGACGCGGATCTCCTTTTCGCTATCGGAGATTTCGACACTCGGCCAGCTGGCGCGGGCAGCGGAGAAGCCACCGAGCGACGGCAGCCTCGTGTCGAAGCCGCGGAACGCCTCGTCGAACAGGCGGTTCATTTCGCGATGCAGCGTCAGGAAGGGATCGCCGTCGCCGTTGCGGAACAGGCTGGGGGGCTGATTGTTCTCCCGGCCCCACGGAATGAGATCACGAATAGCCATTGCATAGTCTCCTTTCTCGACTGGTGCATTCAGGCAGCCTGCTTGTTTGCTTCGCCCTGCGCGACCTTCGACCCGATCTTCGGCGAGGCGACATCGGTCGCGATGGCGATGCGCCGAGGCTTCATCTCCTCTGGCACCTCACGTACCAGATCGATGCTGAGCAGGCCGTTGTCGAGCGAGGCGCCTGCGACCTTGACGTGATCGGCAAGCTCGAAACGGCGGGTAAAGGGCCGTGTGGCGAGGCCATGATGCAGATACTCCGCGTTGTCCGGCTCCTTGTGCTGGCCGGAGACAATGAGGAGGTTGGGTTCATGAGTGATTTCGAGGTCGTCCTCGGAAAACCCGGCTACGGCGATGGTGACGCGGTAGTTGTTCTCGCCGCTGCGCGCGATGTCATAGGGCGGCCAGGCGTCGAAGGCCTGCGGAGCATTTTCCAGCAGGTTGAAGACGCGGTCGAAGCCGATGCTCGACCGATAGAGCGGGGAAAAGTCGAATGCGGTTCTCATAGCTACATCCTCCATCGAGCAACATAGATACGAGGGGCGCCAAAGAGCTGGCGCTCCCTGGTTCCGCCGGCCCCATTTCGGCGACCGGTGCCTTCGATCTGGTTATTGTCCGCCGCAAGTCAAGACCCCGGTGGCTCTCGCGTTGCCGGTTTTTGGGCCGGTTTTCGGTCGGTTCGGCGGGGCTGCCAATCTCGCCACAAGTGGGGAGATGTCCGGCACGAGATTGCCTGTCTGGTTTCAATTGCCAACGCTGACTTCCCCGGCCGGTTATTGTCTGCAGCAGGTCAAGACCCAGATTTCTTGTGTTGCCGGGCCCGTTCCCGGCACTCGCAGATGGAGCTGACCATGACACGCGACGAGATCATTTCTGTGCTGGGCCCGGTCGACGAAGCCGTGATCGCCGACATTGCGGCGACGGACGGGACGGTCCAGGAATTGCGCGAGGCCCTGGCCTGGATCGCCGCCGACGAGGCGCTGGTGAACGAGGGCCGACCGCTGCCGACGGCAAGGGTAGCGACGCTGATCGAACTGCTGCAAGGGCCGGACGAGGAGGAATAACCGGCTGTTGCCGCGATGCTCTTGAACCGCGCAAAGGGACGAACCATGTCCTTCAGCGGCGCCGGCCGGCCGCCGGTGCCGCCAGCATAACGTTGCTTGCTCAAACAAGAAGACGATCAGAAAACAAGGAGGAAGTGATGGACGACGTCCGCTTCGCCGAGCCGATCACGTTGAAATTCCAATCGAGCGAGCGCAAGGTCGCCAGCAGTTGGGAAGCCATCGAATGCATGCGCCAGCAGTGGCCGGACCGTGCACGCGGCCGGAGCTGGCGCGCCGCCTATCGGACCTGCCGCGACGCGCTCGACGGCTGGCGCACCGCGCGTGATGCGCGCAAGGCCTTCGTCAGGGCGGCGCGCAAGGCTGGATTGCTCGCCCGCAAGCCTGTCGACCACGCCGGCTAGTCCGGACGCCCTCCGATATTGTGAGATCCAAAACAAGTGGGGGAGAGTCAGCTACCTCTTTCCCCCGCTTCGGAGGCACTTTGTTTGCTGTCTGGCGGCAGATCGGCTTGCTCCTCAGTGGACGGTGATAATGCCGTTTACGGCCCGCCATTCGGACGGTTGGATCAGACGGTGATGAGCCACGCGCACCGAATGTAGCGGGCCTTCGATCTCGCGCTCCCAGAAATCGAGGAAATGCTTCAGCGTCGGGAAATCAGGGGCGATATCGTATTCCTGCCAGATATAGAGCTGAAGCAGGCTTCGATGATCGGGCAGACGGTAGTGGATCTCCGCCGTGGTGAGGCCAAACCCTTGCATCTGGAGCTGAAAGTCCCTGCTGGTCATGCAATCCTTCCTTTCCCAATGAACCTCGGTCTGCAAAACGCCTCGCCTTCCACATAGGTTCCAGCCGCCGGCAAGCGGCTCAGGAGACGGACAGATTTGGAAATCCGGCCGGGTCATCGCGCCGGAAACGGCGAATGTGCGAACAATTACAGCGTATTGGCACTCTCAGGTGTCGAGTGCTAAAATTTTTGCATGATCCTCTTGAAAGCTGAAAAAAGCGCGACTAGTTCGTATGCGCGCGATGCCTGAAGAAGAGATCGCGCACCCCGTGCCGGGCCGATATTGCCGGTCCGGTCAGGAGGATGTTCGAAAATCTGTTTGTCCCGAGAGGAGAACGACATGGCGTTCCGTCCATTGCATGACCGCATCCTGGTCCGCCGCATCGAGGTCGACGAAAAGACCGCGGGCGGCATCATCATCCCCGACACCGCCAAGGAGAAGCCGCAGGAGGGCGAGGTCATTGCCGCCGGTCCGGGCGCGCGCGACGACAGCGGCCAATTGCAGCCGCTCGACGTCAAGGTCGGCGACCGCATTTTGTTCGGCAAATGGTCCGGCACCGAGATCAAGCTCAATGGCGAGGATCTGCTCATCATGAAAGAGAGCGACGTGCTGGGCGTGATCGAAGCCACGGGCGAGATGAAGAAGGCTGCCTGAGCGGGGCCTGAACAAGCATTCCAGTCAACGAAAAGCTGCCTATCGAGGAGTGTTCCAATGGCTGCCAAAGATGTGAAATTTCATACCGAAGCCCGCGAGAAGATGTTACGCGGTGTCGATATGCTTGCCAATGCGGTGAAGGTGACGCTTGGTCCCAAGGGCCGCAACGTTGTCTTCGACAAATCGTTCGGCGCGCCGCGCATCACCAAGGACGGCGTGACGGTGGCAAAAGAGATCGAGCTCGAGGACAAGTTCGAGAACATGGGCGCTCAGATGGTCCGCGAAGTTGCTTCGAAGACCAGCGACACCGCAGGCGATGGCACCACGACCGCGACGATTCTTGCTCAGGCCATTGTCAGGGAAGGGGCCAAGGCGGTCGCTGCCGGCATGAACCCGATGGATTTGAAGCGCGGCATCGACAAGGCGGTCGACGCCGTGGTCGCCGACCTGAAATCCAATGCCCGCAAGGTGACCAGGAACGACGAAATCGCTCAGGTCGGCGCCATCTCTGCCAATGGCGATGCCGAGATCGGCCGCTTCCTCGCAGAGGCGATGGAAAAGGTTGGCAATGAGGGTGTCATCACTGTCGAGGAAGCGAAGACCGCTGAGACCGAGTTGGAAGTGGTCGAAGGCATGCAGTTCGACCGTGGCTACCTCTCGCCCTATTTCATCACCAATCAGGATAAGATGCGCGTCGAACTCGAAGAACCCTATGTGCTGATCCACGAGAAGAAGCTGTCCAACCTGCAGGCCATGCTTCCTGTGCTCGAAGCCGCCGTGCAATCCGGCAAGCCGCTGTTGATCATCGCCGAGGACGTCGAGGGCGAGGCGCTGGCGACGCTGGTCGTCAACAAGCTGCGCGGCGGCCTGAAGGTCGCGGCCGTCAAGGCACCGGGCTTCGGCGATCGCCGCAAGGCCATGCTGGAGGATATTGCCATCCTGACCGGCGGCACGGCGATCTCGGAGGACCTCGGCATCAAGCTCGAGAACGTCACACTGGAGATGCTCGGCCGCGCCAAGAAGGTGCTGATCGAGAAGGAGAACACCACCATCGTCGACGGCGCCGGCCGCAAGGATGAAATCCATGCGCGCATCAGCCAGATCAAGGCGCAGATCGAGGAAACCACCTCCGACTACGACCGCGAAAAGCTGCAGGAGCGGTTGGCCAAGCTCGCCGGCGGCGTCGCCGTCATCCGTGTCGGCGGCTCGACCGAGATCGAGGTCAAGGAGCGCAAGGATCGCGTCGACGACGCCATGCACGCCACACGCGCGGCGGTTGAGGAGGGCATCCTGCCCGGCGGCGGCGTGGCGCTGTTGAGAGCGGCGAAGGCGCTCGATAATGTCGTCGTCGACAATCCCGATCAGAAGACCGGTGTCGACATCGTGCGTCGCGCCATCGAAGCGCCGGTGCGCCAGATCGCCGAGAATGCCGGCGCCGAAGGTTCGATCATCGTCGGCAAGCTGCGCGAGACGGGCGAGTTCGGCTATGGCTGGAACGCGCAGACCAACGAGTTCGGCGACCTCTACAGTCAAGGCGTCATCGACCCGGCCAAGGTCGTGCGCACTGCCCTGCAGGGTGCCGCCTCTGTTGCCGGCCTGCTGGTGACGACCGAGGCGATGGTGGCCGAGAAGCCGAAGAAGGAAGCTGCCGCGCCGGCCATGCCCGGCGGTGGCGGCATGGACTTCTAAGGCCAGGCTTCCAAAGCGCGACTTCGAAACGGCAGATGGACCGTGTCCGCCAAAAGCGGGCACGGTCTTGCCGGTCCGGGACTAATGCTGAGCAGGTGTTGCCATGGATATGATGGACAGTTTTGGAAAGATCGCGGCGCCGACCCGCCCGAAAAACGATTTCAACTATGAAGCCGACTGCAGGGCGGCGCTGGCGCCTTTGGTCGACGGCTTGCTGGATATGGCCGAGTCGGCCGGCTGGGACCGCCGCAAGGCGGCCTACACGCTGATGTTTCTGTCGGCTCAACGCGTGGGGGCCGGCACGGAGGAGCGCAAATGATCGCGGCGCGGATGCGCGAATGCCTGCGCCTGCTGCGTTGGTCGGAAACCGATTTCGCCGAAGAGGCGGGATACCCGCTCGCCAAGGCAAAGGCGTGGCTCTACGGGCGCGAACATCCGCCGCTGGGCGTGGCGGCCTGGCTCGAGGCGCTGGTCAAGGTGCATCGGCTGCTGCCGCGGCCGGGCATGCAAGCCGTATTGCATTCGCCGATCGACGCCGTCCTGCAGGCGGATCGAAGCGCCCGCGCGGTTGAGTTCCGCAAGGAGCCGATTGAGCCAGGAAAGGAGAGTGTCATCGATCGTGCTTCGTTCGACAAGCCGGTTACCATCCTCACCGGCCTCGGTACGCCGACGAAGATAGAAAGCGCGGCTGAGGCTTATGCACTTTTGGCTGAGTGGCCGGCAACGAGCCGGACGGCCGCGCATGACATCGCCGCAAAAGCGTGCCGTGCAGCACTGGAAGGAGAGATCGACGCCGAGACGGCGCGCGCCACCTTCGTTGCCTTCGCCCGCCGCAACGGCCTGCTTGCGCCGCAGACGAACGGGATGGTTGCCGGCGAGAGCGTTGCTGGCGCGACGGTTGCCGATTGGGCAACGCGCGCACAGCGCGTCAACGCCCCAGCCTGAGCGGTTGGAGAAGTCGCCAATCTCCCCCCTTGAGGGTCCCTTGAGGGGGAGATGTCGCCGAAGGCGACAGAGGGGGTCGGTACGTCCTGGCGCGACGCCATGTTGGACGAAAGAGAAAGTTGGCGCCTCACGCGCGGCTACCCCCTCTGGCCTGCCGGCCATCTCCCCCTCGAGGGGGGAGATTACGCGCTCAGCCGCTTTCGCCTACTAAGCCATCGGTAGCAGCCGGCGCATGATCAGCGAGGCATGGCCGCCCACCCCGTGTGCAGCCGGCCGGCGCTCGACGACCTCGAAGCCGTGCGTGCGATAGAAGGCGATTGCGCGGTCGTTGCCCCCGATCACTTCCAGGGCGATGCTGGGAATACCCGCATGCGCGGCAAGAACGGCATGCAGCAGGTCGGCGGCAAGGCCGGTGCCGTACTCGCTTTTGTCTATATGGAGCCGCTCGAGCATGACCTCGCCTTTGTCGTCCATCGCGGCCATCGCATAACCGGCGAGCGAGCCGTCAGCCCGCTCAGCGACGAAGGACATCTTGCTGTCGTCCCTGAGCTCGGCCGCCAACCGCTCCGGCGCGTGCCTCTCATCCGACAGCCGAGCCGTGGTCTCGGCACCCAGGATCGGCGAATAGGTGTGTCGCCAGGACCCTCCAAGCAGCCGCGACACCGCCGGAACGTCCTGTTCGGTCATGGTTCTTATTTGGGTCATTGGCACCTCGCCTCAGAAACCTGCCCCTTTTGAGCGGAGATGTCCGGCAAGACAGAGAGGTGCTGTCCCGCCGGCCCTGCACGGCTGAGTTCAGCGCACATCCGCGCCGGCCACCATGACTATGTGCTGGCAGACATTGTCGATATCGCGAATGACGTCGTCGTTCCAGAACCGCAGGATAGTCCAGCCCAGCGCTTCAAGCCGTGCGCTTCTGGTAGCGTCCGATATTGAGGCATCGGCCCGGGCATGCTGGGAGCCATCCAGTTCGACAATCAGCTTTTTGTCCGGGCAGGCAAAATCGACAATATGGCCTGCAATTGGCATCTGCCGCCGAAATGCCAGCCCCATGAGTCGATGCGCCCTGACCTCATTCCAGAGCTTCAGCTCGGCATCCGTCATGGCCTTGCGCATCTTGTGCGCATTGCCGCGGTTACGGGGAGGTACGGGATAGTGATTCACTACTTCTATTCCTCAGCGCGAACCTTGCCCATCTTCTCTATGCTGCGCTTGAACACCCCCCTCTGTCCTGCCGGACATCTCCCCCTCAAGGGGGGAGATTGGCAGCTTCGCCGAAAATTCTCCCTTCTTTAGAGATTGGCGAAAGCTGGAGCGACGTCCAATCTCCCCCCTTGAGGGGGAGATGGCCGGCAGGACAGAGGGGGGTGCTGACCCGCCGACCTGGATAGGCATGGCACCTGTATCACCTCCTTACCCGCGATTTCAGCCAGCGGTCGAAGGCCACGGCGAGGATGAGGATCAGGCCGATGACGATGCTTTGCGTGTAGGACGAGACGTTGTTGAACTGCAGCCCGTTCTGCAAGACGCCGATCAGTCCTGCACCGACCACCGTGCCGCCGACGCTGCCGATGCCGCCGAACAGCGAGGTGCCGCCGATGACGACCGCCGAGATCACCGTCAGCTCGTAGCCGATGCCGGCGACGGCTTCGGAGGAGTTGAGCCGCGCCGACAAAACGAAGGCGGCAAGGCCGGCGAAGAAGCCGACGATGATGTAGACCGAGATCAGGATGCGGTCGACACGCAGGCCGGAGAGTCGTGCCGCCTCGGCATTGCCGCCGACGGCATAGACCGCGCGGCCGTAACGTGTGTAGCGCAGCACGATATGGCAAAGGATCGCGGCAATCGCGAAGATGATCGCCGGCACCGGAACCGGGCCGATCAGGCCGGTACCGAACCAGCGCATCGAGGCGTCGAAGCCGGAGATCGGGCCGCCATTGGAAATCGTCAAGGTCAGGCCGCGAAACACGGTGAGGCCGCCAAGCGTGACGACGAAGGGCGGCACTTTCAGCCTGGTGATGGCAAAGCCCTGGACGCCGCCGGCCATGGCACCGACGACGACGGCGGCGAGAAGGGCGGCGAACCAGCCATAGCCCTGCGTGCCCGTTGTCGACAGCGACAGCGTGTTGGCGGTGCCGCCCTTGGCCACCACCGCCGCGACCATGCCGCAGAAGGCGAGCAGCGAGCCGACCGACAGGTCGATCCCGGCGGTGAGGATGACGAAGGTCATGCCGAGCGCGATCAGGCCGGTGATCGAGATCTGGCGCATGATGTTGAACAGGTTGATCGGGTCGATGAAGCTCGGCTTCAGCACGGTGAAGACGACGATCAGCAACGCCAGGAACATCAGTGGGCCGAAACTCATCAGCAGCCGCGCAATATTGACACCGCCGCGCTGGCTCCGTTCGGTCGTGCTGGTCATTGCGTTGCTTCCTGCTTCTGGTCGAGCGCCATCAGTTCCATCAATTTCTCCTCGGTCGCCTCGACGCCGGGCATCTCGCCGGTAATGCGCCCGCGCCGCATGGTGACGATCCTGTCCGACACCGCAAGCACTTCGGGCAGCTCGGACGAGATCATCATGATGGCGATGCCGCGCGCGGCGAGCTCCACCAGGATCTGGTGCACTTCCGCCTTGGCGCCGACATCGACGCCGCGCGTCGGTTCATCGACGATCAGTACCTTGGGATCGCGCGCCAGCCAGCGGGCAAGGATCACCTTCTGCTGGTTGCCGCCGGACAGGCCCTCGATCGCCTGCTCGGGCGAAGCCATGCGGATCGACAGCATCTTCCTGTAGTTCGCCAGCGCCTCGCGTTCGCGCCGCTCGGCCATGAAGCCGACACTGGAGTAGCGGTCGAGCGCGGCGATCGAGAAATTGGTGAGGATGGCGAGTGCTGCGAAGATTGCCTGGTGCTTGCGGTCCTCCGGCACCAGGCCGATGCCGAGCTCGATGGCGTCGGCGGGTGAGGCGGGCGCGATCGGCTTGCCGTCGAGCGTGATGGTGCCGGCGGCAATGCGGTCGGCGCCGAAGATGGCGCGGGCGAGCTCGGTGCGGCCGGAGCCGACGAGCCCGGCGACGCCGAGGATTTCGCCCGCCTTGAGGTCGAGATCGACGCCTTCGAGCACGATGGCGTGCGGCGCCTGCGGATCGCGCACCGTGCGCAGGCCGCGCACCGAGAGCCGGACGTCGCCGGCGACGTCGCGCTGCGTCGGCCTGGCATAGAGCTCGGAAGCGGCGCGGCCGACCATCTTCTCGATGATCTTCGGCAGTTTGATCGGCCCGCCTTCGCGGTCGAGATGGCCGGCCAGCCTGCCGTCGCGCAGCACCGTCATGCGGTCGCAGATCGCCGAGGCCTCCTCCAGCCGGTGGGTGACGAACATGATGGCGACGCCATCCTTGCGCAGCCGGTCCATGATCGACATCAGCCTGTGCACTTCGGTTTCGGTCAGCGCCGAGGTCGGCTCGTCCATGATGATCAAGCGGCTCTTCAGCGACAGCGCGCGGGCGATCTCGACCAGCTGCTGCTCGGCCACCGACAGCGCCGACACCGGCGTCGCCGGGTCGAGGTCGAGGCCGACGCGAGCGATGATCGCGCGCGAATCTTCCTCCATCTTCCGCCAGCTGACCAGCCCGAACCGGCCGAGCGGCGCGCGACCGATGAAGATATTCTCCGCCACGGTCAGCGTCGGGATCAGGCTCAGTTCCTGGTAGATTGTTACGATGCCGTGGCGCTTGGCATCCTGCGGATTGTGCGGGCTGAATTCGACCCCATCGAAGACGATGCGGCCGCTGGACGGCGGCATCACGCCGGACAGGATCTTGAGCAGCGTCGATTTGCCGGCTCCGTTCTCGCCGAGCAGGCCGAGAATCTCGCCGGGGCGGACTTCGAGCGAAACGTCGTTCAGCGCGGTGACGCCGGCAAAGCGCTTGGTCACGCCCTCGACGGTGAGCAGGGCGGGAGAGGGCGCGATGGCGGCTGCCTTGGGCAAAGTTTGCTCCTGGATTGCGATTGTCGGCGGGACAGCGCCCCCCTCTGTCCTGCCTGACATCTCCCCCACGAGGGGGGAGATTGGATGTCTTTCGCCAACCTTCCTGCGTTGCAGAAAAGGCGCCATCGGCGAAGCTTCCGATCTCCCCCCAAGTGGGGGAGATGCCCGGCAGGGCAGAGGGGGGGCGCGACAGAATGCTACTTTTGCCGCTGCGCGCCCTTTGTGCAACCTTACTTCGTCTCGCCCAGCCTCTCCGCCTTGTCGAGATTGTCCTTGCCGATGACGATCGGCGTCAAAAGCACCAGCTTTTCCTTCGGCTCGGTCTTGTCCCTGGCATAGGCGACCGCGATCTGCACCGCAGTGCGCGATTGTTCGCCGGGGAATTGCTCGACCGTTCCGGCCAGCTTGCCGTCGCGCACTGCGACCAGCGCTTCGGGAAGCGCGTCGAAGCCGTAGATCTTGACGTCGGTGAAGTTGCGCGCCGCGCAGGCTTCAACCGCGCCAAGCGCCATGTCGTCATTGGCGCAGATGATCGCGTCGGGCTTGCCGTTGGCGGCAAGGCCGGCCTCGGTGACGGACAGCGCCTCGGCGCGGGCGAAGTTGGCGGTCTGCTCGAAGATGATCTGGTACTTGTCCTTCATCGGATCGAGGACGTTGTGCACACCCTTGTTGCGGTCGATCGCCGGGCCGGCACCGGGCTGGCCCTGCAGATGGAAGATCTTGGCGCCGTTCGGGAATGCCGCCACCATGGCCTTCGCTTCGGCCTCGCCGCCCTTGACGTTGTCCGCGCCGACATGGGCAAGGATGCCCTCGACGCCTTCGACACGGCGGTCGATGGTGACGACGGGAACGCCGGCCTTGACCGCTTCCTCGATGGCTGGGGCCAGCGCATTGACGTCGAGCGGCGAGATGACGATGGCGTTGACCTTCTGCACGAGCGCCGCTTCGATATCGGCGGTCTGCTTGGGCGCCGAGTTCTGGCCGTCGCTTTCGACCAGGTTGACGCCCTGGGCCTGGGCTTCCGCCTTGATCTGGTTCAGCATGTGCACGAAGAACGGAAAGCCGAGGCTCGGCACCGAACCCAGGATGGTCAGCTTGTCCTGGGCAAAAGCCAGTTGCGGAGCGGCCAGCGCCAAAGCGCCCATCGCCGCGGTCGACAGCAGGAATTCACGTCTGTTGATCAATTTAGTCTCCTCCCAGATGAGCGCACGACCCCGAAACCGGAATGGGTTTTCCGGAAGGTTCCTTGCGTCGATTCAAAAATGGAGTGTCCTTCGAGCGCCCAACTCGTGTTTGAAGGGACGCAACGGCGCTCCAGCCGGTCCACCGCGACGTTCTCCTCCGCTCGGTGCCTGCCGGCGGATGCTAGCCAAGGCCGGAGCTTTGCGCAAGAACGCGCTACCGCGCGCGGCTCGCAGCGACCGCCAAATTGACAGCCGACACGCTCTCGGCCATCCTTAAGGCACGCCGCCTTGCGGCTTGTGCGTGAGTAACCAGCATGGCCAGTTCCGTCGCCAGTCAGAAATCCAAGCGCGCCGCGGTGCGGAACGCGCTCGACCGCCACAAGGTGTACATCACCGCGCAGCGTTTTTCGGCCGGCAGCTACAGCGCGCGGGTGCTGGTCAACGGCGAGGCCTATTGGGTCGACGAATTCCGGCTCAGCCAGCTGCAGCAGGGCCTGTCGCCGGCCGAGCTCGAATTGACGCCGGCCACCGACGATTGAGCGGCATGACGCCGACCTGCCGCATGCTGACAAAATGATTCAAGACATGCGCATCAAGCCGTTGTTTTTGCGCAAGAGCATGTGGCCGTGACCGCCCCGCCAAAGCTCAAGGCCTATCGCGCCAAGCGCGAGTTCACGAGGACGCCGGAACCCGCCGGCGGGCTGGTTGCCGGGGAAGGCAACCGCTTCGTCGTTCACAAGCACCACGCCACCGCCGACCACTACGACCTTCGCCTGCAGGTCGGCGACGTGCTGAAGAGCTGGGCGGTGCCGCGCGGCCCGTCGCTCAACCCCGCCGACAAACGGCTGGCGGTCGAGACCGAGGACCATCCGCTCGAGTATATCGACTTCGAAGGTGTCATTCCCGAAGGCGAATATGGCGGCGGGCCGATGATCGTCTGGGACACCGGCGTCTGGGCGCCGATGGACGATGTCGAGAAGAGCCTGCGCACCGGTTCCTTCAAGTTCCGCCTCGCCGGCGAAAAGCTGAATGGCGGCTGGATGCTGACGCGGCTGAAACCGAAGCCCGGCGAGGATGCGGGCAAGAAGAACTGGCTGCTGTTCAAGGAGCGCGATCTCGCCGCCGACGCCAAGCTCGACATACTGGAAGCCCGGCCGGAAAGCGTCAAATCCGGACGCCGCATCGAGGAACTGGCGGCAACGCCGAAGCCGGCCGCCAAGCCTGCCAGGCCGGTGGTGCTGAAGCCAGGTGCTTTGCCGGGCGCCGTCAAGGCGCCGCTGCCCACCCGCATCGAGCCGCAACTGGCGACGCAGGTTTCGAAACCGCCGGGCGGCGATGACCCAGCGGCCCGAACGGGCGAAGTCTGGCTGCACGAGATCAAATTCGATGGCTACCGCACCATGGCGCATCTCGCTAACGGCGCAGTCAGGCTGATCACCCGCGCCGGCCTCGACTGGACGAAGCGCTATGGCGACCTGCCCCTTGCCTTCGCCAGGCTGCCGTGCCGCGAGGCGATCATCGACGGCGAGGTCGTCGCGCTCGACGCCAAGGGCATCAGCCGCTTTGCCCTTTTGCAGAATGCGCTGGCCGAAGGCGCCGGCAACAAGCTCCACTTCTACGCCTTCGATCTTCTGTATCTCGACGGCTGGGACCTGAGACAAGCGCCGCTCCGCCGGCGCAAGGCGCTGCTTTCGCAATTGCTGTCCGGTCTCGGCGCCAATTCGGCCATCCAGCTCAGCGATCATGTCGAAGGAGACGGCCAGGCACTTTATGACCAGGCGTCCGAGATGGGGCTCGAGGGTGTCGTCTCCAAGCGCGCCACGGCAATCTACCAGAGCGGCCGTACCAAGACCTGGACCAAGACCAAGGCGCTTCAGACCGGCGACTTCGTCATCGCCGGCTACACAGTCTCCGATGCGGCCGAGGGGCTGGCCGCACTCGGCCTCGGCGAATTCGAGGATGGCGAATTGCACTATCGCGGCAAGGTCGGCACCGGCTTCGACGCCGCCACCGCCGGCGAGTTGCTGGCGCGGCTGGAGCCGTTGCGCGCCGGGGCGTCCGCGCCGGAAGGCGTTCCGCGCGAAATCATGCGCGAGATGAAATGGGTGCGGCCGCTGCTTTCGGCGCACATCCACTACGCCAACCGGACCACCGACAATGCGCTGCGCCATGCCGTGTTCCGCGGCCTGCGCGACGTCGGCCTGTCGACGCCGGTTTCGGCCAAGCGCAAGCGGCTGATCGCCGAGGCCGACCTCGCCACCATCTGGGTGACCAACCCGACGCGACGGCTGTTCGGCAAGACCGGCCCGACCAAGCTCGACATTGCCGTCTATTATGCGCTGGTCGGCGATTTCATGCTGCCGCACATTCTCGGCCGGCCGGTGTCGCTGGTGCGCTGCCCGACCGGCAGGCCGCAGGACTGTTTCTTCCAGCGCCACGCCTTCACCGGCATGCCGTCATCCGTGGCGACTTTCGAAGCGACCAATTCGGAGGGCGAGACCAAATCCTATCTCTCGGTGGAAGACGCCAAGGGCTATCTGGCGCTGGCGCAGTTCGGTGTCGTCGAGTTCCACACCTGGGGCACCCATCGCACGCGGCTCGACAAGCCGGACCTGATCGTTTTCGACCTCGACCCGGGCGAGGGGATCGCCTGGCGCGAGGTGGTTGAGGCGGCGGTGCACATTAAGGGCGAGCTGGAAGCGCTAGGGCTGGTGCCGTTCGCCAAGACGTCCGGGGGCCACGGCATCCACGTATCAGTGCCGGTGACGCAAAAGCAGAACTGGAAGAAACTGCACCAGGCGACCAGCGCCATCTCGACGCATCTTGCCGCCACCGCGCCCGACACTTTCACCACCACCATGGGCAAGGATAACCGCAAGCGGCGCATCTTCATCGATTATCACCGCAATGCGCGCGGCCACACCTCGGCGGCTCCCTATTCGCTGCGCGCCCGCACCAATTTGCCGGCCTCGACGCCGGTGAGCTGGAGCGACCTGGCGACCATCGACGCCCCGCAGGATCTGAATTATTCGTCATTGCCGGGCCTGCTGGCGACGTCAGGCGACCCTTGGGCCGACATGGAAGATTTCGCCCGGGATTTGCCGGTGATAGGCACCGCGAGGTAGTCGTGCCGGCGCGGCCCCAGACTCCATCGACGCTCCGGAAAATTTGAATTATTCTTCGCCACGGACCTCTTACCTGCAGGGGCTCCGGCGGAGGAAGATTTCGCTAGGGATTTGCCGGCATTGTAAGGGCAATGTAGGATTTCGGCAGCCGCATTCGTCCTCGGGACGAATGAACGCTGCGAACAGTTCGACAGCACAAGGCCGCGTAGGAGTATTCATGGCGCCCAGGGCAAGTTGGAAAGGTTACCTCAAGCTCAGTCTGGTCAGCTGTCCGGTCCGGCTCTATCCGGCGACGAGCGCGAGTGAACGCATCAGCTTCAACCAGCTGCACAAGAAGACGCACAACCGCATCAACATGAAGCCGGTCGACCCCGAGCTCGGGCTGGTCGAGCGTTCGGACCTGGTCAAGGGCTACGAATACGAGGACAAGCAGTACATCATCATCGAGGACTCCGATCTCGATGCGGTGCGCATCGAATCCAACCATACGATGAACATCGAGGCTTTTGTCGACGAGCATTCGGTCGACGTCATCTATCAGGACGCGCCCTATTACCTGGCGCCGGACGGCGCAATGGCCGAGGAGACCTTCGCCGTGCTGCGCGAAGCCATGCGCAAATCCGGCAAGCTGGCGATCGCCCGCCTGGTGCTGTCCAGCCGCGAGCGCGTGGTGACGATCGGCCCGCGCGAGAACGGCATGTTCGTCTGCACCTTGAGGAATCCGAACGAAGTGCGTGGCACGGCTGAGTATTTCGGCAATATCCCGGCCGGAAACCCCGATCCCGAAATGCTGCAATTGGCCGAGGCGCTGATCAAGCAAAAGGAAACCACCTTCGATCCGAAGAATTACGAGGACCGCTACGAGATCGCGCTGATGGCGATGATCCGCGAGAAGCTGAAGGGCCATAAGCCGATCATCGCGGCGGCCCCCGAGCGCGGCAATGTCATCAATCTCATGGATGCGCTGAAGGCGAGCCTGTCGCAATCGGCCAAACCGCCGGCCAAGTCGAAGAGCAAGGCCGATGAAACGGCCAAGCCCGCGGCGAAATCCGCCAAGGCCGGCGCTGGCGCGGCCAAGGAAAACCCGCTCAAGGCGAACCTTCTCAAAGCCGTCGGCAAGAGCAAGGCGTGACGGCTCTCGCCGGCACGGTCTTCGGCATCGTCGGCGCGCTGGCGGCCTTTCCGCTCAGGCTGGCGGCGCGCGAGGTCGAGCGCCAGCACGGCCAGTTGCGGCGCGGCGTCACTCGGCGCACCACACATGTCGTGTTGGGCCGCAAGTTGCTCGCCAAAGCCGGCGATGGCGAGATCGAGCGTCGGGCTGCTGCGGAGCGCGCGGCCGGGCGCAAGCTGGTCAGCGAGAACGGCTTCCTGCGCCTGCTCGGATTGATGAAGGCGCCGGAGGCTTCTGCGCTGTCGCGGCAGTCGCTGATCGACCAGTCGCGGCTGACCGGCGAGGATCTCGACCTTTTGTCGCTGTTCGATGCCTTCGAGCATGATTGCGAACCGTATTCCTTTCGCGACCTGATCCTCGCCCGCAAATATGCCGGGCTGGTTGCCGGCGGCGCCTCGTGGGGGGCGATTGCGCGCTCGGTGCACCGCTCAGGCCCGGTCGCCTCGCTCACCGCCAAGTCGCTCGCCGTCGGCTCGCAGCACGGGCGGGCCGATGCGATCTATCTCGAAGGCGGCCAGAGCGAACTCGACGGCCAGCTGCTGTTCGATCTGGGAACGCAGGATGACGACACGCTGGAAGAGCTGTTCGCCGATGCCGAGGCGGCGGAAGGGGCTGAAGAGCACGAGCAGGCGGCGGCGCTCTACCAGCGCTGCCTGGCCATCGACCCAAGCGATGCCATCGCCGCCTTCAACCGCGCCAACTGCCTGCGCGCCGCCGGCCAGGCGGCCGAGGCGGCGCACGACTATGCCCGCGCCATAAAGCTCGATCCCGGCTTCGTCGAGGCCTGGTTCAATCTCGCCGGGCTGATGAGCGAGGAGGGGCGGGTAGCCTCGGCGCGCCGCCATTTGCTCAAGGCGATCGCATTGGACGCTGATTATGCCGATGCGGTATTCAACCTTGCGAGGCTGGAGTTCGACGCCGGCAATCTCGCCGAGGCGCGGCGTCGCTGGGTGCGCTATCTCGAGCTCGACGCCAATTCCGAATGGGCGCGCACGGCCGCGCGGGGCATCCAGTTTGTCGATTTGCAGCTGGCGCGGATGTCGGCAGGGTGAGGTAGTAGCGCCTCCTTCTCCCCTTGTGAGATCTTTGCACAGAAGCCGATCAGTGATTCTGTTGTGAGGTTGGAGCAGGGAGATTCGCGATGGTGGATCGTGTTCTGGGTCAGT
>NZ_JAMYPW010000026.1:0-79360 GCF_040320565.1 Mesorhizobium sp. M0664
TGCGAAAGCTCATCATCCTCGCAAACGCACTACTCAGGGACAATCGGACCTGGACACCATCTCTCCCTTGACCAACACGGATACTCTAACCGCGGCGGCAATTGAAGGTTCCCTGGCTTGGGATTTCATTGCCGCTGGAGGTCAAGGGCGAAGATCACAGCCGCGCCTTGGTGGTGCGCGGCGTTGCCAGGAGCAGGCTTGTTTCGCTGCCGGTAATTCCGGGAATCAGCCGGATACGTCTCAGCACCGCATCGAACTCGCTCAGCGTCTGGGTTCCGAGTTCTATCACCAGGTCCCACCGGCCATTGGTGGTGTGGATGGTCGAGACCTCGGAGAAGCCGCCCAGCGCCCGGATGACGCGATCGGCGGCATGGCCCTCGATCTCGATCATCATGATGCCACGCACCCGCTGATCGACCGCGTCGGCGCGTAGAATGACGGTGTAGCCGACGATGACGCCGTCTCTTTCAAGTCGCTCGATCCGGGACCTTACCGTTGCCCGGGAGACACCCAGGCTAACGGCAAGGTCGGAAATGCTGCGCCGGGCGTCGTGCCGCAAAGAGGTGATGATCTGCTCATCGAGACGGTCCATGTTTGCTCACAACGGAAGTAGATGCTGCCGCTATGGTAAGGCACTTCGACAAATTTGCCAATTTGACATGTTCATTCTGCCAGCGATGCCGGCTTCAATAAAGCCATCGTAATTGGCGGGGTATGACAAATGCATTGCACGATCGTTGGGGCGCCGATCCAGGCCGGCTCAGGCCGCATGGGCTGCGAGATGGGGCCGAGCGCGCTTCGCACGGCAGGTCTGGCCGGCGCGCTGACCGAGCTTGGCCATACGCTGACCGACCTCGGAACGATTGTCCCTGCCGATATGCGCCCTGTCGTACACGGCAACGCGGCGGTGAAGGCGCTGCCGGAAATCGCCGCCTGGACGGCAGCGATCAGCGAAACTGCCTATGCCGCAAGCGCCGATGCGATGCCGATCTTTCTCGGCGGCGACCACAGCATTTCGGCCGGCACGCTCGCCGGCATAGCCCGCCGCGCGGCGAATGCCGGTCGGCCGCTCTTCGTGCTGTGGCTCGACGCCCACCCCGATTTTCATACGCTCGACACGACGACCAGCGGCAATCTGCATGGCGTGCCGCTGGCCTATGCCAGCGGGCAGCCCGGCTTCGAGGGCTATTTCCCCCGGCTTGCAGCACAGGTGGAGCCGGCTTGCATATGCGCGCTGGGGATCCGCAGCGTGGACCTGGCGGAACGGGATGCATTGCGCAGAGCCGGCGTGACGGTCCACGACATGCGTTCGATCGACGAGCACGGCATAGCGCAACTGCTTCGCGCCTTTCTCGAACGGGTGAGCGCCGCCAATGGCATGCTCCATGTCAGCCTCGACGTCGATTTTCTCGACCCGTCGATCGCCCCGGCGGTGGGCACCACCGTTCCCGGCGGCGCCACCTTCCGCGAGGCGCATCTGGCGATGGAAATGCTACATGACAGCGGCCTCGTCACCAGTCTCGACCTGGTCGAGCTCAACCCATTTCTTGACGAGCGCGGCCGCACCGCCACGCTTTTGGTTGACCTGACCGCAAGCCTGATGGGCCGGCGGATCATGGACCGCCCGACGAGGGGGTTCTGAGCCATGACCGTCAATTTGAACATCGTCCCGTTCGTCAGCGTCGACCGCATGATGAAGCTGGTGCTTGCCATCGGCATCGAGCGCTTTCTGGTCGAGCTTGCCGCCTATATCGAAGAGGATTTCAGGCGCTGGGAGCTGTTCGACAAGACGCCGCGCGTCGCCTCGCACAGCATTGACGGCGTCATCGAGCTGATGCCGACCAGCGACGGGCAGCT
This sequence comes from Mesorhizobium sp. M0664, assembly GCF_040320565.1. NCBI lineage: Bacteria > Pseudomonadati > Pseudomonadota > Alphaproteobacteria > Hyphomicrobiales > Phyllobacteriaceae > Mesorhizobium > Mesorhizobium sp. M0664. Next base: position 1,858 of record NZ_JAMYPW010000026.1, read on the forward strand.
TTACGGCTTCAAATACGTCAACGGGCATCCGAAGAACACGCGTGACGGCCGCCAGACCGTGACCGCTTTCGGCGTGCTTGCCGATGTCGGCAACGGCTATCCGATGCTGCTTTCGGAAATGACCATCCTGACGGCGCTCAGAACCGCCGCAAGCTCGGCCGTCGCGGCGAAATACCTCGCTCCAGAGGCCGCCAGTTGCATGGCGATCATCGGCAATGGCGCGCAATCGGAATTCCAGGCCATTGCCTTCAAGGCGCTGCTTGGCGTCGACAGGCTGCGTCTCTACGATATCGACCCGGCGGCCTCGACCAAATGCATGAAGAACCTTGCCGGCGGCCTGGGCTTCGACATCAAGCTCTGCGCGTCGGCGCAGGAGGCCGTTGAGGGTGCAGAGATCATCACCACGGTTACCGCCGACAAGCGGTCGGCAACAATCCTGACCGACAACATGGTGGGATCCGGCGTGCACATCAATGCGGTAGGCGGCGATTGCCCGGGCAAGACCGAGCTGCATCGCGACATTCTGCTGCGCTCGGATATTTTCGTCGAATACCCGCCGCAGACGCGCATCGAAGGCGAGAGCCAGCAGCTCGATGCGGATCATCCGGTCACCGAATTGTGGCAGGTGATGACAGGAAAGGCAGCAGGCCGGACGGACGCCCGACAGATCACATTGTTTGATTCCGTCGGCTTTGCGATCGAGGATTTTTCCGCGTTGCGTTACGTTCGCGATCAGCTTCAGCGGACCGGCCTTTACGAGGAACTAGACCTTCTGGCCGATCCCGATGAGCCGCGTGACCTGTTTGGCATGCTGCTGCGCGCCGAAAAAGCGACCGGGCTGGCGGCCGCCGGCAGCTGAGCTGCGATCCTGTCGGTCAGTCCTTCTTTTCCTGATACAGGCGCTCGGTGGCGCGCTCGCTTTCCCTGCGCTCCGCCGGGCCGCGACGGCGCTGCGTGAGCAGGGCGTAGGCGATCAGGATTGCCAGCAGCAGTGGACCGCCTGCAACAACGAGCAACCACAAACTATTCCCAGACATCGACCGTCTCCTTTCCCTCACAACCGGGAAGGACCCGAACCGTTCCTCCGTCTTGTTGGGAGTCGTCAGCGGGGCGCGGTGCAATTCAGGATTTTATGCCTCGGTCAGGACGTTGCACGCCTTGTCTGCACTCAGGATGTCCTTATCTAGACTCTTATCCTTCGATCACATGCACTCTCTGCGAAGTGAAGGGAACCACAAGGGCTTTCTGACATTTGGTTGTTCAAGAGACAAACGTGCAGCCACACCGGCTCCGGGGCTAGGAATACCATGCGTGAGAATCAATCCGACGTCTTCGATCTGTTTTCCGAGGTTTACAAGAATGCGGCTCAGGAGGAGATAAGCCTCCAGCAATATCTGCTTGCCTGCCGCGAGGACAAGTCGATGTACGCCTCGGCACCCGAACGGATGGTCGAGGCGATCGGCGAGCCGACCTTTGTCGATACCAGCAAGGACGAGCGGCTCGGCCGTATTTTTTCGAACCGGACGATCAAGATCTATCCAACCTTCGCCGACTTTTACGGCATGGAGGATACGATCGAGCGTATCGCCGGTTATTTCCGCTATGCCTCGCAAGGGCTCGAGGAACGCAAGCAGATCCTCTATCTGCTTGGCCCGGTCGGCGGCGGCAAGTCCTCGCTTGCGGAGCAGCTGAAAAGGCTGATGGAGCAGCGTCCGATCTATACGCTGAAGGTCGGCGGCCAGGTCAGCCCGGTCTTCGAATCGCCGCTCGGGCTGTTCGACCCCGACCGCATGGGCGACCTTTTGGAGGACAAATACGGCATCGCCCGACGGCGGCTGAACGGCCTGATCTCGCCCTGGGCGGCCAAGCGCCTCGACGAATTGTCCGGCGACATCTCCAAATTCAGCGTCGTCAAGCTGATGCCGTCCAGGCTGCGCCAGATCGGCATTGCCAAGACCGAGCCGGGCGACGAGAACAACCAGGACGTTTCGGCCCTGGTCGGCAAGGTCGACATCAGGCAGCTGGAAAACTTCAGCCAGTCCGATCCGGACGCCTACTCCTATAGCGGCGGGCTGAACCGGACGACGCAAGGGCTGCTCGAATTCGTCGAGATGTTCAAGGCGCCAATCAAGGTGCTGCATCCGCTGCTGACCGCCACCCAGGAAGGCAGCTACAACGGCACCGAGAATTTCGGCGCTTTCCCCTATCAGGGCATCATCGTTGCCCATTCCAACGAATCGGAATGGCTGCAGTTCAAGAACAACAAGAACAACGAGGCGTTCCTCGACCGCATCCTGGTGGTCAAGGTGCCGTATTGCCTGCGCGTCACCGAAGAGCGGCAGATCTACGAGAAGCTGTTGCGCGAAAGCGAATTGGCTAACAGCCCCTGCGCTCCGGAAGTGCTCGATATCCTCAGCCGGTTCACCGTCTCGACCCGCCTGGCCGAACACGACAATTCGCCGCTCTACACCAAGATGCGCGTCTATGACGGCGAGAACCTCAAGGAAACCGATCCCAAGGCGAAGTCGGTCCAGGAATACCGAAACGCCGCCGGCGTCGACGAAGGCATGACCGGCGTCAGCACCCGCTTCGCCTTCAAGATCCTGTCGCAGACCTTCAATTACGACACCGAAGAGGTGGCGGCCGATCCGGTGCATCTGATGTACATCCTTGAAGAGGCGATCAAGCGCGAGCAGTTCCCGAAGGAGACCGAGGCGGACTATCTCGATTTCATAAAGTCGGAGCTGGCCACCCGTTATGCCGAGTTCATCGGCCACGAGATCCAGAAGGCCTATCTGGAATCCTACAGCGAATACGGCCAGAACCTGTTCGACCGCTATATCGCCTACGCCGATGCCTGGATCGAGGATCAGGACTACAAGGATACCGATACCGGCCAGATCCTCAATCGCGAGGTCTTGGACAACGAATTGTCGCAGGTCGAAAAGCCGGCCGGCATCGCCAATCCCAAGGACTTCCGCAACGAAGTGGTGAAGTTCACGCTGCGCGCGCGGGCCAGAAACCATGGCCGCAACCCGTCATGGACAAGCTATGAAAAGCTGCGCGAAGTCATCGAGAAGCGGATGTTCGGGCAGGTCGAGGACCTGCTGCCAGTGATCAGCTTCGGCTCCAAGCAGGACAGCGTGACGGAGAAGCGGCATACCGAATTCGTGCAGCGGATGATCCAGCGCGGCTACACCGAGCGCCAGGTCCGCCGGCTGGTGGACTGGTACATGCGGGTGAACAAGGCGGGTTGAAGCCAGCCCGGGGTAACATATGCCGATCTTCATTGATCGCCGACTGAACCCGAAGGACAAAAGCCTCGGCAATCGGCAGCGTTTCCTGCGGCGGGCGCGCGAAGAGTTGAAGCGCACCATCCGCGATCAGATCCGCGCCGGCAAGATCGCCGACGTGGACGCCGAGCATGCCGTTTCGATGCCAGCGCGGGGTACCGGCGAGCCGAGCTTCAACGATGCCAGGAACAGCGGCAGCCGCCAGCACGTCCTGCCCGGCAACAAGCATTTCACCCCAGGCGACCGGCTGCCCAAGCCCGGCCAGGGCGGCGGCATGGGATCAGCCCCGGGAAGAACCGAATCGGAGGACGATTTCCGTTTCGTGCTGTCGCGCGAAGAGGTTCTCGACCTCTTTTTCGAAGACCTCGAACTGCCGGACATGGTCAAGCTCAACCTCAAGGAGATCCTCGCTTTCAAGCCGCGCCGGGCCGGCTTCGCCGCGACCGGCTCGCCGACCAACATCAATGTCGGGCGCACAATGCGCAATAGCCATGGCCGCCGCATAGCACTCAGGCGCCCCAAGCAGGAGGAACTCGACGCAATCGCGCAGGAGATCACGTCGCTGGAGGCGAAGCCGCAGAACGCCGAGAGGCGCCAGCGCATCGTGGCGCTGCAGGAAGAGCTTGAGCGACTGGAGCGCCGCCGCAAGCGAATCGCCTATGTCGACCCGGTCGACATCCGCTTCAACCGCTTCGACGCCCAGCCGGTGCCGAATGCCAATGCGGTGATGTTCTGCCTGATGGACGTGTCCGGCTCGATGGGCGAACGCGAGAAGGATCTGGCCAAGCGCTTCTTCGTGCTGCTGCACCTGTTCCTGAAACGGCGCTACGACCGGACCGAGGTGGTCTTCATCCGCCACACGCACGAGGCGCAGGAGGTGGACGAGGAGACCTTTTTCTACAACACCCAGAGCGGCGGCACGGTGGTTTCCACGGCGCTCGAGGAGATGCACCGCATCGTCGAGCAGCGCTATCCCAGCCGCGAATGGAACATCTATGTCGCCCAGGCCTCGGACGGCGACAATTTCGTCACCGATTCGGAGCGCTGCATCACCCTGCTCGACGAACAGATCATGCGGCTTTGCCAGTATTTTGCCTACGTCGAGATCCTCGACGAGCGCGAGAGCCACATCTTCGGCGCCACCGACAACGGCACGTCGCTGTGGCGTGCCTACAGTGCGGTCAAGCTGAGGTGGTCGAACTTCCAGATGAGCCGCATCGCCACGGCGGCCGACATCTACCCGGTTTTCCGCCAGCTCTTCGCCAGACAGCCGGGTTATCAAAAGAGCGGTGAAAGAGGGGGCTGATGGCGAGCAGATCCGGGTTGTTGTTTTCCGGTTCCGACTGGGATTTCAGGACGCTGTCGCGCGCCTACGAGACCATCGAGGCGATCGCCACCGAAGAGCTCCACCTCGACGTCTATCCGGTACAGATGGAGATAATCTCGTCCGAACAGATGCTCGACGCCTATTCCTCGGTCGGCATGCCGCTGATGTACCGGCACTGGTCGTTCGGCAAGCACTACCTCTACCAGGAATTGCTCTATCGCAAAGGCGGACGGGGGCTCGCCTATGAACTCGTCATCAATTCCAATCCCTGCATCGTCTATCTGATGGAAGAAAACACCATGGCCTTGCAGGCCCTGGTGACGGCGCACGCGGCACTCGGCCATAACCATTTCTTCAAGAACAATTATCTGTTCCAGCAGTGGACGGACGCCAGCGCCATCCTCAGCTATCTCGACTTCGCCAAGGGCTACATTGCCCGCTGCGAGGAGCGGCATGGCGTCGATGCGGTGGAAGAGATCCTCGATGCCGCACATGCGCTGATGGAGCAGGGCGTGTTCAGATATCACCGGCCGCCGAAGCTGTCGTCGGAAAAGCAGCGCGAGGGCGTTCGCGAGCGCCTGGAATACGAGGAGCGTTCCTACAACGACCTATGGCGCACGCTGCCGCCTTCGAAGGACGGCGCCAAGCCCCGCGAGACGGACATCATGGCGGAGCGCAAGAAATCGCTCAAGCTGCCCGAGGAAAACCTGCTTTATTTCCTGGAGAAGAACAGCCTGATCCTGGAACCGTGGCAGCGTGAGGTCATCCGGATTGTCCGCGTCATCGCGCAGTATTTCTATCCGCAGCGCCAAACGCAGGTGATGAACGAGGGCTGCGCCACCTTCGTGCATTACACGCTGATGAACCTTTTGTTCGACCGCGGCCTGATCGGCGAAGGTGCCATGCTGGAGATCCTGCGCAACCATTCGAACGTGATCTTCCAGCCGGGCTTCGACGATCCGCGCTTTTCCGGTATCAACCCTTACGCGCTGGGCCTCGACATGATGCAGGACATCCAGCGCATCTCGACCGCGCCGACTGCCGAGGACCGCGACTGGTTTCCCGATATCGCCGGCAATGGCGACTGGCGCCAGACCCTGCTGGACGCCTGGGCCAACCATCGCGACGAGTCCTTCATCCGCCAGTATCTGAGCCCTACCCTGATCCGGAAATGGCGGTTCTTTGTGCTTGCCGATGCGGCCAACGATCCGCACTACGAAGTCGCCTCGATACACAATGAGCGCGGCTACGAGAGCATCCGCGCCGCACTCGCCCACAGCTACGATATCGGCGCCAGCCGGCCGGACATCCAGGTGGTGGACGTGGACCTGCTCGGCGACCGGCATCTGCGCCTGCAGCATAAGGTCAAGGACGGCATAGTGCTGGAAGGCGGCAGCCGCGACGCCACACTGCGGCATATCCGCAAGCTCTGGGGCTACGAGGTCAGCATGGTCGCGGTCGACGCGCAGACCGGCGCCACAGTCCACGAACGGTCGACCAGCCAGATTGGGGAATGACCGAACCGGACTTGCCGGCGAAGTCGGGTGTCGTTGCCTTTACCGGATCACCAACCACCCTATCTACGCGCGCACCACGAGGGCATGGTCGGGAGCAGGAACATGCGCGCATTGACGATCGCCACGCTTCTGTTGGTCGCCGTGTCGATGGCGCTCTCGCTCGCGCACGCTCTGGAATTGCCCGGCAAGTTGCGCCTCAAGGAGGCCACCTACAGATCAGTGCAGGCGATCTACTATCCCGGCTTCACGATCGGCGGGTTCGCCGAGATCGGCGGCATCATTGCACTCGCCGTCCTGCTTTACCTGACGCCCTATCCAAGCGCCCGATTCTGGTGGACCTTGGCGGCGCTTGTCTTCCTGCTGGCGGAGCACGCGACCTATTGGTTGGTCACGCACCCCGTCAATAATTTCTGGGTGCAAGACACTGCCCTGCCGAAATCCGCCGCGACGTTCTTTTCAATGTTCTCTCGAAAGCAGACCGGCGACTGGAGAGATTTGCGCAGCGTCTGGGAGGCTTCGCATGTCGCCAGGGCAGGCCTGGCGATGCTGAGCCTCGTCTCAATTGCTGTCGCCGCGACATTTTTTGCCGAATAGCCCCAGGGATCGAGACGGCGCCCTCGTCCGCCAATTTTGCGGCCACGAACGCTGCATCCGTCAGATCAGGGAACGGACCCGGCGCCGTATTGTCTTAACGTCAAGCGATCCGGCCGTTCAGCGGTCGGCGCGATGCTTGTTGTGGGCGCTTTCCTGGTGCTCGCCGCGGATGATGTTGCGATCGTCGGGATCGGCAATATCCTTCGGGTCCGATCTGAGCTCGGCACCGCGCCGGAACGCCTCGCGCTCTTGCCTGGTCTTTTTCAAATCCGCTTCCGCGTCGAAATCCTTGCCGGCGTTTTTCGTGTTCTCGCGCTCTTCGATGATGCGCAATTGCTGCTCATGAGTCTTTTTTCCGGCCATCGGTGACCTCCTTCTTTTGATTTTCCGCTTTCCCAAGGTCCAAATTCGCTACAGCCCGAAAGGATAGGTCTCGGGAAGGCCTGTCCCCGCATGTTCCGGCCCAAGCGGCGTCACGGCACTGGTTTCATCGAACCAGACGAAAGCATCGAACTGGCGGGCGAGCGAGGCGTCCGCATAATGGCTGTGGAGCTCGGTTTCGGGCCGGTAGATGACGCCGATAAAGCGTTCCAGCCGGCGCTCCAGAAGCCGTTCGCGCAGCGTGTCGTCGCGCTCGAAATCGAGCAGGAAAGGCGAGACGCCGCTGTCGTGGCAAAGCCGCTCATAGCTGTCGTTGTGGGAAGGCCGAACCGGTTTCACTTCCATGTCGCCGTCCCAGTCGGTGGCGGCGGCCACCGTCCCGGAATGCGTACTGAGCCCGATCAAGGCAACCTCGTCGCCAAAACGCTGGCGGCAGAGCTGGCCGATATTCAGTTCGTCCCTGACGATCCCCATTTCGGTATAGCGGGCATCGCCGATATGGGAATTATGTGCCCACACCACCGCCTTGGCATTCGGGCCGCGGGCCTGCAGCAGGTGCTCCAGCGTTTCGAACATGTGGGTGTCGCGCAGGTTCCAGGATTGCGCGCCGCCATAATACATGGTGCGGTAATAACGCTCGGCGGAGGCGACCAGGCGGGCGTTCTGGGTGGCGTCGAGGAAATCGATACCGTCCTGCTGCGCATAGTCGAGCTCTCTGGAAAGCAGTTCCCGGCATTGCTCGAGCACGGCCTTCTCGCATTTCTGGTAACCGGAGGTGAGTGCGACACGGCCATAGGTGGCCGGGTCGTTCTGCCACGGCGTCAGGCAGCCATAGCGTTCGCGCGCGATCCTCGCCGCCTGCGGATCGACCCGGTCGAGATATTGCAGGACCGCCGCAATCGATCCGCCCATATTGTAGATGTCCAGGCCATAGAATCCGGCCCGCCGGGAGGATTTGCTGATCCGCTCATTACGCACTCGCATCCAGTCGACGAACGCCGCGACGTCGGTGTTGCGCCACATCCAGGTGGGAAAGCGCTGGAACGGCGGCGCGGCGCCCGGCCGCCGCGGCCGATGGCGGACATAACGGTCGATCGCCGCGGCATCGGGCCAGTCGGCCTCGACCGCGACGATGGTGAAGCCATGCTTCTCGATCAGCCTGCGAGTGATCGCGGCGCGCGCGCGGTAGAACTCCGACGTGCCGTGGCTGGCTTCGCCGAGCAAGACGACGCGGCGGTCGGCAAACCGGTCGAACAGCGCACCGAAGGCCGGATCGTCGAAATCCGGAAGCGGCTCGGCGGCGGCCGCGATCATCTGCGGCAGGCTGCTCCTGCGCTGATGCCGGTGCGGAAGCTCGGCCGCTATCTGGCTGTCGCTGCCTGGCTCGCCCCAACCTTGCTCGCCGATCAGCGGAACAAACCGCACGCCGCCGAAATCCTCCTCGGTGTAAGTTGCTGCGCCGGTCCGGGTGACCTTGAGCAGACGCTGCGAGTCGAATTCGTCGCCGACCGGGATGACAAGCCGGCCGGCGACGTCGAGCTGTTCCTGCAGAGCGAGAGGTGCGCCGGGTCCGGCGGCCGCAACCAGGATCGCATCGAAGGGTGCCGCCTCTGGCCAGCCCTTGGTGCCATCGCCGGTGCGGACTTCGATATTATCGTAGCCGAGCTTTTTGAACCGTTGCCTCGCCGTTTCAGCTAACGCGGCGTGGCGCTCGATCGTGTAGACGCGTTCGACGATACGGCTCATCACGGCAGCCGCATAGCCTGATCCGGTGCCGACCTCGAGGACGTGGTCACCGGCTCCGACCTCCGCCATTTCGATCATGAACGCAACGATATAGGGCTGCGATATCGTCTGACCTTCGGCGATCGGCAGCGGCCCGTCCTCATAGGCGAATTCTTCGAAACCAGGCTCGACGAAAGCCTCGCGCGGGACCTCGCGCATCGCTAGAAGGACATTGCGGTCGCGAATGCCACGGCGGCTCAGGTGGATATCGACCATTTGGTTGCGGGCATGGGAGAGATCGAGCATCTTTCTGCTCCTCCTAGGGCTTCCGCTGCAATCGCCCAAGCTACTCAACGGCACTTCGGCCGGCTCATATCTCAGGGCCTCGGCGGTCCCCTTGGATTCAAGCAATGCGGTGCATCTTCCTAACCGTTGGCAAGCCCCGAGGTTCCCCAAAAGACCGACCCGCTTTTGTCTGGCGAGGCGCGTTGCAGGATCGACAAGCGGGCGCCGGCCGCGCCGCCCAAACTTATTTCGAGGCAAATCCTTTCTCCGACGCGACGCCACTCCAGATAACGACGGACGAGGGTATTCCGGAGGCATTTCCATGAACGACGAGGCCCGCACCGCTGCGCATACAACCGGCCTTGACCAGATCGATCTGATGGACCGCTACTGGCGCGCCGCGAACTACATCTCGGTTGGCCAGATCTATCTGCTCGACAATCCGCTCTTGCGCGAGCCCTTGCGGCCCGAGCACATCAAGCCGCGGCTGCTCGGCCATTGGGGCACGACGCCCGGCCTCAATTTCATCTATGTGCATCTGAACCGGATCATCCGTGAACGTGGTCTCGATGTCCTGTTCATCTGCGGTCCGGGTCACGGCGGCCCGGCAATGGTCGCGAACACCTGGCTCGAGGGCACCTACAGCGAAATCTATCCCGAGGTCGGCGGGGACGAAGACGGCCTGCGAAAGCTGTTCCGGCAATTCTCGTTTCCCGGCGGAGTGCCGAGCCACGCCGCTCCGGAGACGCCCGGCTCGATCCACGAAGGCGGAGAACTCGGCTATGCGCTGGTCCATGCCTTCGGCGCCGCCTTCGACAATCCAAACCTTGTCGTTGCCTGCGTCGTCGGCGACGGCGAAGCCGAGACCGGCCCGCTCGCCGCGGCCTGGCATTCCAACAAGTTCCTGAACCCGGCATCCGATGGTGCCGTCCTGCCGATCCTGCATCTCAACGGCTACAAGATCGCCAACCCGACGATCCTCGGCCGCATGGAAGACGAGGCGTTGCGCAGCCTGTTCCTCGGCTATGGCTACGAAATCTTTTTTGTCGAAGGTCATGAACCTGCCGCGATGCATCGCGAGATGGCCCGCACGCTCGATACGGTGCTCGACCGGGTCCACTCCATCCAGGAGCCGGCACGAGCCGCGGGCTGGAAGGGAGACCGGCCGCTGTGGCCGATGATCGTGCTGCGCAGCCCAAAGGGCTGGACCGGGCCGAAAGAGGTCGACGGCAGACGAGTCGAGGATTTCTGGCGTTCGCACCAGGTGCCGGTGTCGAATGCACGCGGCGATGCGGCGCACCGCCAGATCCTGGAAGACTGGATGCGCAGTTACGAGCCGGAAAAACTGTTCGACAAAGGCGGCCATCTCCTGGCGGAGCTCGCGGCGCTAGCGCCAACAGGACCAAGACGAATGGGCGCAATCCCCTACGCCAATGGCGGCCTGCTGAAACAGGACCTGGTGCTGCCCGAGTGGAGAGGCCTGGCGCTCGACGTACAGCGTCCCGGCGGCGCTGTCGGAGAGGCGACGCGGACCGTGGGAAGCTATCTTCGCGACGTGATCCGCTTGAACGCCGATGCCAGGAATTTCCGGCTGATGGGACCGGACGAGACGTCCTCCAACCGCCTCGACGACGTGTTCGAGGTTACGGACCGGGTCTGGATGGAGCGGATCGAGCCCTACGACGTCCATCTTTCCCGTGACGGTCGCGTCATGGAAGTGCTCAGCGAGCATCTTTGCCAAGGCTGGCTGGAGGGCTATCTGCTGACCGGCCGCCATGGCCTGTTCTCGTGCTATGAGGCGTTCGTCCACATCGTCGATTCCATGGTCAACCAACATGCCAAATGGCTGAAGACCTCCGGCGAGCTTGCCTGGCGCAAGCCGATCGCCTCACTCAACTACCTGCTGACCTCGCATGTCTGGCGGCAGGATCATAACGGCTTCAGCCATCAGGACCCGGGCTTTGCCGATTTCGTCGCCAACAAGAAGGCCGACACGGTCAGGCTCTATTTCCCGCCCGACGCCAACACGCTGCTGTGGATCACCGACCATTGCCTGAAAACCTACAACCGCATCAACGTCATCGTCGCCGGCAAGCAGCCGGCGCCGCAATGGCTGTCGGCCGAGGACGCGGAAGCGCACTGCCAGGCCGGCGCCGGCATCTGGGAATGGGCCGGGACGGTTGCCAAGGGCGAAGAACCGGATGTGGTCCTGGCTTGCGCCGGCGACGTGCCGACACTGGAGGCGCTTGCCGCAGCCGACATCCTGCGCTCGGGCATTCCGGACCTGAAGATCCGCGTCGTCAATGTCGTCGACCTGATGATCTTGCAGTCGAATTCCGAGCATCCGCATGGCTTTGCCGACGACAGATTCGACGCACTGTTCACCAGGGCCAAGCCGGTCATCTTCGCCTATCACGGCTACCCCTATCTCATTCACCGTCTGACCTACCGGCGCGCCAATCACGACAACATGCATGTGCACGGCTTTCGCGAGGAAGGCACGACGACGACGCCGTTCGACATGGTCGTGCTCAACCAGCTCGACCGCTATCATCTGGCGCTCGCTGCGATCGCGCGCGTGCCGGGGCTGGCCGAGCGGGCGAAGGAGCTTGCCGCGGCGCTGCATGGGAAATTGGCTGAGCATACGGCCTATGTCCGCGAACATGGCGAGGACATGCCCGAGATCCAGAAATGGTCCTGGCCGCAGGACGGCGCGACGAGGGCCGGCGATTGATGCGACGATCGATCCTTGCGTTGAATGCCGGCTCGTCCAGCATCAAGTTCGGACTTTACGACCTTGCAGCGTCCGCCGAGCCGGATCTTGCCTCGCGCGGTTCGCTGGATCTGGGCGATGCGCCAAGGCTGACCGCGAAAGCCGCCGATGGGGAGCTGCAGTGCGATCGGCCACTTACCGCGGACGCATCACGCGACATGGGCCTCGGCCAGATGCTGCAGTGGATCGAGAACGAACTTGGCGGAAGGAAGTTGATCGCCGCCGGCCATCGCATCGTCCATGGCGGACGCGAGTTCGTCGAACCTGTCCGCCTGACGCCGACAGTTATCGAGGCTCTCGACAGGCTGACCCCGCTTGCGCCATTGCACCAGCCACGCAGCCTCGCACCAATCCGGGCGCTTGCCGCGCTGCGGCCCGACCTGCCGCAGGTCGGATGCTTCGACACGGCCTTCCATCGGACCATCGAGCCTCTGGTCAGCCGTTTTGCGCTGCCGCGCCGCTACGAGGCGGACGGCATCCACCGCTACGGCTTTCACGGGCTTTCCTACGAATATGTTGCCGGCCGGCTCAAGCAGATATCGCCCGATCTGGCGGCGAAAAGAACCATCGTCGCCCATCTCGGCAACGGGGCGAGCCTGTGCGCCATGCGCGACGGGCGAAGCGTCGATACGACGATGGGCTTTTCGGCGCTTGATGGCCTGGTCATGGGCACACGCTGCGGCGCCATCGATCCGGGCGTGCTTTTGTACCTGCTGCTGGAAAGAGGCGTTTCCGGAGAGGCGCTGCAAGACATGCTCTACGAGGAATCCGGCCTGCTCGGCGTGTCCGGCATTTCCGGCGACATGCGCACGCTGGAGGCCAGCGACGACCGCCGGGCCCGCGAAGCGGTGGAGCTTTTCGCCTTCCGCGCCGCCAGGGAAGTTGCCGCCCTCGCCAACACGCTGGGCGGGCTGGAATGCCTGGTGTTCACCGGCGGCATCGGCGAGCACTCGGCCACGGCCCGTAAAGCGATTTGCGACAGGCTTGACTGGCTCGGCGTGGCGATCGACGAGGCCGCCAACAGCTCTCATGCCGCGCTGATGAGCCAGGCGGAGAGCAAAGTGGAAGTCCGCATCGTCGCGACCGACGAGGAAGGTGTGATCGCCCGCCACACGCGCAAGGTGATGGAGGGGCCCGGCTGAGGCGGATGGCCTCGGCTCAGCTCGAATGGCTCTGCTCGACCAGATGGTATTTGTACCGGTCGCGAATATGCGCGTTGAAGAACCGGCCCTTCGACGAGGCTTTGCGGAATGCCGCGTGGACCTGCGGCGGCACGTCCTCGTAATCATAGCGGTTTCCGCTCGGGACGAACCATACGGAGAGTACCCTCGTCGCCGGCTGGTAATCGATGCTTCTGATCGCAGTTGAAGGCATTCTCAACAGGTCCAATCCACGCCGTCGTGTGAATAACCCTGCACGGAGAGCGAGGTTCCTTCCTGCCGAAGTAGCCTTGCCGCTACGGGCCGGCTTCACCAAATACGGTTGATGCCACCGCTCAAGACATCGGCTGCAGCCCGCCAGGGCGATCTCTTTGCCGCCGCCGACGACCTGCCGGAAGGATTCCGCTACCAGCCCGAACTGATCACGCCGGACGAGGAGGCAGCGTTGGCGAGCCAGCTCGCAACCCTGCCTTTTCAGCCCTTCGACTTCTATGGCCATCTGGCAAACCGGCGGGTGGTCGGTTTTGGGCAGCGTTATGATTACGACCGGGGCGAAGTCGTCGAGGCACCGCCGATACCCGGCTTTCTGCTGCCGCTCAGGGAAAAGGTTGCAGCCTTTGCCCGCTTGCCCGCCGAAACCTTCGTGCAGGTGCTGATCAACGAGTACCGGCCGGGCGCCGGTATCGGCTGGCACCGCGACAAGCCTCATTTCGAGGCGGTCGCCGGCGTTTCGCTGCTGGCCGCCTGCAGCTTCCGCCTGCGCCGGAAAAACGGCACGCGATGGGACCGCAAGACGGTCACCGTCGATCCAAGATCGGCCTATCTGATGACGGGTGCTGCGCGCAACGAATGGGAGCACAGCATTCCGCCGGTTGCCGAGCACCGCTATTCGATCACGTTGCGCACGCTGCGGCCGCAACGCGCTTAAAGCAGAGCGGGAGCAAGCCCGAGCACTGCCCTTAAGAACTGGGCTGAAACAAATTCATCCGTCGCCATGCCGACCGGCAAACTCCGCCAGCATGGCGCGCTGGCCTTTCAGGATCTTGAGGTTGGCTTCAGGCAGGGAGAACCAGCCCGCTCTGTCGACTTCGGCAAATTCCTTCATCGAGCCGGACCTTGGCGGCCATTCCATGACGAAGGTGTTGCTGTTGATGGCGTCGCTGTCGAAATCCGCCTCGACGCACCATGCGATGACGAGCTTGCCGCCCGGCTGCCTGTAGCTGCCAAGGTGTTCGAAAACGCCATCGATGGCGACGCCTAGCTCCTCTTCGGCCTCGCGTTTTGCTGCCGCCAGGTCGTCCTCGTTCTCGTCGACCAAGCCCTTCGGGATCGACCATGCGCCGTCGTCCTTCTTCGCCCAGAATGGTCCGCCCGGATGCACCAGCAAGACCTGGAGATGTCCTTCCCTTCGGCGAAAGATGAGCAATCCTGCGCTGCGTTGGGCCATCCCGCTATTCCCCTGACGAAACTGAAACGAACGTCCGGGCCGGCATATGGAACAGCCTGCCATGGCGGAACGATTTCGGCTCGCAGCCGTTCCGTCCGTTCGACAAATGAGTGATCGACATGGCGACGCCGCGAGCTGCCTGGAAGGGCTTTATGAAAGTCGGATCGGTTTCCTGTGGCGTCAAGATCATCGGCGCCGTCAGCGAGGCCGAGAAAGTGCATTTCAGGATCCTGAACCGCAAGGACGGTCTCCCGGTCAAGAGCGCTTATATCGACGAGGAGACCGGCGACACGGTCGAGGCGGCGGAGCAGGTAAAAGGCTATGAGGTCGAAAAGGGCGAGTTCATCCATATAGAGCCGGACGAAATCAAGAAACTGAAGATGGTATCGCAGCATACGCTCGAGATCGGCGAGTTCGTGCCCGCCGCCGAAATCGACGCACGCTACCTCGAAAAACCCTATTATCTGGTTCCGGCCGACGCGCCCTCCACGGAGGCTTTCGCGGTGATCCGGGACGCCATGGCCAGGAAGAAAGTGGCAGCCCGCTCCTGCGTCGTGCTGTACCAGCGTGGCCGAGAGGTGCTGATCCAGCCGCTTGGCAAGGGCATGGTAATGACGGAACTACGCAACCACAATGAAGTGGTCGCGGCGGACGCGGTGTTCGAAGGGCTGAAGGCTCGCAAGGTCGATCCCGAGATGCTGGAAATCGCGCAACTGCTGATCGACAAGAAGCCGGCCAAATTCGACCCGTCGAAGTTCGAAGACACTTATGAACAGGCGCTGGTTGCGATGATCGACGCCAAGCGCAAGGGCAAGAAACCGCCCAAGCCGGCACCCGAGCCGAGGACGAACGTCGTCAATCTCGCCGATGTTCTGCGCAAGAGCCTGGCGCAGGAGGGCGGCAAGGCTCCGAACAAAAGTCCGAGGGCGGCGGCGAAACGCAAATCGGCCTGAATGTCCGAAAGCAGATCGAACGGAACCGAAAACACTCGCGCGCATTTAGATGACGTAGCAATCCGTCGGCAATCCAAGCGGAGCGGGGGACTGGTGGACGTCGTTGAACTAAGGACTGGCGGAATCCCGCAAGTTTCTTCCGCCGATCTGATGCAGGCGTTGCCTGTGGCTGTCTACACCACCGACAGACAGGGCTACATCACCTTCTTCAACGAAGCCGCTGCCGATCTCTGGGGACATCGTCCGATGCTTGGCCAGGACCGCTGGTGCGGTTCATGGAAGCTTCGCCACCTTGATGGGCGACCGATGGCGCATGACGAATGTCCGATGGCCGTTGCCTTGCTGGAGGAGCGGGACGTTCGTGGGGGCCGGGCGATCGCCGAGCGGCCGGACGGCCAGTTCATCCCGTTCAGCGCGCACCCGGTCCTGCTTCGCAATGTGTGCGGTGAGGTCGTCGGCGCTATCAACACCCTGCTCGACCTGCGCACCCAGGCGCTGGCTGACGACGCCGGCATGAGGCTCGCTGCCATCGTCGAATCCTCGATGGACGCGATCGTGTCGAAAGACCTGAACGGCATTATCACCAGTTGGAACGACGCGGCACAACGCCTGTTCGGCTACACGCCCGCCGAGGCGATCGGGCGCCCGGTGACGATCCTCATCCCGCCCGACCACCTGGATGAGGAAGCCATGATCATCAGCCGCATTCGCGCCGGCGAACGGATTCCTTCATACGAGACTATCCGGCAGCGCAAGGATGGCACCCTGGTACCGGTTTCGCTCACCATCTCGCCGATACGCGACGGCATTGGGCGTATCATCGGCGCCTCCAAGATCGCGCGCGACATCAGCCCGCACAAGGAGAGCGAACGGCGCATCCGCACACTCATGCGCGAAGTGAACCACCGCGTCAAAAACCAATATTCGGTGATCGTCTCGATGATCCGCGAGACCAGCAAGCTGGCGGGGACGCCAGAGGCTTTCCTTTCACAGGTCCGGGAACGCATCATGGCGCTATCGGAATCGCACGATCTGCTGGTCGATGCCGAATGGCGTGGGGCGACTATCGGCGAACTGATCCATGCCCAGACCAAGGCCTTCGCGACACAGGCCCGTCTGTCGATGAGCGGGCCGATGATCATGCTGCAGCCGAACGCGGTGCAATATCTCGGCATTGCCTTTCACGAGCTGGCCACGAATTCGGTAAAGCACGGAGCGCTGTCGCACCATGACGGACGGGTCGAGGCCGAATGGACCGTGACGCCAGCCGCCGACGGCAGCGATGGCTTCCGCTTTGTCTGGCGGGAACTGGACGGGCCATTGGTGGATGAAAACACGCGACGCGGGTTCGGAACGGTTGTGCTCAAACGCGTCACGCCGCAGGCGCTCAGCGGCACCGGCCGCCTGGAATTCGCCAGGCACGGCATCAGCTGGACGCTGGAAGCGCCGCTGCGCTTCGTGCAGATGTCGACGGCTGGCATCGCGGCTGATTGAAGGCAGCTACACCGGCCGCGGCTTGGCGGCCGTGTGGCAGCACAATCCCCATGGAGGCAATCAGGAGGAGCAGCGATGAGTTGGCTGGGCATCTGGCAAAACCAGTACGGGTCGGTGGTCGAACTGACCAGCGAAGAGGGCGGACGGATCAACGGAACCTTCAGGACGGCGCTGGAGGACAGCGCATTTTTCGGCATGACGTTGCCGCTGTTGGGAGCCTGCCATGGAGATGTCATCGGCTTCACTTGCGCGGCCGAAGGGCGGGTCGGAGCCGCAGCGGTGAGCTATACCGGCATTCTCAGGGATGGGAAGCTGGAGATGCTGTGGCACACCGTTGCGGATGCCGCTTTGTCGGCGGAAAAGGAAGGTGCCCCGGCCCGAGCCAGGAAACTGCCCGCCTGGCGCGCCTTTGGAACCAGCCTCGACAGTTTTGAACGCGTGTCCTGACGCGTCGCGCCCGCCGCTCACAAGTGAGGCAGCAGGGTCCCGCGGCGCGTAGGAACTCGCACCGACGATGGCGCGTTGGTGCGCCAGGACATGCTCTGTTCGTTACGGGGTCGACCCAATGAGCGTGCTTTATCGCGCAGCGAAAATCGCCGAACAGGCTCATGCCGGGCAGACGGACAAGACAGGGCGGCCATATATCGAACATTGCCGCCGGCTCGTCGATGCCGTCGAAACGCTCGACCAGAAAGCTATCGCCTATCTTCACGACGTCATCGAAAAAGGCGACGGCTGGAACCGCGACCGGCTTGAGGCGGCCGGGTTCGGGCCGTCCATCGTGTCTGCCGTCGACGCCATGACGCGGCTGCCGAACGAGGACGATGCCGCGTTCGTTCGCAGGGCTGCGGCCAACCCGCTGGCGTTGCCTGTCAAGCGCGCCGATCTTGCCGACAATCTATGGCAGGCACGGCAGATCGGGGCCTCGACGGCGAAATACGAAGACGGCCTGCGCATCCTCAGAGAAGAGTTCGCGAGCTGACGGACCGCTGGCGGCTGTCGCCGATGTGGGTCTACTCGGTGACGTGCGGCGTGTGTCGCTTGTCTTCCGCGGGATCGGCGTCGATCCGCGCCCTGCCGGGATCGAACGCACCGTGGCGGGCGATCGCCAATGCCGGGGTGTCGGGCGTCTCGTAGGCCCACATGAAGTCTTCTGCCGACGAACCGACCGCATGAACACGCCAATAGCTTGCCGTGCCCTTCAGCGGGCCGTGGCTCGTCGTGTTCGTCTTCTCCAAGAGGTCGAAATAGATGTCCTCGAAGGGTATGTAGAAAACAGGATCATGGCCGTCTTCATAGAGCACCTTTGCCCGCTCGCTCGACGCAATAATGGCGTCGGAGAACCGGACGGTCACGGTTCCATCGAACGGGACAATCCTGAGCGGGCCTGGGCGGGGGGCGGAATCTGCGGCTAAGGACTGCATTCGACTTCTCCGTTGACTGCGCTGCTTTTCCGAAACGTGTTGTTGCCCGTCAGGGTTCCAGACCGCCGGCGCGCCGAGCCCGGATGGTGGAACGGTTCTGCAAGGTCGTCGTTGTTTCAGACCTCCGCACGCGCCATAATCGCAATGGCCGCCACTCACCGACTCAACAGCAAATGGATAACATGCTGGATCGATCGCCTACCCTTCCAAGGTCGCTTGGCGCTGCGCTGCGAAGGGAAGTGCCGCGGTTTACGGCACCCGGCAATGAAATTTCGTGCACCACGGTCGCATCCTACAACGTGCATAAATGCGTCGGCACCGACGGCAGGTTCGATCCGGAGCGGGTCGCGGCCGTGGTTAAGGAACTCGACGCCGACATCATTGCTTTGCAGGAGGCCGACGAAAGAACCGGAAGCAGGCAGGGTTTGCTGGATCTCGCAGCGCTCGAGCGGGACAGCGACCTCGTCCCCACCCATGTCCCGGAAAACCGCCGCAGCCATGGCTGGCACGGAAATCTGATCCTGGCACGCCGCGGCGTGGTCGAAAGCGTGAACCAGATCCGGCTGCCCGGCCTCGAGCCGCGCGGTGCGGTTATCGCGGACCTGGAACTGAAGGGCGTCTCGCTCAGGATCATAGCCGCACATTTCGGCTTGCTGCGGCGGTCGCGCTCGCAGCAGGCCAACGCGCTGGTCGAAGCCACGCACCCGGTTCTGCGGCCAACAATCCTGCTCGGCGACCTCAACGAATGGCGCGTCCGCAACAGGTCTTCGCTGCTGGCCCTGCTGCCGCATTTCGGTCCGATCGATGCGGTTCTGCCGAGCTTTCCGTCGCGCTTTCCGCTGTTTGCGCTCGACCGCATCCTGGCCAGGCCGCCGCACCTGATTTCCAGCATCGAGGTGCACAAGACGCCGCTAGCGCAGCGGGCTTCCGATCATCTGCCGATCAAGGCCCGGCTGAACCTGGACGCGATACGGCAGCCGCGGCTGCAACCAGAATGAACCTGAAGGGTTGTTAGTCAGATTTCAGACGGTTTGCTTCGCTGATGTTTATCGGTGCACTTCATGGATACAGCCATCTCGCGGTTTGCCCGGGACAAGATCGCTGCCGGCAATAGCGGGCTGCTGCTGATCGCCGACAATTATGACGCGTTTGCCGCGCGAATCCTTGCCGCGCGCAGTGCCACAAGCAGCCTCGACCTGATGTACTATCTCTGGCACGACGACCATAGCGGCCGGCTGCTGATGCAGGAGGTCGTCAAGGCGGCGGAGCGCGGTGTCCGCGTCCGCATGCTGCTGGACGATATCAATCCGCGCAACAGCGACGCTGCTTACCTGGCGCTCAACAGCTACAAGAACATCGAGCTGAGGCTGTTCAACCCCAGCGGCATGAGGAACGGCAGCATCTTTCGCTCGCTGGAGATGGTCGCCCGGCTGTTTGCGATGACCCGCCGCATGCACAACAAGGCCTGGATCGCCGATGAGGGCTTGGCCATCGTCGGCGGAAGAAATATCGGCGATGCCTATTTCGACGCTGCGGAGACGAATTTTCGCGATCTCGACCTGTTGCTTCTCGGTCCTGCCGTAGGGCAGACGATGCAGATATTCGAGGCGTTCTGGAATTGCGAGGCGGCAAAGCCGATCCAGCTGCTCAACCCGGCTGCGGTGGGCTCGCGCGCCGATTTCCTCGACAATCTCGACGCGACCGCGGACGGCCAGCTTTTGAACAGCCTCAGTGCCTGGCGCACGATCACGGAGTTCATTGCAGCGCACAGCGACGTCTGCTGGACCAAAGGCGTTCGTGTCATTTCCGATCCGCCGGAAAAGGTGCGCGGCAAAAGGCGCAGGAACTGGCTGACGAAAGAGCTGCTTCCCGCTATCGCGGCGACCAGGCAGCGCCTCGAAATTGTCTCGCCCTATTTCATCCCCAGCCGCACCGGGTTGGCCATCCTGTCGAAGCTGGTGGATCGTGGCGCCGAGGTTGCAATCCTGACCAACTCGCTCGCCGCGACGGACGTCGCCGCCGTGCACGGCGCCTATGCCAAATGCCGCCGCAAGCTGCTTAAAAAAGGTATCCAGCTTTTCGAATTGCAGCCCTTCGACCGCCAGGCCAACATTTCCGTTTTCGGTTCAAAGGGAGCCAGCCTCCACACCAAGGCCTTCACGGTCGACGATACGCTCGGGTTTGTCGGCTCCTTCAATTTCGATCCGCGTTCGGTGTCGTTGAATGCGGAAATGGGCGTGCTTTTCCATGATACCAATCTGGTGATGGAGTTGCGCCGGCTGTTCGAGCACGAAAAGTCACCGCAGACGAGCTATCAGCTGGTCCTGGACAAAGGCGCCTTGCGGTGGCTCGGCATGGCGGATGGCGAGATGCGGCAATATTCGCGTGAACCGGAGGCCAGTCTCTATCGGCGCATCGTTGCAGCGCTGGTTGGGTGCCTGCCGATCGAATCGCAGTTGTAGAAGCGACGGATTTGTCGGAACGCAACTCTTTGTCGGAACGGAACTCGGGGATCACGAGTTGTAACCCGTGTCCGGAGCATGCCGATGAAGACCACGATATACAGTTTTCTTGCTGAGCTCTTGCCGTTCTGGATGGCGCATAAACGCAAAATGCGCGCGGACCGCGCCGCCGAGTGGCCGGCACGACCGGCTGCTGCGGATGACGATGTTCGGCCGTCAGGCGATCCTAATCGAGCAGCACCGGCGCGGCGGCGCAACACGTCCTAAGGGCAGAATGATCCCGCTCCAACTGTCTGGCTAGCCGCATTTCCGCGACGCCGATAATCCCATTTGGCTGCAGAAGCTCTAGCCCTTAGGGCGATCACGCTATCGTCAAGTATCGCTATTCGAAATCCGGCGTTGCCAAGCATCCATTTTGCAGCACGTACGTTAATGTGCACTACAGGTTGCCGCTATAGGTGAGCGCCATGAGTGATAGTGCGATAGAATTCTTGCAGGACTGGATCCACGAAAACGTTCATGTGCCGCCGCCTCCGATCAAGCTTGAAAGGGAGGCGGAAATCCTCGCCAGGGAATGCAAGGAAGAGGCTGCCGATGCCGGCGTACCCATCGAAGACATCGAGGAAGAGGTCGGCGACCTCAAGGACCTGCTCGTCGCCAAGCTTGAAGACGCAGCCGAGGACGAGGCCCGGCAACTCAATGGCCACGGCCAAAAGATTTCTACGCTGGCGGCCGGGCAAAAGCGGGCCGTATGAGGCCGGTCCGAGCGCAGGCAAGGCATCACGAGGTGCGCCGCTTCGGCCTATTGTCCGATCATGTCGTCGACCTCGCCATGGCACGTCTCGCAGGCGACGCCTTTAGCGATATGGATCGAATGATTGAAATAGACGAAGTCGGGGACACTGTTCACCCGCTGCCACTGCAATGGCTGCCCGGAGGCAAGGCTTGCCCGTACCGGCGCCAGCATGTTCGCGTTGGTGAAAAGCTGCGAATGGCAGGTCATGCACACCTCGGTCGCCGGCAGACCCGCCGATGACGAAGTCTCGACGCCGCTATGGCAATAACGGCAATCGAGGCCAAGCTCGCCGACATGGTGCCTGTGGCTGAACGGCACTGGTTGCGCCAACGGCCGGCCAACGCCGGTGACGAAGTCCGAACGCAGGATGGCGGTGCCGCCGAGAGCCGCAAAGATCGCCATGAAACACGCGCCCCACAGAGCGAAACGTGAAATGCCGTTGGCGCTCCTTGAAAAGACCTGCGGCATTCCCTCGCCGATTTCGCATCCAGCAAACCGTATTCACCCCCCAAAACCCCTAACTGCGGCTGCGTGGGTAAGTTCCGGCTGGAGCAGCGGAGATCACAGAATGGTTACCCCGCCCTGGCCCATCAGGTCGGGCTGACCGGAAACCATCGACCCCTCCATACGTTCGGATGAGGTCACGTTCTGTTTCACCCGGATAAGCATCATGACCATCCCCGACTCCCATCCCATTCGCCGCCGGTCCGGCGTTGCCTTCTGGTGGACGATGTTCGTCGGCGCGCTGCTGACGATCCTCGGCCTGCTGATCGGAGGGGGCGGTGCCTGGCTGATCGCGCTGGGCGGATCCTGGTACTATCTGCCCGCCGGGATCGCCCTGCTGGCCGCCGGCAGCCTGCTGCTTGCCGGCAATACCGCCGGTGTATGGCTTTACGTCCTGATCTGGCTGGCGACCCTTGCACCCGGCGGCCACCATTTCATGGA
Organism: Mesorhizobium sp. M0664; assembly: GCF_040320565.1. Classification (NCBI taxonomy): domain Bacteria; kingdom Pseudomonadati; phylum Pseudomonadota; class Alphaproteobacteria; order Hyphomicrobiales; family Phyllobacteriaceae; genus Mesorhizobium; species Mesorhizobium sp. M0664. The sequence continues at coordinate 24,434 of NZ_JAMYPW010000026.1, forward strand.
GACCAGGATCGGCGACGACATCATTGCCTACGCACTGCCAAAAAGCTGACGCCGGACGATGACGGCTTCGCGGGACGCTTCCATCCTGATCGTCGGCGCCGGCCCGACCGGGCTGACGGCGGCAGTCGAACTGGCAAGGCGCGGCATTGCACCTCGCATCATCGACCGCAAGGAAGGCCCGACGCCGCTCGCCAAGGCGGTCGGCATCAGTTCGCACAGCCTCGACATCCTTGAACCGTCCAAAGTCGCTGGCCGGTTGCTCGCCGAAGGATTGAAAATTCGCCGAGCCCGTTTCTACTTCGAAGGACGAGCGCTCGGCGAGATCGATTTCTCGATCCTGCCGCACCGCCATAATTTTCTGCTGTCATTGCCGCAGCGCGACACCGAATCGCTGATGACCGACACGCTCAAGGGATTTGGCGTCGACGTCGAATGGCGAAGCACATTTATCGGCATGGCCGAGCACAAAGGCCGGGTCGAGGTGCGGATCGAGGCGCCAGACGGCCGTGACGAGGCAAGTTTCGACCTTGTCTTCGGAGCCGACGGTGCGCAAAGCACGGTGCGTGATGCCATCGGCATCGGCTTCGATGGCTACACGCATCGGCGGCAATGGAGCATTGCCGACGCCGACATCGACGATTGGCCCTATGAGCCGATGGCCGCCCACGCATTTCTTCACAGGAACGGCGACGTCGGTTTTATCATCCCGATCGGCGAGAAGCGCTATCGCGCGGTTTCAAACAGCGAGGATGCGTTGGCGCGCATCCCCGGCAATTACCGGATCACGCGGTTGTTGCGGGCCGACCGCTTCCATATTCCGGTACGACAGGCGCCGCGCTATCAAACCGCATGCGTCTTCCTGGGAGGCGATGCCGCGCATGTGCATTCGCCGTTGGGGGCGCGCGGCATGAATCTCGGCATCGAGGACGCCGCGTCATTCGCCAGGCGTTTCGTCGACGGCACGCTTGCCGGCTACACAAGCGAACGCCACCCGGTGGGGCAACGGTGGATCACGCTCAGCGAGCGCATCCTCTCGGTGGCCCAATCGGACAACGGCATCATGCAAGGCGTCAGAAACGCGGCCTTCAGCGTCGTCGGCCATCTGCCGCTGCTGCAACGGCCGCTGCTGGAGCGTGTCGCCGGGCTCAAGGAATGACGTGGTCGCATAAACCTTTTCGCCGGACATGCGTTGTTGGGTTTCAAGCCAGGGAGATGACCATGCAGATGAAATCGGAAGTCGCCGGCGAGGCCGCCAAGCAACGGCACATCCAGCGCCGGATCGACGAGAAGGACAAGTCCAAATCCAATGGCAGGCAAAAAGGCGCCATGCAGGCGGGCGCCCGCAAATATCCCGAGCCGCCCTTCCCCGAGCAGCACCAGCCGAAGCCGGGGCATGAATGGGCGATCGAGCCGGCGCCGCTTTACGATGCGCCGTACTATATCGGATCGAAAAAGCTCGACGGCAAAGTGGCCGTCATTACCGGCGGCGATTCAGGCATCGGCCGTGCGGTGGCCGTGCTCTATGCGCGTGAAGGCGCCGATGTGGCGATCGTCTATCTCTCGGAGGATAGGGACGCCAGAGATACCAAAAGGGCCGTCGAAGCGGAAGGCCGGCGCTGCATCCTGATCAAGGCGGACGTCAGCGAACGCAACCACTGCCACAACGCGGTGGCTGAGATCGTGCAGGAGTTTGGGCGGATCGACGTGCTGGTCAACAACGCCGCTTTCCAGATCCACTCCAGCGATTTCAGCGAGCTGACCGAGGAGCATTTCGACACGACGCTGAAGACCAACCTCTACGGCTATTTCCACATGGCGCAGGAGGCCGTGCCGCACATGAAACCCGGTTCGGCGATCATCAATACCGGTTCAGTGACCGGCATCGAGGGCTCGAAGCAACTGGTCGATTACTCCATGACCAAGGGCGGCATTCATGCCTTCACCCGCGCGCTCTCGGGCAACCTTGTCGAGAAGGGCATAAGGGTCAACGCCGTGGCGCCAGGCCCGGTTTGGACGCCGCTCAACCCCTCGGACAAGGAAGCCGGCGATGTTTCGAAATTTGGCGCTGACACGCCGATGAAACGGCCGGCCCAGCCGGAGGAGATCGCGCCGGCCTACGTGTTCCTCGCCTCGCCGCACTGCTCGAGCTACATCACCGGCGAGATATTGCCGATCGTGGGCGGCTATTGACGGCATGTATTTCATTGCCCTGGCCACTGACTATGACGGCACGCTGGCGCATGAAGGGATCGTTGCCGAGAAGACGCTTGCGGCGCTTGAACGGTTCAAGAAGAGCGGCCGCAAACTCATTCTCGTCACCGGGCGCGAGCTGCCCGACCTCAAGCGCGTCTTTCCCGAAGTCGCGATTTTCGACAAGGTGGTCGCCGAAAACGGCGCGCTGATCTACACGCCGGCCAGCGAGGAGGAGCGGACGATATCTCCGCCGCCCGCCCCCGAGTTCATCGCCAAACTCAGGAAACGCGGTGTCAAACCGCTTTCGGTCGGACGCTCGATCGTCGCAACCTGGGAACCGCATCAGGCTACCGCGCTCGAGGTCATCAAGAAATTGGGGCTGGAGCTGGAAATCATCTTCAACAAGGGCGCGGTGATGATCCTGCCCAGCGGCATCAACAAGGCGACCGGGCTGACAGCTGCGCTTCAGGACCTCAGATTGTCGCCGCACAACGTCGTCGGTGTCGGCGACGCCGAAAACGACCACGCCTTCCTGCGCGCCTGCGGCTTCAGCGTCGCCGTCGACAACGCACTGCCGGCAGTCAAGGATATGGCGGATCTCGTGACACGCGGCGCGCGCGGAAAAGGCGTCGAGGAACTGATCGCCAAGGTGGTCGAGCGCGATCGCGAGCTTGTGCCGAACCGCGACGGCATTCTGCTTGGCTCGGAGGATGGCAAGGAGGTGTATCTGTCGCCAACCGATACGGTGCTGATCGCCGGCAGCTCCGGCATCGGCAAATCGACCCTGGCGACCGCACTGACGGAGCGCTTCGTCGAGAGAAAGTTCCAGTTCTGCATCTTCGATCCGGAAGGCGACTATGACGGCCTCGAAGGCGCCGTCCGGCTGGGCGACGGCTCGAACGCGCCGACGAAGACGCAACTGCTCGATCTCCTGGGGAAGCCGGACAACAATCTGGTCGTCAATGGCCTGGCGCTGCGCGTTAACGAGCGGCCGGACTTCTTTGCCGACCTGCTGCCGGGCCTTGGCGGTGTTCGCTTCCGCACGGCACGACCACACTGGCTGATCATCGACGAGGCGCATCACCTCTTGCCGAAGCGGCGCGACGACACGCCAATGGTGCTGGCCATGGAATTGCCGGGCACGATCCTGATCACGGTTCATCCGGACGCGATCTCAACCGAGGCATTGCGGCTGGTCACCGCCGTCATCGCACTCGGCCCCAAGGCGAAAAAGGTCATCAAGACGTTCTGTCACGAGACCGGCACCGAACCGCCAAAGGACAAGGACCTGAACTCTCCAAAAGACGAGCGCGTGCTGTTCTGGCGGCCGCAGGCGTGCAAGAAACCTGCCATGGTCGAGCCGATCGAACCGCGGCAGTCGCTCAAGCGCCACAGCCGCAAATATGCCGAGGGCCAGCTCGACGAGAAGGGCAGCTTCTATTTCCGCGGCCCCGACAATGCGATGAACCTCCGCGCCCATAATCTGATGATTTTCGCCCAGATCGCCGAGGGCATCGACGACAGGACCTGGGAACATCATCTGCGCGCCGGCGACTATTCCGAATGGTTTCGCCACCAGATCAGGGACAAGGAACTGGCGCGCGAGACCGCTGAAGCGGAGAAAGACGGCACACTTTCGGCGCAGGAGAGCCGCAACCACATCCTGGACGCAGTGCGCCGCCGCTATACCGCGCCCGCCACCGCGCCAAAGGAATAGCTGCAACGGCGCCCCGCCGTGGAACCTCATCCGCCAAACGAGATTGTGTTCTATCGGGCGCCAGATCCATTCAATGCCGAATAATGCCCCGGAAGGAGACGATGGATGAGCAGCGACCGGGACAAGAATGGTCCTGTCTTTTCGGCGGAGCAGGCGCGGCAGGGCGAGATCGTTCTGCGGACGCGGGCGCGCCGGATCATTTTCATCGCCGGCCTGGTGGGTCTCGTCTTGCTGGCATTGCTGGTGTGGTGGATTTGAATTCCTGACGGGCTGGAGCAAGATCATGAAATCACAGCTTGTTGCCGAAAGCGCCGGACAGAGAACGTTCGTCGTTGTGCTTGATCCCGGCGAAGAGGCGTTTGCGCAGCTGACGTCATTTGCGGTCGACCGTGGCGTCGGCGGCGCGTCGCTGACCGCGCTCGGCGCTTTCGAAAGTGCAACCGTCGGCTGGTTCGACCCTGGAGAAAGGACCTACCGGAAAATCCCCGTCCGGGAACAGTGTGAAGTGCTGAGCGCGATCGGCGATGTTGCCATCGGCGACGACGGCAGGCCCAGCTTGCACGTCCACGCAGTCCTTGGATTGAGTGACGGCACCACGAGGGGCGGTCATCTGCTGGACGGCATCGTGCGGCCGACGCTCGAGGTCACATTGGTGAAGACGCCTGGCCATCTGCGCCGCAGGCACCGTCCCGAACTCGGCGTCGCCCTGATCGACTTGGAGGCTTGATCCGAGCCGATCACTTCGTTGATTTGACTGCGGCCGTTTCGGGTACGACCTCCCAACCGAAGACGCTGCGGCCGCCGAGCAGATGCGATTGCTCGAACTCCCCGGCGACTATTTCCTTCAGGCTTGGGCCGGTGACATAGCGCTCGACCTGCCTCGACTGGTCGTCCAGCCGCCGCAACGCGCCGATCTCTTCGTCACGGCCGAGCCTGGCCTTCTGGACAGCCGACTTCAGCACGCCGATCGTCTCGTCATAGACCTTCAGCGGCACGGGGAACGGGTGCCTGTCCTTACCGCCATGCGCCAGCGAGAAGCGGCCGGGATCGGAAAATCGGCACGGCGCGCCATGCACCACTTCGGCGACGAGCGCCAGCGCCCGCACTGTGCGCGCGCCGACATTGGGCACCAGGAGAAGCCCGGCGAAATCTGTCGGGCCGCGCTCGGCCGCCGCGGCGATGTTGCCGTGCAGGCGGCGCATGACGACATCGCTTTCGCGTACATCGTGGTGCGCCGGCATCACCAGATGCGGCAGCAGCTTTTGTGCCGGCTCCGGCGCTGGCGCCGAACCCCGCTCCAAAGCGGCAAGCTCCCTCACGATGCGATCCGGTCCAAGGCCGTGCAGAAGGTCCAGTTGTCCCTGGCGCGACGCTTCGGCGCGGCGGTCGGTCAGGTTGACGATCTCGCCCTGATTGGCGCCCTCGATGGCAGCATGCGGCTGGTCGACAAAGCTCTTCAGGCCCTCGGACAGCCAGTGATAGCGGCGCGCCACCTTGCTGTCGCCGTTCATGCCTTGCTGCACCACCACCCAGTTGCCGTCATCGGTGACGATGAAGCCGTGCAGATAGAGATCGAAACCGTCCTGGACCGCGGCGCTGTCCACCTTGGCGACAAGCCGGCTGGCAGTCGCCAGGCCTTGCCCGTCGAGGCCGACACGCTCGCCGATCAGGGCAAGCTCGTGCGGGGTCTTGCGCGAATGCGCGCCGCGGCCGCCGCAAACGTGGATGCCGAGTTCGCCGGAAAGCGGCGACAGACCGCGCTTCAACGCTCCGACGACGCTGGTGGTGATGCCGGAGGAGTGCCAGTCCATCCCCATCACGGCGCCAAAGGACTGGAACCAGAACGGATGCGCCAGCCGGCGCAGCAATTCATCGCGGCCGTAATGGTGGATGATCGCCTCGCACATGACCGCGCCAAGCCGCGTCATGCGGTCGCCGAGCCATTTCGGCACGCGTCCGCCGTGAAGTGGGAGATCAGCACTTCCCGATCGCTGTGCCACGCTCTTTTGCTTGCTCCTTGAGTCCTGCCTCGACAGATAGGTATCGAAAGGGGTGTGGAGAAGCTATGGCCTGATTCAGGCCGCGATCGTTGCAAGCCGCCAGCTAGCGGGCAGGTTCGCTGAGGAGATCAAACTTCTGGATCTCGCAATGCTCGCCAACCGATGCCAGCAGATCCATTGGCGGTGCCCCAGTGTCGGGCCGCCTCCAACTGATCTCGAACGAGAACACAGGGTCCTTGAGATCTGGGCGCCTCTCTATCGCGACGAGGCGTGCCCGGTAGCCAAGCGGCCCGATCATCGTATCGAGTTCCTGTCGGGCTGCGGCCTTCCAGGTCAGTGCCAACTGGGCATGGTGTTCGCGCGACATTCGAAGGTCCACCCATTTCAGGACCAGCAAGGTGGCCAGCGTCAGCGCCGTGCCGGCCGCGCCCAAGCCGTATTGGCCACCACCGAAAGCCAATCCGATCGCCGTCATCACCCACAACGTGGCCGCCGTGGTGACGCCGCTGACAAGATTGCCGCGGCGAAGAATGGCGCCACCGCCGATAAAGCCGACGCCGGTCAACACGCCCAGCGGAAAGCGCAAGACGTCCATCGATGCAAACGAATCCGGGTGCTTGCCAACGGTCTCGAGCAGAATACTGGCCTGGATCATTGTGATGGCGGCGGCCAATCCGACCAGCACGGTGGTGCGTAGCCCCGCCGCGTGCCCGCGCGCCTCGCGGTTGAGGCCTATCAACAGGCCGGCGAGCGCGGTCAGAAGCAGTCGTGCCGCGATGTCCTGCCAGACCGGAACAACGAGGAGCATCGCGGTCACCCGTCAGGCCAAGCGCTGCTGGCCAGGAATAGCGCCATGGTCAAAGCGAACAAGGGCAAGAGCGTCTTCATCGCAAATTCTTTTCGTCGATAAGCAACAAACGATGCGCCTGGATTTTGGTTGCGCCGCCGACGATTCACCCCGGCGATGGGCAGCGGCGGAACAAAACCTTCGGCCTGCGGGTTGGTGGGTTCACACCAACGAAGGATTTGCAGTCATGGTCCGCTTGCTGCTTGCCGGAGCCGTCGCTTATCTGGCCTATCGCATCACCAAGGAGATCGGCGGGACCGACGAGGTTGATCCGCTGTCGCCTTCGCCCGAGCAAACCGGCCGCAAGGCGCCGAGGCGGCAAAGCGGGGCACAGAGGAATGGCCGACGGCGGTAGCGAATGCCGTAGCGGCGGCGCGGACCAGCCATGACCGCATTTCCGTTGCCGCTCGACCTTCGTCCGATGGAAGCCAAAGCCGCCGATGCAATCCCTGGCGGCGACGGGCTTTGGCAATACGAGCCGAAATGGGACGGGTTTCGCTGCCTCGTGTTCAAGGGCGACGATGCCGTCGATCTGCGTGCAAAATCGGGCAAGCCGCTTGGCCGCTATTTTCCCGAACTGGTCGCGGTGCTGCGCGATGTGAGCTCGCGACGGTTTGTTGCCGACGGCGAGATTGTCATCGAGGTCGACGGATCGTCCTCGTTCGAGGCCCTGCAAATGCGCCTCCATCCCGCCGAAAGCAGGATCCGCAAATTAAGCCTCGAGACGCCCGCCATGCTGATCCTGTTCGATATGCTGGCCGAGCCCGGCGGCAGGATCATCATCGAAGAGCCTCTCACCACCAGGAGGCAGGCGATTGGGGCCTTTGTCGCGTCGGCGGCACGGCCCCAACTGCACCTGTCCAAATATACGCACGACGCCGCCACCGCCGAGCGCTGGCTGCAGGGCGCCGGCCACGGCTCGACCGACGGTGTTGTTGCAAAACTGATCGCCGGGCCATACCGGCCCGGCGAGCGCGCCATGGTCAAGGTCAAGCGGCTGCGCACTGCGGATTGCGTGGTCGGCGGCTTTCGCTATCTCGCCGGCAGCAACGAAGTCGGATCTCTGCTGCTCGGCCTCTACAATAACGAAGGCAGGCTGGATCATGTCGGATTCACCTCGACCATCGGCAAGGACGACAGGGCGGCGCTGACCAGACGGCTGGAAAAACTGCGGGCCAAACCAGGTTTCACCGGCAAGGCGCCGGGCGGACCAAGCCGCTGGAGCACGGAGCGGAGCGGACAATGGGAACCGATAAAGCCTGAACTGGTGGTCGAGGTTCGGTTCGACCATGTGACAGGCGACCGGTTCCGGCACGGAACCAAGCTGTTGCGCTGGCGGCCGGACAAGGAGCCGCGGCAATGCACGTTCGAGCAGATCGAGTAAGTCCGATCCGAGACACCGCTTCAAGGCGCTTGCTGCCCGCTCTACCGTTCATGACGGACCAATGCATCATTTCACCGGTTCGCCGCGGCCAACCGAGCCTTGGCAACCAAGGCTCGGTTGCGGTTTTGAAATCAGGCAGCTTCCTGCATGGCGCGTTCGTTGACGCCGCTTTCGCCGAGCTTGGAAAGCGCTTCGTCGGTCGCGACCTCTTCCTTGAGAGTTGCCCTGAGCAGCTCGACAACGTCGCTCTTGCCGAGTTCTTCCGCCCACGCGATCAAAGTGCCGTAGCGAGCGATCTCGTAATGCTCGACGGCTTGCGCCGCACCGACAAGCCCGGCGTCGAGCGCGGGAGCACCACTATACTCCTCGAGCATTTCCGAGCCCTCTTCGATGATGCCGTCAATGGCCGGACAGGTTTTGCCGCGGGCCGGCTTGCCGAATTTGTCGAACACCTCCTCGAGGCGGTCGACATGTCCTTCGGTTTCCATGCGGTGTTTCTCGAAAGCGGCGGTCACTTCTTCCGACTCCGCGCCCTTGGCCATTTTGGGCAGCGCTTTCAGTATCTTCTTCTCGGCGTAGTAGAGGTCTTTGAGCCCGTCGAGGAACAGATCCTCAAGGCCCTTGCTTGCCGCCTTCGGGGCCTTTTTCGTAGTCGCCATGATCCTCTCCCGAATGGTTGGTGCCGCCTCGCAAAGTGGAGGCGTCCGATAACCCTCCGACAGGAAACAAGTTCCCTGACGGTCCGGCAGCTTTGCAAATTTTTCCGACCCGCTGTGTGGTGTCGCAGGGGCCTTCGACCTGCGGCAGCAATCGGCCAGAAAAGCGCCGTCAGCGCTCGCCGATATGCTCGACCAGGCGGGTATATTCGGCCTCGGCCAGGCCGTAGCCGCCATCCGCCAGTGCGACGAGACCATCGCGATCGCGGATGATAATTTCGCCGCGGCGGGACCGGATGAGCCCTCGCCCCTCGAGCAGCTGCAGCGCGACCGTTACACCCGGGCGCCTTACGCCAAGCATGATCGACAGGAATTCGTGCGTGATCGTCAGCCGGCCGCCGTCCACCCGATCGTCACACATGAGAAGCCAGCGCGCCAGCCGGTCTTCAAGTTTCGATCGCGCGTTGACCAGCGCGGTATAGCCAGTCTGGACATGCAGATATTGCACGTAGCGCAGCAAGAACAGCCGCAGCGTCGGGCTTTGCGTCAGCGCCGCCTTGAACGGCTCGGCGTCGATCCTGGCAGCTTCTCCCGCCAGCTGCACATAGCAATCATGGACCGTACGGTCGTCGCCCATTATCAGGGCCGAGCCGGTCATACCTTCCAAGCCGACAAGGCCAACTTCCGCATCGCTGCCGTTCGGCATTTTCGCAACCACCGAACCGATGCCGTCCTCGAGGAAATAAATGGCCTCGATCGGCGATCCGGACACTTCGAGCGATTGCCGTAACTCCAGCGAACAGCGCTCGATGTGCGGCTCGAGAGAGGCGAAATCGCCGGCGCTCATTCGGCGCAACAGCTTGTTTTTGTACGGATTTTTATTGGAATTTGCTGGATCAGACATAGCTGGGCCCAAAACAGGGCAAGAGCCTTTTTATCTCCCAGCCGTCCGCGCCCGGTATAACCTGCGGACGATAACGCTTATATAAGCACTGAAAGGTATGGAGCCTACTAAATAAAAAAATGAATCGATGCACGGCAGTTTCTCCTGCCGCTTGCCTACGAAAACATCCGACTGAAAGTTAGAGTTGGAAACGTACCAAAGTCGGTTTGGTACGAAAACGACAATTGAGATCGCCGGGCTCGAAAAGAGCCCGTCGCGAGGGATGCAACGGGCTCCATTCGGGCGTCGTGGGCTACGCCCAGTGATCCAAATGAGGGGTGGGTTGGATCGCAGCAACAATGCAGGTGCAAGGCAGTCGTTCCCAAACTGTCTGCTTGGTAATTTCCGTACATTGAGTTTGGACGAGAGCGGCGCTAATTGAATTGGAGTCGTCCACACAGGCACGGCGAGTGGACGCTTGAAAGACGCTTCGCGCTTTCGCCCTTTTCAAGGTAGGATGGCATGCCGATGCAAGGTGCAGCAACTCCAGCCGAACTGAGCGTGCTGAGAAAAGCGCTCGACGACTGCTGCCGCGAGTTGGGTGTTGCGGACGACAGTCCTGTCCGCGAGCGGTTGGCAGCCCGTATCATGTCGCTGTTCAACGAGGGTGTGCTCAACGCCGATCTGAAAGAAGCGCTGGCCGCCGATCGCCAACAATAAGCTGCTGCTATGGTGGCGTCCTCGGCGCCGAAAGGTTCGGCACCGAGTCGCCCTTTCTAGCCAGGGTCCCGGTTTGCCAAGGATCTTGGAAATCTAGTCTTTCACGACAAAACGCCCGGCGCTAATTACCAAGCGGCAGGCGTTTTTGTCGCGAGCGTGACACTAACGCGTGTCGCGTTTGGCCGGCCTCATGCGACGCGCTTACTTCATGTTTTATGCATGTCGTTATCACAAAACCGCTGCACACTTTTGCACGACATGCATCAAATGCGCCCAAGCAGGACCAGGATAATGACGATAAGCAGCACCAAGCCGAGGCCGCCACCACCGTAATAGCCGGTGCCATAGAACGGTCCGCCGCCCAAGCCGCTGAAGCCGCCAAGCAAGGCAAGGACCAAGATGATGATGAGAATGGTTCCAAGGCCCATGATGTCTGCTCTCCTTGTTTGCGCTGCCGCCATTCGCATCAGCGCGTCGCATTGTACAAAGGTATGAACTCACAAAGAGCATTCCTGTTCCGGCGGGACGGTAAGGCGTACGCTCATGCGGCGAGCAAAATGCCGGGCCGGGCCGTCAGAAAAGTCCACAGATGCATGCCCGCGGAGAATGGCATGGCGGCCGCCTTGAACACCCAAGAACATGCTGAAATTCATGGGGAATTTGTCGGAACCTTCGCCCGCCCGAACGGTTGTTTTCGTAGTCGCAACGCGACGACCCTCGTAAAAAGGAGAAGCATCATGCTCACGAAAATTCTCGCAGCTTCGGCGCTTACGATCGGTCTGGCCACGTCAGCGATGGCCCAGAACGCCGGCGATCCCTCCGGAGCCGCTGCCGACGGCAGCGGGCGGACGATAGTAGTCCCGGATAATGGCGGCCCTGACACCGGCACGGATTCGACCATCACCAACAGCATTCGCGATTTCTCAACGACGAATTCGAATGCCGACCGGAATTGCCCACCAGGCCCGCAGGGGGCTCTGCCCGACGCGACCGGCAAGTCTCCGGGCACGATGGCGCCGACGGTGAACGACAACCACTGCGGCAAGTAAGCGCCCGGTTTATCATAGTCTGTGATGAGGCTGCGGAGCGTACGCTCCGCGGCCTCATTGGTGATGAAAATCGGCCGTCTAACGGCAGCGGTGGTCGAAGCTGACCGCGATCTCCCGACCGTCCAGCGCCCGAACGATGAAGCCAACCAGTTCCTCGTCGGTTTGCCGGAACCAGGGAAAGCGTTTGCGCAAATCGGCTATGACGACAGTGGTCGAGAGAATGTCGCCCGAATTGTAGTCGGCCATGACGATATGAACGGCTTTGTCGGTATCAATACCGATTCCAAGCGGCGACTTGATCTGCCCCACGGAAGCCTCCACCCATCTGTCCCGGCAGACGATAGCAAGACTGCGGCAAAGCGAAAGAGCTTGTACGATTCCGTACGGTCCTACGGGTTGCGTTGCACTTTGCAGGACCCAGCCCGGCGTCCTTTATTTAAATCATTTGTTTGGCTCGCGGCGGCTGTGGCCACTGCGACCAGGCAACCTCGTCGCAGCTTCCGCGTTGAGCCATCGGAGGGATGACATCAGCCTCGGAGGACCCCCCATGAAAACGCTTCTATCCATCACTGCGGCAGCGATGATGGCCGGCGCGCCTTTGGCTGTTTTTGCCCAATCGGCGACGCTGACGCCGCTGACGACCGACACCATGAGCAAGGTTGACACCGCGACATTCGTCAAGACCGTGCCCATCGCCAATACATTTGAAATCGAATCGAGCCGACTTGCGCAGACGCAGGCGACGGCTGACGATGTGAAGGCCTTCGCGGCGCAAATGGTCACGGACCATACCAAGGCCGGCGAGGACTTCAAGGCGGCGCTCAGCAAGGGGCAGACGACTTCGGCCACCGCGCCGGCCGGCCCGTCGCTGGACACCAAGCACCAAGCGCTGCTCGACCAACTCAAGGAGGCCAGCGGGGACAGTTTCCAATCGAAATATATCGACATGCAGACCCAGGCGCATAAGGAAGCGGTGGCGCTGTTTTCCGTTTACGCGAATTCCGGCGACGATCCCGCGATGAAGGAGTTTGCCAAGAAGACGCTGCCGGTGCTGCAAATGCACGAACGTCACGTCAAGGACCTCGCTGCCGCACATCAATGAGAGCGAAGAGTGCCTTTTGCAAACGAAAGGCCGCCCCAACACGGCCTGTGTGACGCGGCTGTCGTCCGGCCACACGGCCGGGAACAAAGCACCGAGAGTGCCGTTATTTACCCGGCTTGTTCGGGGAGGATCCAATGGAAGGCGGCGTTCGCGGGGCGTCAAGGATAGTAGCGCCGACTTTCGGCGCCGTCCTGGTCGCCGCTGTCACAGGCTGAAATCGCTTTCCGAACGGGACAGGCTGCCTTCATGCGCTACGGCGAGATATTTGCAAATGTTACGGCACTCATTTTGCTGGCCTTGATGATTGGCGGCGTCTTCGTCCTGTTTGGAGAGCCGCTGTGGCCGCGGCACTACGCGAGAATGGTGCTGGTTACGGATATCGATGCCATGACCACCGCGTCAGTCCGAACAAGCTGCCTGCCCAGTCCCTGCCTGCCCGACACCATCAATCATACCGTGCTCACTCCTCGCCCCGAGGACGGACCTTGATTTGCGATTTGCAGACGCTGGAGCTGGGTACGGAAAAGCCCGCCGCCCGAGCTGCGCGGCGGGCTTTTTTGGTGAATCAACCCACGGTAGACCGTCTGGCCACGACTAGGTCAGGATAATCACGATCTTGTAGGTATTCGGGTCGACGATGACGATCCGGCCGTCGGCGAGCACGAAATACTCATAGCCTTCGTAAGCCGGAACGATCTTGACGATGCGCGCCGGCAGACGATGCAGCCGGACCTTCTTTCGCGGGACCTCGACACCGACGGAGATGTCGAAATCGACGTTGGAAACGGGTTGGACGTTCGTCTCCTTGATGACCTGAGTGATCTCTGTCTTCTGCTCAACGGTCACATTGCTGATGGAAGCGGTCGAACTCTGGTCCTGCTGGGTAGAAGTATTGCTCTGAGCCTGGTTTGTGGTCGTGGTCCCAGCCTTACCCTGAGCCTGCTGTTCGGTCTGCATCTTGGAGCTGCCCTGAGCCTGCTCGGTGGTGGTGGTTCCAGCCTTGCCCTGGGCTTGCTCCTCGGTCTTCATCTTCGTGTTGCCCGTGGCCTGCTGGTCAGTCGTGGCGCCAGCCTTGCCTTGGGCTTGCTGATCGGTCTTCAGTTTCGGTTTGCCCGTGGCCTGCTGCTCAGTCGTAGCACCAGCCTTGCCCTGAGCCTGCTCGCCGGTCTTCAGCTTCGGTTTGCCCTGCGCCTGTTGATCAGTGGTAGCGCCGGCCTTGCCCTGAGCCTGCTCGCCCATCTTGGCGCCGTTCTGGCAATTGGCAGTGCCGGCTGCACAATTGGCGCCGGACTGATCGTCGGTCGACTGCTGCGTCTGGGCAAGTGCGGCCCCGCAGCTGACGCTGATTGCTAACATGCTGGTGATCAGAACGCCTTTCATGAGAGATCTCCTTGGAAAATGCGTCCCTTCACCCCGCAAAACTGCGTTTAAAAAACTTTGTTCCAAACTAATGGAAGGAAACGGCAAGCGATCCGAGTGGCGGAACAAGCTCCACCTGATGACGTTACCGGCCTATAGCGACCCCGCTGCGAACAGCATGACGCGGCGCAGCGCAGAGGTGGCTCACGAGGAAAGGAGACAATCATGAGAATGCATCTTTCGGCGGCCGCGGCTGGGTTTTTGCTGCTTGCGGGTGTCGGCGCCGCTGCCGCTCAGGACGTGGTCATCGAACCGCAGCAGGAGACGATCGTACGCGAGTATGTGAAAAAGCAGCCTCTGGCGTCCGTCCAGCTCCCCGGCGTGGAGCTCAATGTCGGCTCGACCCTGCCTGATACCGTCGAGCTTCATGAAGTCCCCAACGTCAAATACCGCTACGTCGTCGTCGACAACCAGACCGTCCTGGTCGATCCAGGCACACGCAGGATCGTGAAGGTCATCCAGTGAGCAAGCGCGTCGCTTTGAAGGGACATGCGGCGCGTCTAGCATTGTCGACATCCCACACTGCTGCCCGTGTTGGGCATTCGGACGCAGAAAGGCCCGCCGTTTCGAAGCACGGCGGGCCTCATAGCGGAGACGACGTCCGGACAATTTCTGAACCAGCATTGGCTTAGAACACATGATCCCAGCACGCCCTGTGCTCGCCAGGCCCGAAACTTTGAGAGAATATTCCTGGCTTCGCATTTCGCGGGAAATACGGTGCTTTGATCCGACGGTCAGCATTCCCGATGATGCCGGCAAGGCTTGGCACTCCGCCTGGCCGCAACGACTTCAGAACCGACGGGATAGATCATGTCTGGGAACACCAACACTTTGCTCTCATTTCTCTCCGCAAGTATAAGCCGGCGCGCCGGTCTGGCTGTACTTTTCGCGTCGGCGGTTGCGATTGTCGGCCTTGCTGCGCCGTCGCTCGCCGAGGACAAGACGGCGGTCAAGGTCGGTATCATGAGCGGCGAGGACGAGGACGTCTGGCGCGTCGTCACCGCCCAGGCGGCGGAGAGGGGCCTGACAATCGAGACCGTGGTGTTCAACGACTATACCCAGCCGAATGAAGCGCTCGAGCGTGGCGAAATCGACGCCAACGCCTTCCAGCACAAGCCCTATCTCGACAACCAGATCAAGACGCAGGGCTATCACATCGTCCCGGTCGGCTATACCGGGGTCTGGCCGATCGGCCTTTATTCCAAGAAGTACGCGAAGATTGCCGACCTGCCAGAAGGCGCGGTCATTGGCGTGCCGAACGACCCGTCCAATGAGGGCCGCGCACTGCGCGTCCTGCAGAGCGAACATCTGATCAAGCTCAGGGAAGGCACCGGCATTCTGGCGACGACCACCGACATCGCCGAAAACCCGAAGCACTTGGTCATCAAGGAGCTGGACGCAGGCATCGTCGGGCGCTCGGTGGAAGACCTCGACGCGGCCGTAGTCAACACGGATTGGGCGCTTAAAAGCGGCCTCACACCGGAGAATCGCATCGCCCAGGAGGCGGTGGCCGACAATCCCTACCGCAATTTCATCGCGGTCAAGGCCGGCAATGAAAACCAGCCCTGGGTAAAGACATTGGTCGCCTCCTATCAGAACGAAAAGGTGAAGGCCGAATTCGATCGGGTCTACAAGGGAACCGGCATCAGCGCCTATTGATGCCGAGCTCGACTGGGCGCCGAAGCCCGGCATGGTAAAGCGGTCCGCGCTTCAACGCGGACCGCGATCGCGTTTGCGGGACACCAATACAGGAACTTTCATGAACCAGCATTTCGCCTCGGTCATCGAAGTCATGCATCCCGTCGGCGGCCGCTCCGCGGGACCGAACGATGTCGTGCGCCTCATCGAGCTGAAGCGCCGCTTCGGCGCGACAGCGGCGCTGGACGGCGTGTCGCTCAGCGTGCGCCAGGGCGAGATCCTCGGCATCATCGGCCGCAGCGGCGCCGGCAAGTCGACGCTGATACGCTGCCTGAACGGCCTGGAGCGGCCGGATTCAGGACAGGTCTACATCGAAGGCCGCGACATCAGCCGGCTCGGCGAGCGCGAATTGCAGCCGCTGCGCCGGCGCATCGGTATGATCTTCCAGCATTTCAACCTGCTGTCCGCCAAGACCGTCGAAGACAATGTAGCGCTGCCGCTCAAGATCGAAGGCCGGCCCAGGGCCGAACGCCTGGCGCGCGCCGCCGAGCTGCTCGAGCTTGTCGGGCTGTCGGAGAAGGCGAAAGCCTATCCGGCGTCGCTGTCGGGCGGACAGAAACAGCGCGTCGGCATTGCCCGGGCGCTTGCGGCGCGCCCGGCGCTGCTTTTGTCCGACGAAGCGACCTCGGCGCTCGACCCGGAGACGACCCGCTCCATCCTTGCCTTGCTGAGGGACATCAACCGGCAGCTTGGTCTGACCATCCTGCTGATCACACATGAGATGGAGGTGATCCGCTCGATCGCCGACCGGGTCGCGGTGATCGACGCTGGGCGGATCGTCGAACAAGGGCCGGTGTGGTCGGTCTTTGCCGACCCGAAATCGGCGATCACACAAAGCCTGCTCGGCGGCATCCGGCCGCAATTGCCGGCGGAGATCGCAAGCCAGCTAACGCAGAACGCCGGCGTGGAGGCGATCCTCAGGATCGACGTGGCCGGTGAGGCCGCCCGAAGCCCGCTTTTGTCCGATCTTGCCTCGGCAGTTCCCGGCTCGTTCCGCCTCGTGCATGGCGGCATCGATCACGTCCAGCAGCAGCCTGTCGGGACACTGTTCGTGGCGGTCGCCGGCAGCAATGAAGCTCACCTGGCAGAGGTGATCGCGTTCTTGAAAGCCCGCCAAGCGCGGGTGGAGGTGCTTGGCCATGTCGCCGGTTCTGTTTGAGCTTCTCGTCCGTTCAATCTGGGAAACGATCCTGATGACGGCCGCCTCCGGCCTCGTCTCGCTGGTTTTCGGGCTGCCGCTCGGCCTGGCGCTGGTCGCCACCGACCGCGGCGGCATCGCCGAAAACCTGTGGGTGAACCGCGCGCTTGGCGCTGTCATCAACGGCTTCCGCTCGGTGCCTTTCATCATCCTGCTGGTTGCGCTGATCCCGGTGACGCGGCTGATCGTCGGCACCTCGATCGGCACCTGGGCAGCGATCGTGCCGCTGTCGATCGCGGCGACGCCTTACTATGCCCGGATCGCCGAAGTGTCGCTGCGCGAGGTCGACCACGGGCTGATCGAGGCAGCACGCGCCATGGGCGGCAACCGCTGGACGATCATTCGCGAGGTACTGGTGCCGGAAGCGTTGCCCGGCATCGTCGCCGGCTTCACGGTGACGCTGGTGACGCTGATCGGCGCCTCGGCCATGGCCGGCGCCATCGGTGCCGGCGGCCTCGGCGACCTCGCCATCCGCTACGGCTACCAGCGCTTCGAGACATCCGTCATGATCGCCGTGGTCATCGTCCTGATCGTCCTGGTCTGCGGCATCCAGTGGGCCGGCGACCGGCTGGTCGCGAGGCTGGATCACAGGGCGTGACCGGCGAAACGCGGCCCAATCAATGCCTTTAATTTCCGGGAAAGTTCAGATTGTTCTCGATGGTCTCGCTCGCCCAAGCGAGCTTTTCGCGATCGTCGGGGCGCAAGGGAGCCTCGACCGCGACGGTGAACAAGTGCCAGGCGAGACTGTCGGATAGAAGCCATGTGGTGACCTGTTCGCTGAAGATCACGTGCCCCTTATCGAGTGTCTTGATGTTGCCGGTAATCAAGTCCGCACAGTGCAACATGGCCTCGGGGTAAGGGCTATCATGCCATGCCGCTAATGCAGCTGCTACATCCATTCCGGCAAGCACTATGCCCTCCAGCCAGGGAACCGCGTTCCCTTCATCGGGATGCATGGTCATCGCTTTTCGCCAGGCAGCCTGAAACAGCTCCTCGACAGCCTGCTGTTCTTCCAACGGCCAATCGCGCCAGGAGGTCCTTTCGAGCTTTGCGGCAATCACGTTGGCGTCGAACCCCATCGAAGGTTCGCCTTGGATGGCAAGTTCAAGCACTCTCGGCAGAAAGTGCCGGTAGTCATCGACGTCGCCGACCGTCCATATGGCCGATCCGGCATAGGCGCCGAGGTTTTCACCACTGAGCTCCCGAAGCGGACCACTGGATACTCCCCGAAAGATCGATTCCAAATCCTTGTACGGCGAGCCATGCAGGTGGCGGGGCGATGGATAAGACGCGAAAGCGGCATAGACGCGTTCGACTGCGTAGGCCAGTTCAGACGAGAGATCAGCCTCCAGGGGATTTGGGTTGCTCATCCGCTACGACTCCGAACAGGTCTCTGGCTTGCTCTGCGGTATAGTAGCCAAGCTTGACATCCCGAGCGACCAATTGCGGATCGCGCTGCAACGGATCGCCGTAGCCGCCGCCGCCCGGTGTGCCGACGCGCACGCGGTCGCCTGCCTTCAGCGCGATGTCCTGTTCCTTTGAGAGGTGCGGCGGCACATGTTCCTCGCCGTTGCGGAACACAGTCACCGTGTTGACCGCGCCGTCCTTGCCGCCGAGCGCGCCTTGCGGGCCGAACCGGCCGTGATCCATGACGAAAGAGGCGCGGGCGTCGCCGCGCAGGATCTCTACCTCATAGGCGAGCCCAAACCCGCCGCGGTGCTTGCCGGCGCCACCCGAGCCTTCGCGCAGCGCATAATGCCGGTAGAGCACCGGGAAGGCCTGCTCCATGATCTCGACCGGCGGCGACTTGGAGATGCCGATGGTCGAGCAGCCATTGGTCAGGCCGTCGTGACCGGCATTGCCGCCATAGCCGCCGCCGGAGATCTGGTACATGACATAATCGCGGCCACGGACCGGATCGTTGCCGCCGAGCGCGAAATTGCCGCTGGAGCCAGCCGGAGCCGCCGTCACCCTGTCCGGCAGGGCCTGCACCATCGCCGCGAACACCGCCTCGGCGATGCGCTGCGAAACCTCAGCCGCGCAGCCCGATACCGGCCGCGGATATTTGGCGTCGAGGAAGGTGCCTTCCGGCCGCTTGACGATCAGCGGCTCGAAGGCGCCGGCGCTGATCGGCACATCGGGGAAAATGTGCCGCATGGCGAGATAGACCGAGGACAAGGTCGTCGCCAGCACGCTGTTCATCGGCCCAGCGCAGGGCTTTGACGAACCGGAGAAGTCGAAGCTGAGCGTGTCGCCTTTTTTCTCGACTGCCAGCGCGATGATCAGCAGCTCGTTTACCACGCCGTCTGAATCGACGAAGGCCTGCGAGCGATAGATTCCGTCGGGAATGGCCGATATGTTGACGCGCATCTGTTCAGCGGCGCGGCGCCGCAATTCGGCGATCGCTTCGACAACCGTTTCATCTCCGTAACGATCCAGGATTCCGTTAAGCCTGTCCTGGCCGATCAGCAGTGCCGCCGCCTGCGCCCGGATATCGCCAATGCGCTGGTCGGCGACACGGACGTTGGAGCAGATGATGGCGTAGATCTCCGGGTCGAGCACGCCCTTCTTGAACAGTTTCACCGGCGGCAACCGCAAGCCTTCCTGCTCGACCGCCGTTGCCGAGGCGGAGAATCCGCCCGGCACCGAACCGCCAATGTCGGGCCAATGGCCGGTGTTCGACAGCCAGCAGAAGATCTTCCCGTCGCGGTAGACCGGCATGGCGAAGCGCACATCCATCAGATGGGTGCCGCCGAGATAGGGATCGTTGACGATGTAGATATCGCCCGGCTCGGGCGGCAGGCAGCGTCCGTCGGCGATCATCTCGATCACCGCTTTGGTCGAATACTGCATGACGCCGACGAACACGGGCAGGCCCTGGCTGCCTTGCGCGATCAGCGAACCATCGAGCGCCGAATAGATGCCATCCGAACGGTCATTGGCCTCGGCGATAACAGGCGAGAACGCGGCGCGCGAAAACGTCAGGTCCATTTCGTCGCAGACTTGCTGCAGGGCCGCCTGGAGGACCGAAAGCGTAATGGTGTCGAGCTGCGCCATCTCAGGCCTCACCGATGTCGATGATGATGTTGCCGTCGGCATCCGATCGCGCCCGGTCGCCGGGCTCCAGCACAGTCGTCGCGTCCATCTGTTCGAGGATCGCCGGCCCCATGATGACTGCGCCGAGCGGCAGCTTTTCCCTGCTGTAGACCGGCGTATCGTACCAGCGCCCGCCATACCAGACCGGCCGGATTTCGCGCCGCGCCTCTTCGAGCGTTTTGGCGCGCCCAGCCGGATCGATCAGCCGGGACAGATCGATGGTCGGCCGCACGCCAGTGACCGACGTGTTGAGGTTGACCAGATTGGCGCGGATCTCGGGTAGCTCGACCTTGAAGCGGGCGAAATAGGCACTCTCGAACAGTTGCTGCAGTCCCTCGCGTGTCACCGCAGACAACGGCAGCGGCACGTTGATGATATGCGTCTGGCCGACGAACTGCATGTCGGCGGAATGCGTGATACGGATTGCTTCCGGCTTCACCGCCTCCTTGCCGATCAGCTCCTCGCCTTCGTTTCGGTGCCGTTCCAATGTCTCGTGGAGTTGGGTTTCATCGAGACTGGCCACCGGCTGGTTGACCGTGTTGACGAAATCATGGCGCAGATCGGCGACGACGCAGCCGAGAGCATTGGTGATGCCCGGCCGCGCCGGCACCAGCACTTTCGGCAGGCCTAGTTCGCGCGCCAATGCCGTCGCATGCAGCGGCCCGGCGCCGCCGAAGGCGAACAGCGCGAAATCGCGCGGGTCGTGGCCGCGCGACACCGAGACCATGCGGATGGCGCCAGCCATCTTCACGTTGCCGAGCCGCAGCACCGCACCCGCCGCCTCGACGCCGGACAAGCCTGTGGCGCGGCCGATCCTGTCCTCGAATATACCGGTGACCCGCTCGACGGTGACCGGGTTTTCCACCGCGAGCAGCTTCTTCGGCGCCAGCCTGCCGAGCACCAGATTGGCGTCGGTGATGGTCGGCTCCAAGCCGCCGCGTCCGTAGCAGATTGGCCCGGGATTGGCGCCGGCGCTTTCCGGGCCGATCTGGATCAGGCCGGCCGCATCGACGCGGGCGATCGAGCCGCCGCCGGCGCCGACCGTATGCACCGCCACCATCGGCACGTGGATCGGCATCGCATATTCGATCTCGATCTCGTTCGACACCGCCGGCTCGGCGTTGCGGATCAGCGCCACGTCGGTTGAGGTGCCGCCCATGTCGTAGGTGACCAGATTTTCGAAGCCGGCGCGTTTTCCGGTATAGGCGGCAGCAATGACACCGGAAGCGGGGCCGGACATGACGGTCTTGGCCGACTCACGTGTGACAAAGCGGGCCGAGATCATGCCGCCATTGCCGTTCATGATCAGAAAGTCGCGGGCGTAGCCTTTTGCAGCCAGCTCCTTGCGCAGCCGTTCGACATAGCGTTCGAGGATCGGCTGCACCGAAGCGTTGACCGAAGCGGTCACCCCGCGCTCGAATTCGCGCGCTTCCGAAAGCAGGGCGTGGCCTGTCGTGATGTAGCCGTTCGGCCAAAGCTCGGCCGCTATCTCGGCGGCGCGCCGCTCATGCGCCGGGTTGGCGTAGGAATGCAGGAAATGGATGACGAGGGATTCGCAGCCGGCTGCGATCAGTTGTGAAATCGCTGTCCGCATCTCGGCCTCGTCGAGCGGGATGCGCACCGCGCCCGAGGCCTCGACCCGCTCCGACACTTCGAGCCGCAGATTGCGCGGAATGATCGGGACGAACGTGCCCGTCATGCCATAGGCCTGCGGCCGTGTCCGCCGGCCAAGCTCGATGACGTCGCGAAAGCCGCGCGTGGTGATCATGCCGGTCTTGGCCAGCCGGCGCTCCAGGACCGCGTTGGTGGTGGTCGTCGTGCCGTGCACGATGAGGTCGATGCCGTCGACCGGAAAGCCGGTGGCGCCAAGTGCTGCAACGACGCCGAACGCCTGGTTGTCGACCGTGGTCGGGGTCTTGGCGATATGCACCCGGCCACCGTCACGGCCGTCGATCAGAAGGAGGTCGGTAAAAGTTCCGCCGACATCGATGCCGGCGACGACGCCGCCAGTCGAATCCAGCGCTTGCGCCGAAAAATTCTGTCCCATTGTCGAAACCCGAAATGCCCGAACTGCCTAGATGCCTTAGTTTGGAAAGCTGTTTTACGGCGGCGTCTTGACGCAAATATCGTTTGTATACTAATAAATTCCGGACACAAGAGCTTACCGCTTCGGAGTGTGCAAACGGCACGCTGGAACCTGACCGGTTCGGGCGCGCAGGTGGAGATTTGGCGCCGGCGCTGAGCCGGCCCAGAAGGTTAGGTTTGATGAACACCACATCCGCGTTCAACACAGCCGGCGCCCGGCCGCTGCAGTTCCCGATACCGGCCAATGTCTATGCCGAAACCGTCGTCTCGGTGAAGCATTATACCGACCGGCTGTTTTCGTTCCGCATCACCCGGCCGCAGTCGCTGCGCTTCCGCTCCGGCGAATTCGTCATGATCGGCCTGCCCAATGCCGAGAAGCCAGTATTCCGCGCCTATTCGATCGCCAGCCCGTCCTGGGACGACGAACTCGAATTCTTCTCGATCAAGGTGCCGGACGGCCCGCTTACCTCGGAGCTGCAGAAAATCGGGATCGGCGATACAGTCATCATGCGGCAGAAGTCGACCGGCACGCTGGTGGTCGACGCGCTGACGCCGGCCAAGCGCCTGTTCATGATCTCGACAGGTACCGGCATCGCACCCTTCGCCAGCCTGCTGCGCGATCCCGACACCTATGAGAAGTTCGAGCAGGTGGTCCTGACCCATACCTGCCGCGACAATGCCGAGCTCACCTACGGCCAGGAGCTGGTGACAGCGCTTGAGAAGGACCCGCTGATCGGCGAACTGACCGGCGGCCGCGTCACGCTGTATAATTCGACGACGCGCGAGACCTCCGTGCGCATGGGCCGCATCACCGCGCTGATCGGCTCGGGCAAATTCTACACCGATCTCGGCATCGACAGGCTCAATCCCGAGACCGACCGCATCATGATCTGCGGCTCGATGCATATGCTCAAGGACGTCAAGGAACTGGCCGAAAGCCTCGGCTTCCAGGAAGGCTCGCTGCACCATCCGGCAAGCTTCGTCGTCGAGCGCGCCTTCGTCGGCTGAGACGCGCAGCTCAGCGTCCACTGGTTCGAGACCCTGATTTTGATCATGCGGTCAAAAATCGGCTGCCTTGACCGCCTTTTTCCGCTATGACTGCTTGAAGGACTCGTGAAGCGCTGCTTCACGGTCTATCTTCGGCATAAGTCGCTGAACAAGGGGCAGGAGATGAGCAGCACAATCCGCGAAACCGATCTCGGCACGTCCAAGATCACGCCGCTGCCGGCGCGCGCCGCCGCCAATGCGCCGATGCCGCAAGCCCATGGCATTGCTCGCAATCCCGGCATGAGGCTCGATCTCGGCTTCATGGAATCGATGCGCGGCGTCAACCGCTCGGCGCTGGAACGCCGCGTCGCCAGCCTGACCAAAAGACGCTCGATCAAGGCGGATAACCAGGCGGCCTGGCTGCTGCGCGCCGTCGCCTGCATGGACCTGACGACGCTGAACTCGAACGACACGGAAGAGCGCGTGCGCAGGCTCTGTGCCAAGGCAGTCAACCCGTTCCGTCGCGACATCGTCGAGGGGCTGGGCATTACTGGTGAAAAGATCCGCCCGGCGGCGGTCTGCGTCTATCATCCCTTCGTCGCCACCGCCGTAGAAGCGCTGCGCGGCGGCGGCGTCCATGTCGCCGCCGTTTCGACCGCCTTCCCGCATGGCCTTGCACCGCTTTCGACGCGCCTGCAAGAGATCGAAGCATCGGTCCGCGACGGCGCCGACGAGATCGACGTCGTCATCCCGCGCGGCCTGGTATTCGGGGCGAAATGGCAGGAGCTTTATAACGAGATCGTCTCGATGCGCGCCGCTTGCGGCGAGGCGCATCTGAAGGTGATCCTCGGTACCGGCGACCTCGCCACGCTGCGCAACGTCATGCTCGCCTCGATGGTGGCGATGATGGCGGGTGCAGATTTCATCAAGACCTCGACCGGCAAGGAAAGCGTCAACGCGACGCTGCCGGTCGGCCTTGCCATGGTGCGCGCTATCCGCGCCTATTTCGAGGAAACCGGCTATCTCATCGGCTTCAAGCCGGCCGGTGGCATTTCCACGGCAAAAGCCTCGCTCGATTGGCTGGTGCTGATGAAAGAAGAACTGGGCCGGCCGTGGCTGGAGCCGGAGCTGTTCCGCTTCGGAGCATCGAGCCTTTTGACCGATATCGAGCGCCAGCTCGAGCATCATCTGACCGGCCACTACTCGGCCAATCATCGCCACGCGATGGCGTGATTCGGAGCGCTTCATGAACATTCTCGAACGCTATCACGCCATGGAATACGGCCCGGCGCCGGAGGCGCGCAACGAGGCCGATGCGTGGCTTGCCGCGCGGGATTTCGGCAAAGCGCTGTTTATCGGCGGCGACTGGAAGGCAGCCAGCGGAGGCAAAACCTTCGACACCAGCGATCCGTCCTCGGGAAAGCTGCTGGCCAAGGTGTCGGATGCCGGTGCCGCCGATATCGACGCGGCGGTTGCGGCGGCCACAAAAGCGCTGCCGAAATGGAGCGCCAGCACCGGATATCAACGCGCCAAAGTGCTCTACGCCATCGGCCGCGCCATGCAGCGCCACCAACGGCTGTTCGCGGTGCTGGAATCGATCGACAATGGCAAGCCGATCCGCGAAAGCCGCGACATCGACGTGCCGCTGGCGATCCGCCATTTCATCCATCATGCCGGCTGGGCGCAGGCGCTGGACAGGGATTTTCCCGGCCACAAGGGCGTCGGCGTCGTCGGCCAGATCATCCCGTGGAACTTCCCGCTCTTGATGCTCGCTTGGAAGATCGCGCCGGCGCTCGCTGCGGGCTGCACCGTGGTGCTCAAACCCGCGGAATTCACGCCGCTCACCGCGATCCTGTTTGCCGAGATCTGCGGACGCGCCGGCGTGCCGAAGGGCGTCGTCAACATCGTCCAGGGCGGGCCGGAGGCGGGCGCAGCCATCGTCAACCATCCCGGCGTCCAGAAGATTGCCTTCACCGGTTCGTCCGAGGTCGGCAAGATCATCCGCAAGGCCACTGCCGGCTCGGGCAAAAAACTGTCGCTGGAGCTTGGCGGCAAGTCGGCATTCGTGGTTTTCGAGGATGCCGACCTCGACAGCGCCGTCGAGGGTCTGGTCGACGGCATCTGGTTCAACCAGGGCCAGGTGTGCTGTGCCGGCTCGCGCCTTCTGGTGCAAGAAGGCATCGCCGACGCCTTCATCGCCAAGGTCAAGACGCGGATGAGCCGGCTGCGCGTCGGCAGTCCGCTCGACAAGAACACCGATATCGGCCCGCTGGTCGATTTGACTCAGCTCGATCGCGTCAAGGGCCTGATCGCCGAAGGCGCCAAGCAGGGCGCGATCTGCTGGCAGCCGGACTCGGCACTGCCCGCCGCGGGCTATTACCATCTGCCAACGCTGGCGACCGGTGTTTCGCCGGCTAACATCCTGGCACAGGAAGAGGTGTTCGGGCCGGTGCTCGCCACTATGACCTTCCGCAACACCGAGGAAGCGATCGAGCTCGCCAACAACACACGCTATGGCCTGGCCGCTTCGGTGTGGAGTGAGAACATCAATCTTGCCCTGCACGTCGCGCCGCAATTGAAGGCCGGCGTCGTCTGGGTCAACGGCACCAATATGTTCGACGCCTCCTGCGGCTTCGGCGGCTACCGCGAGAGCGGCTTTGGCCGTGAAGGCGGGCGCGAGGGCATGTTCGAATATCTCTCGGCAAAACTGCCGCTCGGCCCGATCATCAAACCGGCAACGTCTTCGGCCCAACCTGTCGAGCAGGCGGAAGGTGGCGCCATCGACCGCACGGCAAAGCTGTTCATCGGCGGCAAGCAGGTCCGGCCGGACGGCAATTATTCCTTCGCCATCGCCAGCGCCAAGGGCAAGCTTGCCGGCGAGATCGGTCTCGGCAACCGCAAGGATATCCGTGACGCCGTCGCGGCCGCGCGCGCCTGCAAGGCCTGGCCTGAGGCGACCGCCTACAACCGCAGCCAGGTGCTCTATTACCTGGCCGAAAACCTTTCCGGCCGCGCAGACGAGTTTGCCGCCCGTTTGACCCAGCTCACCGGCGCGACCGCCAAGGCGGCGCGTGACGAGGTCGAGCTGTCGATCGAGCGCCTTTTCCTCTATGCCGGCTTGGCCGACAAATTCGAGGCCCGCGTCCACCAGCCGCCGGCCCGCGCCGTCACATTGGCGCTGCACGAGCCAGTCGGCGTCGTCGGCATCATCGCGCCGGACAATGCGCCTCTGCTTGGCCTGATCTCGCTGGTGGCGCCGGCGCTTGCCATGGGCAACACCGTAGTCGCAGTGCCATCCGAAAAATACCCGCTGCTTGCCACCGACCTCTACCAGGTCATCGAATATTCCGACGTTCCCGCAGGCGCCATCAATATCGTTACCGGCCGTAGCGCCGAGCTTGCCGGCGTATTGGCCAAGCATGACGATGTCGACGGGCTCTGGGTGTTCGCCGATGCCGAGACTTGCGCCAAGGCCGAGGCCGAGTCCATCGGCAATCTCAAACGCGTCTGGACCGGCAACGGCCACAGCCTCGACTGGCCCTCGAACGAAGCAGCCGGCGATGCCTTGCTGCGCCGTGCGATCGAGGTCAAGAACGTCTGGGTGCCCTACGGCGACTGAGTGTCCCGGAGGGACGTCCGGGCTTGACGGGCCAACAAATGTTCTTTACCGAGAAAAAACATTTGGTTGGCAGGGCGAATATCGAAACAGGCGGGATGGTACTGCCCGGCTGGCACATTGCGCCCCGGCCTTGTGCCGGTAAAAAGCCGAACGATCACAGACGGGCGAGGAGAGAAGCATGGCGGATCTGACAGGCAAGATCGTTGTCGTCACGGCGGCGGCGCAAGGCATCGGCCGGGCAAGTGCGCTGGCTTTCGCCAAGGCCGGCGCCGTCGTCCATGCCACCGACATCAACGAGGTGGTGCTCGCCGACCTCGGCAAGACGCCCGGTATCAAGACCCGCAAGCTCGACGTGCTGAACGACGAGGCGGTGAACGCCGCGTTTGCCGAGATCGGCGCCGTCGACGTGCTGTTCAACTGCGCCGGCTTCGTCCATTCCGGCTCGATCCTCGAGATGAAGGACGGCGACCTCGACTTTGCCTATGATCTCAATGTCCGCTCAATGATCCGCACCATCCGCGCCGTGCTGCCCGGCATGCTGGAGCGCGGCGACGGCTCGATCATCAACATGGCGTCGCTGGCCAGTTCGACCAAGGGCGTGCCGAACCGCTTCGTCTATGGCCTAACCAAGGCAGCCGTCATCGGCCTGACCAAGTCGGTCGCCGCCGACTATGTCGGCAAGGGCATACGCTGCAATGCGATCTGTCCGGGCACGGTCGAAAGCCCGTCGCTGCAGGACCGCATGCATGCGCAGGGCGACTACGAAGCAGCTCGCGCCGCCTTCATCGCGCGCCAGCCGATGGGCCGCCTCGGCACGCCCGAGGAAATCGCCGACCTCGCCGTCTATCTGGCCGGCGCCACCTATACGTCGGGGCAGGCTTATAATATCGACGGTGGCTGGTCGATCTAAGAGGCCATTTGAAAACCCTACTCCGCCGGGCGCCTGACGCGGCTTTCTGCGCTTCCGGTGCTCACGTACTTTAAGTACGCTCCGCTCCGGTTCTCGAAACCCACGCCATTCGCCGCAGCGGAGCGAGTTTGCAAACGGCCTCTGGTCGCAACTGGGAGAAAACTGCATGAAACTGCTGCGCTATGGCGAGGCGGGGAGCGAACGCCCCGGCCTGCTCGATGCGGATGGAACGATCCGCGACCTCTCCGCCCATGTCACCGACATTGCCGGCAAGACGCTCGATCCGGCATCGCTCGAGACATTGTCGAAGCTCGATCCGAAAACGCTACCGGCGGTTTCCGGCAAGCCACGCATCGGCGCCTGCGTCGCCGGCACCGGCAAATTCATCTGCATCGGTCTCAACTATTCCGACCATGCTGCCGAAACCGGCGCCACCGTGCCGCCGGAGCCGATCATCTTCATGAAGGCAAGCTCGGCTATTGTCGGGCCGAACGACGACGTGCTGATCCCGCGCGGCTCGGTGAAGACCGACTGGGAGGTCGAGCTCGGCGTGGTGATCAGCAAGACTGCGAAGTATGTCACCGAGGCCGAGGCGCTGGATTATGTCGCCGGCTATTGCGTCGCGCACGACGTCTCCGAGCGCGCCTTCCAGGCCGAGCGCCAGGGCCAGTGGACCAAGGGCAAGTCCTGCGACACGTTCGGGCCGATCGGCCCGTGGCTGGTGACCAAGGACGAGATCAAGGACCCGCAGAACATCCCGATGTGGCTGACGGTCAACGGCAAGACCATGCAGAACGGCTCGACCAAGACCATGGTCTTCGGCGTCGCTTATCTCGTCTCCTATCTCAGCCAGTTCATGTCGCTGCACCCGGGCGACATCATCTCTACCGGCACGCCGCCCGGCGTCGGCCTCGGCATGAAGCCGCCGGTCTTCCTGAAGCCCGGCGACGTGGTCGAGCTCGGTATCGAAGGGCTGGGCATCCAGAAGCAGACGTTCAAGGCGGATTTGTAGGCGCTCTTCCTTCTCCCCTTGGGGGAGAAGGTGGATCGGCGCGCAGCGCCGAGACGGATGAGGGGTGCTGCAAGAAAACGAGGCGTGAAAACATCAGGGGATTTTAGGCACTTACGCCTTCAGCGTAGCGATCCGTCCAACACCCCTCATCCGACCGAGCTTCGCTCGGCCACCTTCTCCCACAAGGGGAGAAGGGGAGTCGGCGCCTGCGCTATTTCAGCACCTTCCCATCAGCCCCAAACCGGTATGTCTTTGCCGGATCCGGCGTCGCGTAGAGCGTGGCACCCGGTTCGGCGTTATAGACGCCGAAGATGCGCACTGTGATCAAGCCGGCCTTCTCGCAGTCGAGATAGAGGTTGGTGTCGGCGCCAAGGTGCTCGGCATGGACAACCGTGCCTTTCCAGGCACCGGATTTCGGATCGACGGTCAGGTGCTCGGGACGGACACCGATGGTCTTGGCCGTCTCGCCAAGCCTGGCCCCGTCGACGAAGTTCATCTTCGGTGAGCCGATGAAGCCGGCGACGAATTCATTTGCCGGCGAATTGTAAAGCTCCATCGGTCCGCCGATCTGCTCGATCTTTCCCGCGTTCAGCACGACGATCTTGTCGGCCAGTGTCATCGCCTCGACCTGGTCGTGGGTGACATAGATCATCGTGGCCTTCAGCCGGCGATGCAATTGCGCGATCTCCAGCCTGGTGTTGACGCGCAGTGCGGCGTCGAGGTTCGACAGCGGCTCGTCGAACAGAAAAAGCTTGGGCTCACGCACCACGGCGCGGCCGATGGCGACGCGCTGGCGCTGGCCGCCGGACAACTCGGCCGGCCGCCTCGAGAGGTAGGGCTCCAGCGACAGCATCGAGGAAGCGATGCCGATGCGGCGGTCGATCTCGGCCGCCGGCGTGCCCGCCTGCTTGAGGCCGAGGCCCATATTGTTCTTCACAGTCAGATGCGGATAGAGCGCATAGGTCTGGAACACCATGGCGATACCGCGCTTGGCCGGCGGCGTGGCGGAGACGTCCGCCCCGTCGATCACCACGCGGCCCGAGGTCGAGTCCTCCAGCCCGGCAATGACCCTGAGCAGCGTCGACTTCCCGCAGCCGGATGGACCGACGAAGACGACGAACTCGCCATCCGTCACCTCGAGGTTGATGCCCTTCAGCACCTCGACCGGCCCGAAGGCTTTTTTCACATTCTCGATGTTCAGCGAGCCCACGGCTTCGTCCCTGTTCTAGAGTTTCACGGCGAGGCCGCTGCGCACGCTCTCGTCTGCGGCAAGACAGACGGCGAGCGACTTCACCGCGTCGTCCATGTGGCGGGTCAAGTCCAGATCCTCGCGGATCGCCTTCAGCACAAACGCCTGTTCCAGGTCGCAGAGGTCCTGATGGCCGGGCTCGCCTTGCATCGACAGCATTTCGTCGGGTTTGGCGAACTTGCCATCCGCGCCGGTCGCCGCGCTGTGCAGGCGGATGGTCGAGGTCTTGGTGTGGGTGTCGATGTCGTCGGACCTGACACCCTCCTTCATGACGATCGACACGCAGCCATTGGGCGAGATCACGTCCTTGACGAAGAAAGCCGTCTCCGAAATCATCGGCCCCCAGCCGGCCTCGTACCAGCCGACCGAACCGTCGTCGAATAGCACCTGCAGATGACCGTAATTGTACATTGACGGCGCGATCTCGTCGCTCAGCCTCAGCCCCATGCCGCGCACCTCGACTGGCCTGGCGTCGGTGATCTGCAGCATCACGTCGAGATAATGCACGCCGCAATCGACGATCGGCGATGTCGTCTGCATCAACTGCTTGTGCGTCTCCCAGCTATGGCCGGAGGATTGCTGGTTGAGGTTCATGCGGAACACGTAAGGGCCGCCGAGCTTGCGCGCCTCGGCGATCAGCCGGATCCAGGACGGGTGATGGCGCAGGATGTAGCCGATCACCAGTTTTTTGCCGTTGGCCTTGGCTGCCGCGACCACGCGCTTTGCATCGGCGACGGTGGTTGCCAGCGGCTTTTCGAGGAAGACGTGGCAGCCGGCCTCGAACGCCTTGACCGCATAGTCAGCATGGCTGTCGGAATAGGTGGCGATGCAGGCGACATCGGGCTTTTCGTCGCGTAGCGCCTCATCGAAGGAACGCCGGATGGCGTAGGTCGAAAGCCCTTCCGGCAGCGGCACATCGGAGCGGTTGACCAGCGCGGCGATCTGGAATCCCAGATTGGTGTGATAGGCCAGCGCATGGCTGCGCCCCATATTGCCGAGCCCGGCGACGACAACGCGAAGGGGTTTTTGCGAATTCACTTGACCGCTCCCGAAGTGATGCCGCGGATCAGCTGCCGCGAGAAGATGACGTAGAGGATCAGCACCGGCATGATCGCCAGCGACAGTGCCGCCAGGATGGCATTCCAGTTGGTGACGAACTGGCCGAGGAACAGTTGCGCGCCGAGCGTCACCGTCTTGGTTTCCTCCGACGGCGCCAGGATCAGCGGGAACCACAGATCGTTCCAGATCGGGATCATGGTGAAGACGGCGACCGTCGCCATAGATGGCCTGACCAGCGGCAACACCAGGCGGAAGAAGATGGTGTATTCCGATAGCCCGTCGATGCGGCCGGCGTTCTTCAGATCGTCCGACACCTGCTTCATGAATTCCGACAGGATGAAGACGGCAAGCGGCAGGCCTTGCGCCGTATAGACCAGGATCAGCGCTGTCAGCGTGTTGACTAGCCCGCTCGCCACCATCAATTGCAGGATGGCGACGGTGGCAAGGCGGATCGGGATCATGATGCCGAGCGCCAGATAGAGCCCCATCAGCGAATTGCCGCGGAAGCGGTATTCCGACAGCGAGAAAGCCGCCATGGCGCCGAACAAAAGCACGAAGAACAGCGAGGCGACGGTGACGACAAGGCTGTTCTGGAAATAGTGGATGAAATCGCCCTGGCCGATCACCGTCGTGTAGCCGATTAGATCGAAGGTTTTCGGCGTCGGCGGCGCCAGCGGCGCACCGAAGATGGCGGCGCGCGACTTGAATGAGTTGACGATGACGATGATTACCGGAAACAGCGCGATCGCCGTGTAGGTCAGAAGGATCGCATGCGCGCCAATGGTGCGGGGCAGCGAGC
Source organism: Mesorhizobium sp. M0664 (assembly GCF_040320565.1). Lineage (NCBI taxonomy): Bacteria > Pseudomonadati > Pseudomonadota > Alphaproteobacteria > Hyphomicrobiales > Phyllobacteriaceae > Mesorhizobium > Mesorhizobium sp. M0664. The sequence continues at coordinate 56,116 of NZ_JAMYPW010000026.1, forward strand.
GGGTTGCGGTGCTCATGGTCGCGCTCCCCTAAAACTGGTAGCGACGCAAGCGCGTCTGTACGAGGAACAGATAGACGCAGACGCCGCCGAGGATGATCAGGAACATCATCGTGGCGATCGCCGCGCCCATGTTGGGATCGCCGACCTGCAGCTGGAAACCGAAGAAGGCGCGGTAGAGGAAGGTGCCGAGAATATCCGTTGAATAGTTCGGCCCGGCCAGCGCGCCTTGCGCGGTGTAGATCAGGTCGAAAGCGTTGAAGTTGCCGACGAAGGTCAGGATCGAGATGATGCCGATCGACGGCAGGATGAGCGGCAGCTTGATCTTCCAGAACTGCGCCATCCCGGTGATGCCGTCGCATTCGGCCGCTTCGATCACCTCCTCGGGAATGGACAGCAGTGCCGCATAGATCAGCATCATCGGGATGCCGACGAACTGCCACACCGAGATCAGGCTGAGCGCGGTCAGCGCATATTGCGCCTTGCCGAGCCAGGGCGTGAACAGGCTTTTCAGGCCGACAAGGTCCATCATATGCGGCGCCACGCCCCATAGCGGCGACAGGATCAGCTTCCAGGCGAAGCCGACGATGACGAAAGACAGGATCGTCGGCACGAAGATCGCCGTGCGGTAGAAGGCGGAAAACCGTAGCCTGGGGCTGGACAGAAGTGCGGCCAAAAGGACGCCGATCGGGTTCTGCACCAGCATGTGGATGATGAAGAACCAGACATTGTTCCTGAGCGCGTTCCAGAAATTGACCGACCAGTTGGGATCACCGAACAGCATGCGGAAATTTTCCAGTCCGACGAAGACCTGCGACTGGTTGATGTTGCGGAACAGCGACAGCTGCAGCGTGCCGGCCAGCGGCAGGATCATGATCGCCGTATAGACCAGCAGCGCCGGCGCCAGGAAAACGCCGATATGCCAACGGAACGGTCTTTTCGGTGCTGCGGCCATGCGTTCGGTCCCCGCCGATCAGGTCTTGCTATTGCCGCCAAAGGGCGCGGCGCCTCCCTCCCCCTCGAGGGGAGGGTACCTCGCAAAGCGAGGCGGGTGGGGTCGGCAGAGGAGCACGCGATCGTCGTTCGACCGTGCTTTCCAGCAGCGATCAAGCCGCAGTCTGCCTCGACCGACCCCCTCTGTCGCCTTCGGCGACATCTCCCCCTCGAGGGGGGAGACAACGCTTCGCCGCGCTTTACTTCGCCGGCTTGTACCAGCTGTCGAGGCCGTCCTGCAGCTTCTTGGCGGCAGCTTCCGGCGTGTCGGTGCCGTTGATGACGTTGGCCGATTCAACCCACGTCTCGTTTTCGAGGTTCGGCGTGCCGCGCGACAGGATCTGGTAGGTCGAGCGGATCGTCGACTTGCACTTGCCGCGCCAGGAGACGAATTCCTGGGCCAGCGGGTCTTCCATCTTCACCGGGGTGTTGTTCAGGCTGAAGAAGCCCGGCAGCGCGTTGGCGTAGATGGTGGCGAAATCCGGCGAGGCCACCCAGGACAGGAAGGTCTTGGCCGCATCCGCGTTCTTCGAGGCCGCATTGAGGCCCATGCCGATGTCGGTGTGGTCGGAGATGTAGCAGGTGTCGCCGGCCTTCTGCACCGGCGGCGGGAAGGCGCCCATCTTGAACTGCGCCTGCGTGTTGAACAGGCCGATCTCCCACGAGCCGGCCGGGTAGATGGCGGCGCGGCCGAGCGTGAACAGGTTCTGGCTGTCCGGATAGGTCTGCGCCTCGAAGCCGTCGCCGAGATAGTCCTTCCACTTGGCCAGTTCCTTGAAGGGCTCGACCCACTGCGGATCGGTCAGCTTCTGCTCGCCCTTGATCAGCGCCAGGCGGCCTTCCTCGCCCTTCCAGTAGTTCGGGCCGATGTTCTGGTAGCCCATGGTCGCCGCTTCCCAGAGGTCCTTGGTGCCCATCGCCATCGGGATGTAGGTGCCGTCGGCCTTGATCTTGTCGAGCGCGGCGAAGAATTCGTCGCGCGTCTCCGGCACCTTGATGCCGAGCTTGTCGAAGGCGTCCTTGTTGTAGATGAAGCCATGGATGACGGAGGCCATCGGCACGCAGAAACTCGACTTGCCGTCGTCGGTCTGCCAGGCGGCCTTGGCGACGTCGGAGAAGTTCTCCATGCCGGGCAGGGTCGAGATGTCGGCGAGGTTGCCCTTCTTGAAGAGTTCCAGCGACTTGTCGAACGGGCGGCAGGTGATCAGGTCGCCGGCCGAGCCGGCGGCGAGCTTGGCGCCGAGGGCGGCGTCATATTCGGTCGGCGCCGACGGCGCGAACACCACCTTGATGCCCGGGTTCTTGGCTTCGAAGGCCGGGATCAGCTTGTCCTTCCAGATGGCAAGGTCGTCGCCGCGCCAGCTTTCGATGTTGAGCGTTACGTCGTCGGCATAAGCCACCCCGGCGGAGCCGAGAATGCTGGTGCCGAGAAGAAGTGCCGTCAGTAGCTTCGTTGTCATGCTCAGTCTCCCTGTTGACCTTTTTCAGGTTCGGTTTTGATGAGAACAGAGGCATTGCGCCCCTTGCTCCCCTCGATCGCGGAAAGGGCCGGCCGCAGCTTGTGGCCAGTCCCTTCCAATATCTTCTCGGCTGCATCGGCGCTGGCGGCGCCGGCGGCGAGCAGAATAGCGGTCTTGACGACGCCGCCGCTCCTTTCGAGCAGGCGCGCCGCCTCGTCCTTGTCGCGCCCGCTGACAGCGGCGACGATGCGTGCGGCGCGGTCGCGCAGCTTGATGTTGTCGGCCATGAGGTTGACCATGTAGCCGTCATGGACATGGCCGAGATGGATGGCGGCGAGCGTCGACAGCATGTTGAGCGCGATCTTCTGGGCGGTGCCTGCGCCCATGCGCGTTGAGCCGGCAATCAGCTCCGGCGGCGTTTCGAGCAGGATGGCGATGTCGGCCAGCCGCAACAGCGGCGCATCCCTGTTGTTGGCGATGGCAATGGTCGCCGCACCGCGGCGCCTGGCGTCCTCGATCGCCCTGACTGCATAAGGTGTCGAGCCGCTGGCCGAGACGGCGATCAGGCAGTCGCCCTTGCCGATGCGGGCGGCGGCAACTGCTGCCGAAGCTTCCTCGGTGTCGTCCTCCGGCCCGCCGGCCAGTGTCTTGAAGGCCTCGTCGCCGCCGGCGATCAGGATGGCGATGCGGTCGCGTTGGATGCCGAAAGTGCCCGGGAGCTCAAGCGCATCGGCCAGTGCCATCAGGCCCGAACTGCCGGCAGCCGCATAGGCGAGCTTGCCGCCGCTTTTCAGTCTGCTTGCGATGATTTCGGCTGCCGCAGCAATGGCAGGAATGGCGCCGTGCACGGCCTTGGCGGCCTCGATCTGTGCGTGGGCCAAAGAGGAAAGGACGGCTTCCGGGGCCTGGATATCCAGTCCCTCGGCATTCTGGTGAAGCGCTTCGGTGCGCGTTTCGGCCATCCGCTTTCCTCCAATCGAGAAAACCATACCAAAAAAATACCACTTGTCCACACGCATTAATGAAATCCTTGCGGCAGTGCAGGCTTGCGAACGAAATTGGCTGATTTTCCAACAAACTACGCCTTAACTTTTTTGAAACGGAAATTAATCCTTGGCTATTGGTATTTTATTGGTATTATCCGCCCGGAGGAGAAATCGCGTGAAATTCGTGCTCGGCATCGATGGCGGCGGCACCAGCTGCAGGGCGGCCCTTGCAACGGCCGACGGCATCGTCCTCGGCCGCGCCAAAAGCGGTGCCGCCAACATCCGAACCGATCTCACCGGCGCCAGGACGAACATCGTCGACGCAGCGCAGCAGGCCTTTGTCGCCGCGGGCAAGGATCCCGCACTGATCCCGCAAACTCCGGCCGTTCTCGGTCTTGCAGGCGCCAACGTCGGCACCTACCGGCAGCAGCTCGAAGCGATCCTGCCGTTTCGCATCAGCCGTGTCGAGACCGACGCCGAGATCGCGCTGGAAGGCGCGGTTGGCTCAGGCGACGGCGCCATGGCCATCCTCGGCACCGGCACCGCCTATATGGCACGCAAACAAGGCAAGTCGCGCGCCATCGGCGGCTGGGGGTTCCAGGTCGGCGACCAGGGCAGCGGCGCCCGCATCGGCCGCGACCTGCTCGAGCAGACGCTGCTCGCCTATGACGGCATCCGCCAGGGATCGCCGCTGACGGAGACCATGCTCGCCATTTTCCGCAACAATCCCGAGGATCTGGTCGAATTCACCACCAACGCCAAGCCCGGCGATTTCGGCGGCTTCGCGCCCAAGGTGTTCGAACATGCCGAAAAAGGCGACGTCGTCGCTATCTGGATCCTCGACAAGGCGGTCGCCGATGTCGAAGCAGCGCTTGGCGTGCTCGACCTGGGCGGCGGCGATCCGCTCTGCCTGCTCGGCGGGCTGGCGCCGCTTTACGCGCCGCGCCTGTCGGCCCGCTACCGGGCGCTGCTGAAACCGCCGCTCGACGACGCTCTGGGCGGCGCGGTTCAGATGGCGGCTCGGATTTTCGCAAACACGGCGGAGGCAGCTCGATGAGTGAGGCCGCCGACCAGATATTCGCGGCGCTGAAACAATCGTCGCAGAGTGGCGCGCCGCTCTATCTGCAGCTCAGGAAGAGTATCGAGGATGCGGTCAAACGCGGGCTGATCGGACCTGGCGATGCGCTGCCTTCCGAGCGCGACATCGCTAGCAAGGCCGACATTTCGCGCGTCACCGTGCGCAAGGCGGTGCAGGACCTGGTCAAGGGCGGCATCCTCGTCCAGCGCCATGGTTCCGGTACCTTCGTTGCGCCACGTATGGAGCGCGTCGAGCAGTCGCTGTCGATGCTGACCTCGTTTACCGAGGACATGGCACGGCGCGGCATGGCGGTGCGTTCGGCTTGGCTCGACCGCGGCCTCTATCCGCCGTCGCCCGACGAGATGATGGTGCTCGGCCTGGCATCGAACGAATTGGTTGCGCGCGTGGCGCGCCTTCGTATCGCCAACGACACGCCGCTGGCGATCGAGCGCGCCTCGCTATCGACAAGCGTGCTGCCCGATCCGGCGGCGATTGGTTCGTCGCTCTACGCCGCGTTGGAAAAGACCGGCAACAGGCCGGTGCGGGCGGTGCAGCGCATTTCCGCCACCAATCTCGGCGATAGCGACGCACAGCTGCTGGAAGTGCCGCCGGGCATTGCCGGCCTGCACATCGAGCGTATCTCCTATCTGGCGAGCGGCAAGGTGATCGAGTTTACCCGCTCCATCTACAGGGGCGACGCCTATGATTTTGTCGCCGAACTCCGGCTGAGCGGGCCGGGCGAAGAGGGCCGGCCATGACCGCGACAACGACCCATATGCGGCGCGAGATCGAGGAGATCCCGGAGGCCACCGCCCGTCTGCTCGATGGCTCGGCCGCGGTGCTGACGGAAGCTGGACGCGGCATTCGCGAGCGCGATCCGAATTTCGTCGTCACCGTGGCGCGCGGCTCGTCCGACCATGCCGCGACCTTCATGAAATATGCCGTGGAGTTGACCGCCGGGCTGGCGGTTGCATCGGTCGGCCCGTCGATCGCCTCGATCTATGGCGCCAAGCTGAAGCTGGGCGGCTCGGCCTGCCTGGCGATCTCGCAGTCCGGCAAGAGCCCGGACATCGTTGCAATGGCGCAAGCGGCGAGGACCGGCGGTTCGCTGACCGTCGCCATCACCAACACCGCCGATTCGCCGCTGGCGCGGGCTTCGGACTACGCGATCGACATCCTGGCCGGACCGGAGCGCAGCGTCGCGGCGACGAAGACCTTCGTCAATTCAGCCGTCGCAGGACTCGCCTTGATGGCGCATTGCACCGGCGACGACAAACTTCTGGTGGCGCTCGCGCGCTTGCCGGAGCATTTTCGCAAGGCGATCGCCTGCGACTGGATGGCGCTGGCCGGGGCGCTGGAGACGCAAAAGTCGCTGTTCATTCTCGGTCGCGGCCCGTCGGCGGCGATCGCCAACGAGGCGGCGCTGAAATTCAAGGAAACCTGCGCCATGCATGCGGAAGCCTATAGTGCCGCCGAGGTCATGCACGGCCCGCTGGCGCTGGTCGGTCCCGGTTTCCCGGTGCTGGCGCTGGCTGCTCGCGATGCGTCCGAGCCATCGGTGGCCGATGCCGCCGACAGCCTGGCCGGCAAGGGCGCTGCCGTCTTTGTGACGTCGAACAAGGCAAAGAGCGCTCAGCGCCTGCCGCATGTCGCAACCGGTCATCCGCTGACCGACCCGCTGACGCTGATCGTGTCGTTCTATGGTTTCGTCGAGGCTTTTGCCCGCCATCGCGGCCTCGACCCCGACACGCCGCCCAATCTGCGCAAGGTAACGGAAACCCTATGAGCGACCGTTTTGCCCTGACTGGCGCCCGGATTTTCGATGGCGACGACTGGCACGACAATGCGGCGCTTGTCGTGCGCGACGGCCTCGTCGAGGCCATTGTTGCCGCCGGTGCCATTCCATCCAATGTTGCGCATATCGAGACCGGCGGCGGCATGCTGGCGCCTGGATTCGTCGATCTGCAGGTCAATGGCGGCGGCGGCGTCATGCTCAACGACCATCCGGACGTCGCCTCGATCGAGACCATCTGCCGGGCGCACGCACCCTTCGGCACGGCGGCGCTGTTGCCGACGCTGATCACCGACACGTCCGAGATCACCGCCGCGGCGGTTGCGGCCGGAGCCGAGGCGGCATGGAGGAAGGTGCCGGGGTTCCTGGGCCTGCACCTCGAAGGGCCGCATCTGTCGATCGCCCGCAAGGGCGCACATGACCCGGCTTTGATCCGGCCGATGCTAGACTCCGACCAGACGATGCTGATCGCCGCACGGAAAAACCTGCCCGTGCTGCTGACGACGGTGGCGCCCGAATCCGTCGAGCCCAGCCAGGTGTCGGCGCTTAGCAAGGCCGGCATTGTCGTCAGCATCGGCCATTCCGATACCGGCTATGCCACGGCTCGCGCCTTTGCCGAGGCCGGCGCAACGGTGATCACCCATCTGTTCAATGCGATGAGCCAGATCGGCAATCGCGAGCCGGGGCTGGCGGGCGCCGCAATCGATACAGGCACATTCTATGCCGGCATCATCGCCGACGGTATCCATGTCGATCCGGCCACCATGGCCATCGCCTTGCGCGCCAAGCAGGGCCCGGGCAAGATCCTGCTCGTTACCGATGCCATGGCGACGATCGGCACCGACATGACCTCGTTCACGCTGAACGGCCGCACCATCCACCGCAAGGATGGCAGGCTGACACTTGCCGACGGCACGCTGGCGGGCGCGGATCTCGACATGATTTCCGCGGTGCGCTTCATGCACCGCGTCGTCGGCCTCGACCTCGACGAAGCCTTGCGCATGGCCTCGCTCTATCCGGCGCAGGCGATCGGCCAATCGCACCGGCTCGGGCGCTTCGCCAACGGTACCGCGGCCAACATCGTTTCGCTGTCGGACGATCTGGACATTAAAAGCGTCTGGATCGATGGTGCCAGGGTTTTTGCAGGCAGCCCTGCTCGTTAGGGTTAGCCGGCTTTGGACGTATAGAGGTCCTTGTAGGCTTCGCGCAGCAGGTTCTTCTGCACCTTGCCCATCGTGTTGCGCGGCAGTTCGTCGACGAAGATCACCCGTTTCGGATGCTTGTACCTAGCGAGGCGCCCGGCGATGGCCTCGACGATCCCTGCGGCGCTGATGGTCGAGCCCAGCGCCCTCACCACGACAGCGGTGACGCCTTCGCCGAAATCCGGATGGGCAACGCCGATGACAGCGCTTTCGGCGACGCCAGGCAGTGCGTCGATCTCGCTCTCGACTTCCTTTGGATAGATATTGTAGCCGCCGGAAATGATCAGGTCCTTGCCGCGGCCGACGATGTGGACATAGCCGTCAGCATCGATCAGTCCGAGATCGCCGGTGATGAAGAAACCGTCGTCACGGAACTCCGCTTTGGTCTTTTCCGGCATGCGCCAGTAGCCGCAAAAGACATTGGGACCCCTCACCTCGATCATGCCGACATCGCCCTTGGCAAGTGTTTCGCCGCTCTCGGGGTCGGTGATGCGCAGGGAAACGCCGGTCAGGGGAAACCCGACCGTGCCGGCACGCCGCTCGCCATCATAAGGATTCGACGTGTTCATGTTGGTCTCGGTCATGCCGTAGCGCTCGAGGATGGCGTGGCCGGTGCGCTCTCGCCAGGCTCTGTGCGTCTCGGCCAAAAGCGGCGCCGAGCCGGAAATGAACAGGCGGATGTTTTTCGCCGCTTGCCGGTTCAAACCGTCCTGCTGCAGCAGGCGGACGTAGAAGGTCGGCACGCCCATCAGCACGGTGGCCCGCGGCAGCAGCGAGACGATGCGGGCCGGGTCGAATTTGGTTTCGAACAGCATCGAGGCGCCGGCCATCAGGACGACATTGGTGGCGACGAAAAGGCCATGCGTGTGGAAAACCGGCAGCGCGTGAATCAGCACGTCTGCGGCAGTGAAGCGCCAGAGGTCGACCAGCACCCGCGCATTGGAGGCGAGGTTTTCGTGGCTGAGCATGGCGCCTTTCGAACGGCCGGTGGTGCCGGATGTGTAGAGGATCGCAGCAAGGTCGTCCGGTCCGCGCGCCACGTCGTGGAAGTCCACGGCCGTCTCGGAGGCGCGATCGGTCAACGAACCCTCGCCCTTGCTGCCGAGTGTCGCGACCGCAGCGCCCGAGGCCTGCGCCAAAACGCCGATCTCGGTCACTCGCGCCGGGTCGCAGACGATCAGTCGTGGTTCGGCATCCCTGAAGAAGTAGTCGAGTTCGGTCAGCGTATAGGCGGTGTTGAGCGGCAGGAAGATCGCGCCGGCACGCAGGCAAGCGAGATAAAGGAAAATGGCCTCCGGGCTCTTCTCGACCTGAACGGCGACGCGGTCGCCGGCTTCGACGCCCAGCTGCGACAGCACATGTGCCAGTTGAGCGGAGCGCGCCAGCATTTCGCCATAGCTGATCGAGCTCCCGTCATCTGCCTCCATCAAAAGGCGTCCGGGCGTGGGCATCCGGGCACGGAAAGCATCGAACAGATGGTTGCTCAAAAGTTCCCCCGAGCGGCTGTCTCCGGCCGGACGGCGGCGGTCAGCCGGCCGCCTTGTCCGCCGCTGCCCTGATTGCCTCGATGTTTGCCCGATAGGCTGCGACGCTGCCGCCCTTGAAAATGGCCGCACCGGCGACCAGCACGCTGGCGCCGGCGGCGGTGACCAGGGGCGCAGTTTCCGGCGAAATGCCGCCGTCGATCTCGATCCGGATCGGCCTGTCACCGATCAGCGCCTTCACCCGCTTCACCTTGTCTACGATCGCCGGAATGAAGGCCTGACCGCCGAAGCCCGGATTGACCGTCATGATCAGGATCAGATCGAGCCGGTCGAGCACGTATTCGATCATCGTCTCCGGTGTCGCCGGGTTGAGCGACACACCGGCCTTCTTGCCAAGATTTTTGATCGTCTGCAGCGAGCGGTCGAGATGCGGCCCGGCTTCGGCGTGCACCGTGATGCCGTCGCACCCGGCCTCGGCGAAGGCGGCCAGATAGGGGTCGGCGGGGGCGATCATCAGATGGCAGTCGAAGAAGGCCTTGGTGCGGTTGCGGATCGCCTTGATCACCGGCGGCCCGAAGGTGATGTTGGGGACGAAATGCCCGTCCATGACGTCGAGATGGATCCAGTCGGCGCCGGCGGCCGCCACCGCCTCGACCTCGTCGCCGAGCTTCGAGAAATCGGAAGCCAGCACCGATGGCGCGATCAGGGTTTTTTTGCTCATGACGCGGTTTTTCCCGAACGCCCCGGTTTACGGCCCCTCTGTATCGCCTGCCTAGACCATGAGTCGAGTCCGGAAAGTGGAAGCCGGTTTGTCCTTCCGCTGATGCCACGGCTTCAGGTTTTCGCTGCTCTTTCATCTGCGAGCCAAAGAAAAACCCGCCGGATCGCTCCGGCGGGGTTTTCTTGATCGAATGATCACCGTTTTGAAGTTCGCGCGCGATCCTATTGCTCGAGCTGCGGCTTGCGCCTTGGCAGCTGCTGAAGAACATCTGGATTCAGCAGCAGGCTCGGTTTACGGATCGGCTGGCACTGGCCATTAATCGGCCGCGCGCCCGGTGCGCACTCCAGCCGCGGTTTGCGGCAGGCGCCGTCGCGCAGCTCTGTCCCACGCGGGCAGACGCAGACGCCACGCTTGTTGTGGATCTGACCAGGTATCGAGCACTCCACCACAACAGGCTTCTTGCGCCTGCAGGCATTGCCTTGCACTTCCGTGCCTTTCGGGCAGACGCAATCGCCTCCGGCGTCGTGGATCTGGCCGCGGATGGTGCACTGCTCCGGCTTCGGCTGGATTGGCCGGCAGACATTGCCCCTGACTTCCGTACCCCGCGGGCAGACGCAATCGCCAGCGGCGTTATGGATCTGGCCCCGAATGGTGCACTGCTCGGGTTTCGGCTGGATTGGCCGGCAGACATTGCCCCTGACTTCGGTGCCCCGCGGGCAGACGCAATCGCCTGCGGCGTTATGGATCTGGCCCCGAATGGTGCACTGCTCGGGTTTCGGCTGGATTGGCCGGCAGGCATTGCCTTTGACTTCGGTGCCCCGCGGGCAGACGCAATCGCCGGCAGCGTCGTGGATCTGGCCACGGATGGTGCACTGCTCGGGCTGCGGCTTGCTGCCCACGCAAGCGCCGTTCTCCAGCTCGGTTCCGCGCGGACAGACGCAGCGTCCGTCTTCGGTACGGATCTGGCCTTTGAGCAGAACGCAAGGTTTTGGCTTCGGCACGATGACCGTGCCGCCCCCGGACGAGCATTGGCCATTGCGGAAGGTCGTGCCGGGCGGGCAGACGCAGTTGCCGGCGTCGTTCATGACGAAGCCTTGCGAGCATTCCTTCTTCACCTCATTCCTGATGGTGAAGGGATGGCAGGCATAGGCCTTGCCGCGATCACCCTGCACGTCGGCCGCACCGCGGGACAGCACGTCGCCACCGCCTTGCACCGGCGTGTTCGGGGACAGCACGCCGACACAGTTCTGGCCGTTGACAGTGCCCTGCAGATTGGCCAGACGGCCATCGTCCGGAATGATCACGGTCACCGTGTGCACGTGGCTTTCCCCGGCGCCGAGCGTCAGTTGGGCGATGCAGGACAGAGGCAAGATTGCCGGCTCCGGCGAGCAGCCGAAGGGCGGATCGATCGAGGTGATCGCAACGCCTTCCAGCCGGCCGAGGCCTTCGACGCCGATCGCATCGCCGAGGCGAACCGGACCGGAGAAGGCGCTCGCGCCATCGTTCGTGATGGTGATCTCGAACGAGCAGGGCTGGCCGGGCTTGCACTCGGCATCACCGGTCTTCTCGACGCGGATGGTCGAGGCGCCGCTGCCCTTGGCGCAGGCCTGGCCGATCGGATAGACGATGTCGTCTCCCGGAGCCGGGCCGTAGGAGCCGCGTGCGCAGTTCTCGAATTCGCCGTTCGCGGCAACCGTCACGTCGAAATGGCGGCTGGTTCCAGGCGTGATGACGGCGCCGGGAATCTGGCACGACAGCGCATTGGCCGGAACCGGTCCGCAAGCCCATTCCGCGCCGTCTGGGGTGACGGTCTGGATCTGGACCGGCGCTCCGCCGGCTATCAGCGTCGCGGCATCGTTGACCCGTACCGGACCGGTCGGGGCAGTGGTGCCGAGACTGATGACGGTAATGCGGCAGGAAACGACCGCAGCACCGGCCAGCGAACCATTGCAAACCTTGGTGATGCGCAGGGCCGGCTGGCCGGCATTCGGATGACGGATGCGTTCCTTGGCGCAGGCCCTGTTGTTGGTGATGTCGTTCTCACCGGGAATAGCTTTCACCTCGGCGCAGTTCTCGACACTGTCGGGCCGGTAGTTGGCCGGCATCACCGCCCTGACGAAGATCGGCGTCGAGGCGCCAGGCAACAGCACGATGCCGGCATTGTCGCAGCGGAACTGGCCGGGGCCGTTCGGTCCGCATGTCCATGGCGGCGTCGGGCCGAAGGTCGAGGATGCCGGCACGCCGCCCGGATAGGTATCGACGACCGTCAGCGGCCCATTATAGGGGACGCTGCCATTGTTGATTATGTCGACCACGAAGGTGCAGACGCCATCGGCCGAACAGAATTCGGTGCGGGCGCGCTTCTTCAGGATCAGGTCGACCTTCTTCTCCACCGGCGGCCGGCAGTTGCGGTCACGATCGCCACGCCGGCAGACCGGGATCGAAGCACAGCCGCGATCGTTTTGCTGGCTGCCGAAAAGCGGCTTGCCGCTGGCGCCGTAATTGTAAGTGGCGCAGTTGCGCAAGGCGCTGCCTCGCCAGCCTGCGGCCGGCTTGAAGCCGAGCTTGAGGTCGACAGAGGCACCCGGATTGAGCGTGGTCACCGGATGAGTGCAAATCATCGGGGTGGTTCCAGGCGCGCAGACCCAAGGCGGGTTCGGCCCTGAATCGAGGGTGGAGCCAGCCGGCAGGGTGACTTCGTTGAGCACGATCTTGCCGTGGTAGGGTGCATCGCCGACATTGGTGACCCTGATGGTGAAGTCGCAGCCGCCACCCACCGTGCAACGTTGCACGTCGGCGCGCTTTTCGACTTTCAGATCCGGTTCCTTGTCCTTCGGTGGGCAGCGCTGATCACGCGGGATGACGATATCGACAGTCTGCGTACAGCACAGGCCCCACCCCTCCCTCGGGCCGGCATAGGTTTCGACACCGGTGACGATGATGTGGATGACGTCGCCGGGTGAAGCGCCGACGATCTTCCAATTGAGCACACCGCCGCCCGCCGGCACCAATTGCGTGTCGGGAATGATGGTGATGCCGGGTGTCGTCGTCGAAAGCTGCACCCATTTGCCAGCCATCTCCGGGCCGACCGGCATGTGGTAGATGAAGGCGCCGCCGCCGGGCACGCAATCAACCGTGCCTCGCTCCACCTTGAAGCATTCCTTGCCGGGAGGTGGAGGCGGCGGGTTGCACCTGGTGACGTCGATCTTGATCGAGGTCTTTGCACCCGTGAGGTAATTGCCGTCGTCCGGCTTGCCCGGGTCCTGCGACGGGATTTCGATGCCGGCGCCGCGTTCGCGGCTCACCTTGACCAGGCCCTGGTTGTGAACGATCGTCGGCGACGGAAACGCCGCATGGTCGATCCTGGCGGTGATCTGGAAGGTGACGGCGCGCTCGTTCGCAGCGCCGATGCCGTCGAGATCGCTGGCGGAAATCCGGAAATCGGGCACCGCCGCGGTATCGTCCGGGCCAGCCGAACTGCTGATCGCAGCACCGGGCAGCGGTCCGCCGGACGCATCGGTGCCGTCGCCAGTCACATGCACGCCGACGATGCGCAGGCCGTGCGGGAGCTGGTCCCTGAAATCGAGCCTGACCTTTTTCAGCATGGCGGCGAGGTCCGGGCTGGCAAAACCCTGCGGATTGCCGCGCAAGCCAAAGCTCAGCGAGTATACGACATAGTCGCAGCCTCTCTGGGTGCCTTTCTTGGTGAAGAAGGGCACAATCCGGCCCGGCTCCGGATTGACGATGCGAGGATTGTCGAAATCGAGCCTGGGATCTGGAACGGCAGTGTAGATGCCCGCATCGGCAGGCTTGGTCTTGGCCGGAGCAAGGTCTTCAGCGAAGCCTTGCAGCGGACTCAGCATGGCGACCGCGATACCGGCCGCCATCAGCCAGCGCACACCGCGCCTGGCGAGTGACAGGGGTTTCACGATGGTCTCGATGACGAATGATTGTTTGCCGGTTGATTGGCTGCTTGTCGCAGGCGGGAAAAATGCGAGATTGCTCATCTTCCCCTCCTCACGGTTCGCAGCTGACGGCTGGGGTTCTGAGCGGCAAGGTCATCTTGCAGCAAGGGTAGTAGCCACCCTTGTCGCTATCGGACTGCCTGTAGAAGCAGAGCCCGACATCGACCGTATCGCCAGGGTAATGGCCGGTGATGCCGATCGTGTATGGCGCGCCGGGCGCATGCGACAGAGGTGAAGTCACCCCAACGCCAGGCGTCCTGGACAGAGCCTTGATCGAATCGCCGCCAAAGCCGGCATGGTCATGGAGATAGAGTTCGGCCTCGAGGCCGGAGGGCGTGCAGAAATACCTGACATCCTCGACATCGAGGCAAGGAGGCAGATTGCCGGGGGGCGGAAAGTCCGGCGGATAGAACGGTGGCAGATAGCCGCCCGGCACCTGCTCGTAATAGCCGGCACGGCCTTCGCAGGGGCGCCAGACCTCGACGTCGCCGACATGGCCTTCGACTTCCGGGTCTTCGAAATAATTGTCGAAGTCGACGAACCACGAGCCGAAAGGCGGCATGTCGGCCGGCTTGGCCAGTGACGTCGGCCTGATTTGCACGCCGTGCACGGCGAGCGGCCCGCCGGCTGCGAGTTGTTCGGCAAGCTCCGGATTGTCGCGCAACTTGTCGCCGGTATCGACCAGCGTGTCGGTGCAGACGCCGGTATCGAGATTGCCTTCGGCATCGTAGCCATATTGCAGGTCGAGGCCGCCGGCCGACTGTCGGTTGTCTTGCGGGAAGCCGACCGCATATTCCTGCGGCACTTCCACCCAGGCCGATTCCGTCGCCGGATCGTCCGGATTTTCGCGCCAGTAGCGGATGACCTCACCCTTGCCGGAATCGGCGAACTGGCTGTAGTCGTAGCGGTTCTCCACCGGGCCGCGCTGGGCCAGGTACATGAAGCCTTCGTTGTCGAAGGCGATGTCGGTGACCGCGTAATCCTTGTCGGCCTTGACCGTCAGTTCCCAGCGCGGGTCGCCGGCGAAACTGCCGTCGCCGGCAACGCCTACCGACCAGATCTCCGCCTTATCACCGACCGAATAATAGAGCCGGCCGCCACGATAGGCGACCGACCAGACGCGGCGCTCGTCCTGCGTGTAGCCCCAGCTGTCGGGGTCCTCGCTGTCGAAGGCAGCACCCTGGATGTCAATCACCGAGCCGTCGTCGGCAACGGCGGCAAGCCCGTGCGCCGGGCGACCGGCTATGCCGTGGTCGAACGTGTCGAGCAGCGCGCCATTGGCGTCGATGCGGTGGATGAGGCCGGTGTCGAGATCGCTGGCGAAGAACTGGCGGTGGATATTGTCGAAAGTGACGTCGCCGATGCCGGGACCGCTATTGGCGTCGATATCGGCGAATTTCGAGACGGCGCCGGTGATGCCGTCGATCTTCCAGATCGTTCCGGGGCCGCCGCCGTTTTCGGTGCCGAACTGGCCGTCCATGAAGACAGCGTCAGCCGTGCCGCGGCGCTGCCGCTCCGGCCGGCCGTCGGCGTCGCCGTCTGGCGTGACTATGCGGATGCCGTGCAGCGACGTGGCGCCGGCATAGAGGTTTGGAATGGCCGATGGGACGCCGTCGCGCACGCCGTCGTCGTAGGTGATGCCGAACACCTGGCCGATTTGCCCGGCTGTGACCTCGAACGGTGGCGGGGTGAAGACCAATTGGCCAGACGCCGGCCCGCCCAGCCTTGAGACGTCGAAGATGCGCAAGGTCGCGCGCGCCGTGTCGATGAAGGTTTCGTCGACGGGATCGACGCCTGGCGGCAGGCCTTCCTCGAAATTGGGGATGATGGTGCCGGAAAATCCGGTCATTGCCATCGAGCCGGGATAGATGATCCGGGTTTCCTGAGCCTGGGCCGAGCCACCGAGCCAGAGCCCAGCGGCGAGCGCCAAGATCGACAATCCGCTGGCAGCCTCGATGGCGCGGCGCAAACGGCCGGCACGAGAGCGCACGAACGCGCCGTGGTCGCAAGACATGGATCTCCCCCCACAGGTCATGGGAGAAACATCCGGTCCCGGCGCGCAAATCAGGGCAAGGCGCGGCGTTCCGGCACGTTCATCCCTGATCGAATTGTCTGCTTTCCTCAACGTCACGATACGCCTGGGTCCGCGCAGGGTCAACGGAACCGGCGAAAAGCCCAGCGCATCGACCCGGTCCCGAAGGCGATGGTCGCGCTGAGTTCCTGCTGTTCCCGGAGACCATGGAGCCTCTGGATCTGTGGTCATGGGGCTTTCCTTTCCGGGGCCGCACCACGCGGCACCTGAGCATCAGTCGCGGGGCGAGGCGGAAAGGTTCATGGGCCGGGGGCCGGGCCGGCTGGATCACCGCCGAAAATACGGGCCTGCCGGTCCCGAATCCGATCAACCGCGATGAATGGTGAACGCCTTGCGCAGAATGCTTGCGCGCCACGCAGCCTGTTCTTATATACGCGCCAAGCCGTCCAGCGCCGAATGCCGGTTGCCGGAGCGGAATTTCTTGTGAACAGGGGCTTTCGTCGGAACGCCTGTACGGGTCCTGAGAGCCTGCTTAGCGGAGAGATTAGAGAAATGGCAAAAGTAATCGGTATCGATCTGGGAACAACCAACTCCTGTGTCGCCATCATGGACGGCAAGGAATCCAAGGTGATCGAGAATGCGGAAGGCGCCCGCACGACCCCTTCCATCGTCGCCATCAACAGCGACGGCGAGCGCCTCGTCGGCCAGCCGGCCAAGCGCCAGGCGGTTACCAATCCTGAGAACACCATTTTCGCGGTCAAGCGCCTGATCGGCCGCCGCTACGACGATCCGGTGACGGAGAAGGACAAGAAGCTTGTCCCCTACAAGATCGTCAAGGGCGACAATGGCGACGCCTGGGTCGAGGCCGGCGGCAAGAAGCAGTCGCCTAGCCAGATCTCGGCGATGATCCTGCAGAAGATGAAGGAAACGGCGGAGGCCTATCTCGGCGAGAAGGTCGAGAAGGCAGTCATCACCGTTCCGGCCTATTTCAACGACGCCCAGCGCCAGGCGACCAAGGATGCCGGCAAGATCGCCGGCCTCGAAGTGCTGCGCATCATCAACGAGCCGACGGCGGCCGCGCTTGCCTATGGACTGGACAAGAAGGAAGGCAAGACGATTGCCGTCTATGACCTTGGCGGCGGCACGTTCGATATTTCGGTGCTCGAAATCGGCGACGGCGTGTTCGAGGTGAAGTCGACCAATGGCGACACCTTCCTCGGCGGCGAGGATTTCGACATGCGTCTGGTCGAATATCTGGCGGCCGAGTTCAAGAAGGAACAGGGCATCGACCTGCGGAACGACAAGCTCGCCCTTCAGCGCCTCAAGGAAGCGGCTGAAAAGGCCAAGATCGAGCTGTCGTCCACCACGCAGACCGAAATCAACCTGCCCTTCATCACCGCCGATGCCACCGGCCCCAAGCACCTGACGCTGAAGCTGACGCGGGCGAAGTTCGAGAGCCTGGTCGAGGATCTCGTCCAGCGCACGATCGATCCTTGCAAGGCGGCGCTCAAGGATGCCGGCCTGAAGGCCGGCGAAATCGACGAAGTCGTCCTGGTCGGCGGCATGACCCGTATGCCCAAGATCCAGGAGATCGTGAAGCAGTTCTTCGGCAAGGAGCCGCACAAGGGCGTCAACCCGGATGAGGTCGTCGCGTTAGGCGCCGCTATCCAGGCCGGCGTGCTGCAGGGCGACGTCAAGGACGTGCTGCTGCTCGACGTGACGCCGTTGTCGCTGGGCATCGAGACGCTGGGCGGCGTATTCACGCGGCTGATCGAACGCAACACGACGATTCCGACAAAGAAGAGCCAGGTGTTCTCCACGGCCGAGGATTCGCAGTCGGCGGTGACCATCCGCGTCTTCCAGGGCGAGCGTGAAATGGCCGCCGACAACAAGGCGCTCGGCCAGTTCGATCTGGTCGGCATCCCGCCTGCGCCGCGCGGCGTGCCGCAGATCGAGGTCACCTTCGACATCGACGCCAACGGCATCGTCAACGTCTCGGCCAAGGACAAGGGCACCGGCAAGGAGCACCAGATCCGCATCCAGGCGTCCGGCGGCCTTTCGGACGCCGACATCGAGAAGATGGTCAAGGACGCCGAGGCCAATGCCGAAGCCGACAAGAAGCGGCGCGCGCTGGTCGAGGCCCGCAACCAGGCCGAGGCGCTGGTGCATTCCTCCGAGAAGTCTCTGAAGGAATACGGCGAGAAGGTTTCCGAGGCCGACCGCACGGCGATTGCCGATGCGATCGCGGCGCTGAAGACCGCTGCCGAAGGCGACGATGTGACCGAGATCGAGGCCAAGACGCAGACGCTCGCCAAAGTCTCGATGAAGCTCGGCCAGGCCATGTACGAGGCTTCGCAGAAGGAAGCCGCCGAGGCCGACGCCAAGGCTGATGCCGCCAAGGACAGTGACGTCGTCGATGCCGACTTCGAGGAAATCGACGAAGACGACGAGAAGAAGAAGTCGGCCTGAACCGCCTGACGGTACAGGTAAGGGAAAAAGCCCGGCGCACAGCCGGGCTTTTTTGCAACCCTTTGCCGGAAAAACGCTGCGCTGCCCGAAAAAATGCGGACAAAGCCTCGTAGACACTGGCATCGCGCCTCCATCACACCTAAATCGGAACAGCGTGCCGGCAAACGACGCAACGATGCTTCAAGACGTTGACTATCCGGACTGCGGGAAAACATGAAAGCTGATTTTTACGAAACGCTAGGCGTGCAAAAGGGCGCCGACGAGAAGGAGCTCAAGAGCGCTTTTCGCAAGCTCGCCATGCAGTTCCATCCCGACCGCAACCCAGGCGACCATGCCTGCGAGCACAAGTTCAAGGAAATCAACGAAGCCTACGAGACACTGAAGGACCCGCAGAAGCGCGCCGCCTATGATCGCTTCGGCCACGCCGCCTTCGAGCACGGCGGTATGAATGGCGGGGCGCAAGGCTTTGGCGCCGGCGGCTTCGCCGACATTTTCGAAGACATTTTCGGCGACATGATGGGCGGGCGCCAGCGCCGCTCGTCCGGCGGCCGCGAGCGCGGCGCCGACCTGCGCTACAATATGGAAATTACGCTGGAAGAGGCATTTTCCGGCAAGACCGCGCAGATTCGGGTGCCAGCTTCGATTTCCTGCTCGGAATGCTCGGGCAGCGGCGCCAAGCCTGGCACCCAGCCCGTCACCTGCTCGATGTGCAACGGCCACGGCAAGGTGCGCGCCACGCAAGGCTTCTTCTCGATCGAGCGCACCTGCCCGCAATGCCAGGGGCGCGGCCAGACCATCAAGGATCCGTGCCCGAAATGCGCCGGCCAGGGCCGTGTCACCGAGGAGCGCTCGCTGTCGGTAAACATCCCTGCCGGCATAGAGGATGGCACCCGCATCCGGCTGGCCAATGAGGGCGAGGCCGGCCTGCGCGGCGGCCCGTCGGGCGATCTCTACATCTTCCTCGCGGTCAAGCCGCACGAATTCTTCCAGCGCGACGGGGCCGATCTTTATTGCAAGGTGCCGATCTCGATGACGACGGCAGCGCTTGGCGGCTCGTTCGAGGTGACGACACTGGACGGTACCCAGACGAAGGTGAAGGTGCCGGAAGGCACCCAGAACGGTCGCCAGTTCCGTCTCAAGGGCAAGGGCATGCCTGTGCTTCGCCAGCCCAATATCGGTGATCTCTACATCCAGACCGTGGTTGAGACGCCGCAGAACCTTTCGCGCCGTCAGCGCGAATTGCTGGAGGAATTCGAGCAGCTTTCCTCAAAGGACAATTCGCCTCAGTCGAGCGGATTTTTCGCCCGCATGAAAGACTTTTTCGAAACGTTCGGCGAGCACTGAAGCTGATCCCTGGAAAACGCTTCCCGAGCGTCATCAACACCTTATCCGGGGATTCGCCTTGTCTTGCACCTCGTAACTGCTAAGTAGCATGCGAGGGAGCGTTGAGGAGGACTTTCGATGACGCGTAGTCCCGGACTGCGAAAGACGCTGGCGGAAAAGTTCGACGACGAGCTGAAGTTCTTCAAGGGCTGGATCGACAAGCCGAAGGCGGTCGGTTCGATCGTCCCGACCAGTTCCATCACCGCTGGCAAGATGGCCTCGATCGTCGATCCGACATCCGGCCTGCCGGTGCTCGAGGTCGGACCCGGTACAGGCGTCATCACCCGCGCCATCCTCGCCCAGGGCATAAAGCCTGAGAATCTCTACGCGGTCGAATATTCCACTGATTTCGTGCGCCATCTGCGCCAGCTTTATCCAGGCGTCAACGTCATCGAGGGCGACGCCTTCAATCTCGACGCCACGCTTGGCGACAAGCGCGACCTGATCTTCGATTCCGTGATATCGGGGGTGCCGCTGCTCAATTTCCCTGTCGCCCAGCGCATCGCCTATGTCGAGAGCCTGCTCGACCGTATCCCGGCGGGCCGGCCGATCGTGCAGCTGACTTACGGGCCGCTGTCGCCGATCCCGCCGGGCCGCGGCGACTATACGGTCGAGCATTTCCATTTCGTCATCCGCAACATTCCGCCGACGCAGCTTTGGATCTACCGACGCGGGGCCGCATGAATTGAAGCGTTGGGTTTGAATGGCACTTGTCTTATACCCATCGGTGACAAGGCAGACCCATGGCTGTGATCCCGAAAATTCTCGTCGTCGCCGGTTCGGTGCGCAGCGGCGCCTATAGCGGCAGGACCGCCGACGTGGCACAGAAGGAACTTGCCATGCAGGGCGCCGAGGTGACCCGCATCTCGCTCGCCGACTATCCGTTGCCGATCCTCGACCAGGATTTGGAAAAGGAAGAAGGCATTCCCGACAATGCTTTCAAGCTCGGCCGGATGATCGCCGCCCATGACGGGCTGCTGGTCGCGACGCCCGAATATAACGGCTCCATTCCACCGTTGCTCAAGAACAGCATCGACTGGGTGAGCCAGCTGCGCAAGGATGGCGGCCGGACTTTCAGGCCACTTGCCGGCAAGGTCGCCGGCCTCTGCTCGTCTTCCAACGGACCCTTCGGCGGGATACGCTGCATCAACCATCTGCGCGCCGTTCTGGTACGCTGCCGGATGGAGGTGGTGACACCGGAATGCTCGGTGCCGGAGGGCGGCTACGCCTTCGACGACGAGGGCAAGTTCAGGGACGAGAGACTACGCCAATCGATGGAGCACCTATGCCGAACGCTGATCGAAACCTCGCGCATGCTGTCGACGCGGATCGAGGCATGATCCCGGACGCCGCGCATGCCGACACGATGCAGGAAAGGCTGATCGTCGGCCTCGACCTGCCGACGCTGAAGGAAGCCGAGAAAGCGGTGCGCGAGCTCGACGGGATCGTCTCCTTCTACAAGATCGGTTACCAGCTCGCGTTTGCCGGCGGGCTCGACTTCGCCCGCGAGCTGGCCAGCGGGGGCACCAGGATCTTTCTCGACATGAAGCTGCTCGACATCGACAACACCGTGGCCAAGGGGGTCGAAAACATCGCCAGGATGGGCATGAGCATGCTGACGATCCATGCCTATCCGAAGACGATGAAGGCGGCGGTCGAGGCTGCCAGGGGCAGCGACCTTTGCCTACTCGGGGTCACCGTGCTGACCTCGATGGACGAGCAGGACGTGATCGACGCCGGCTATGAGTATGATCCGCATACACTGGTGCTGAGGCGCTCCGAGCAGGCGCTGCATGCCGGCATGGGCGGCATCGTCTGCTCGGCCGAAGAAGCCGAGGCGGTGCGCCGCATCGTCGGCCCCGACCTGGCCGTGGTGACGCCGGGAATCCGGCCGAAGGGCAGCGACCATGGCGACCAGAAACGGGTGGTGACGCCGGCGCAGGCGATCCGCAACGGCTCCAGCCATCTCGTCATCGGCCGGCCGATCGTCGGAGCGGCCGACAGGCGGGCGGCGGCGGAAGCGATCCTCGATGAAATGCGCTCGGCCTGAGGACCGATTCCGAAACTTGCTCCTGCAGCCGTCTGACGGCGTTTTCTCCGCTTCCGGTGCTCACGTACTTTAAGTACGCTCCGCTCCGGCACTCGAAAACAACCCCAGCCATCTCACCGGAGCGACTTTCAACATCGGTCCGCGCACGGCCAAAAACCAGGAGAAATACCATGCCCAAGGGATACTGGATCGCTCGCGTCGACGTGCGCGATGCGGAAGGCTACAAGGACTATGTCGCAGCCGCCAAACCGGCCTTCGACCGCTTCGGCGCCAAGTTCCTGGCGCGTGGCGGCGCGCATGAGAAGGCCGAGGGGCCGGGCCGCGACCGCAACGTGATCATCGAGTTTCCGTCGCTTGAGGCGGCGCATGACTGCTACCACTCGCCCGAATACCAGCGCGCCGTCGCGATCCGCCAGAAGGTGGCCAAGGGCGAAATCGTGCTGGTCGAGGGGATTTAGGCGAGAAGCCGGTTCGCCGCTGCCTCCGCCATCGCGTCGGCGAGGCTCAAGCCCCATTGCTGGCGACAGTAATCGCGGAAATCGAAGCAGGGCAGGCCGGGGCAGACCTCGAACTCTATGAGGTGGACGCTGTCGTCGGCTTCGACCCGGAAATCGATGGAAAACACATCCCGCAGGCCAAGCCCGACCATCAGGCGTTCGGCAATGAGACGGATTCTTGCATCGGCTTCAGGCTGGCTGCCGGCGACCGGCAGCAGCACCGGCTCGGTATATTTTCCCGCAGCTTTCGCCGCTGCGCCGGTATCGCCGTAAAGCGCCAGGCTGTCCTGCATGGTCTGGAAATCGCCGCCCGAATCGACAAAGGCGATGCCCAGCGCCTCGACGCCGGTATCCGGCCGCAATCCGAGAAAACTGGCGCGCGCGTTGCGGCCGGCGACATAGGGCTGGACGATGACATCGTCGCGATAGGCGGCGAAGACGCGCCGGCTAAGCTCCAGCGCATGGCCGAGATCGTGGCAGCGCGAATCCGGCCAGATGCCGGTTTTGGCGCCGAGCCGGTTCGGCTTGACGAACCAGCCGGCGGGCGAGGCCGGTGGCGCGACCAGCCAGGCGCCGTCACGGGCAAGGCCCGCCTGCGGCACCGGCAGGCCAAGCGCGCCGAGCACGGCGCCGGACCGGAACTTGTCCTGACAGAGCGCGAACAGCGCATCGTCGGCGCCGATCGCCTTGAGGCCATTCAGCCGTGCCAGAGCCGGTGCCGCGCCGCCGCGGAAATAGGCGACGCCGTCGGTCAGCGTCCAGACAAGCGTGGTCTTCGGGTCCTCGCCGCCGAGAAGGCTTGCGGCGTCGTCGAGCGCCAGCGGGGCAAATGACAAGCCGCGCTTCTGGCAAGCGGCGGCAAGTGCGTCGAATTCAGCAGCGAAGTCGGTCGATTGCGCCAGATAGGAGGCGATTTCGGCGGCACGCTCCGGCACGTGGTTATCGGCGACCAGCCGATCGAAGCAAGCCTTTTCCGGCTCGTAGACAAGGATCAGCTTCGGCTCGCGGCTTGACATGATCGAAACGATTTCCCGGCAGCACGATTGCCTAAAGTATCCGTGTTGGTCAAGGGAGAGATGGTGTCCAGGTCCGATTGTCCCTGAGTAGTGCGTTTGCGAGGATGATGAGCTTTCGCA
>NZ_JAMYPW010000027.1:0-78638 GCF_040320565.1 Mesorhizobium sp. M0664
AAAGAAAGCTTGACCCCAGCACTCCGGTGCTCAGGTTCTCCTGGCTGCCGGATGCGCACGTCTGCGGTCTTCACCGGATGCGTACACTTTAGCATTCCGCGGCCAATTTTTCGCGTATGTGCTCCGATCCACCTCTCATACGTCGGGCGAATGGCCGATCGGGATTTACGACGCGCCAAAAGGGCGCGCTGCCGTCTTGACTGATATGCACCAGGTGCCGCCGCACAGTCACTGGGCAGCAGGCGTCTGCTCCGTATTTTGCCGCGAGCTTACGTCGTAACTCTGCAAGGTCCGAAAAGTGGCCAGGTCCTGCAGCCCGGAGTTCGTCAGCGACCATTTTCTCGGTTGGGATCAGCATGCTCTGCGTAAGCGTCTTGCCTTTGCGTCGCGTTTTGACCACCGGCAATTCGCTCATAGTTCACCTCCAGGAACTCCCCTACAGAAGACGAACAAGGATGCCGCAATCCGACAGAATCTCGGATTGATTTGATTGCCGTGGCTCGAGGCCACAACCATGAACCCACAAAGACGTCTCCGGCCGGACACTTAGCAACCCGGACACTTAGCAACGAAGCCGACACAGCGGGACACCGAGGCAGATACTGTCCGCACGAATTCCTTGCAATGCACACGTCAAAATCCCCGCTTGCCTTATGGCGCCGGGGTGTTTGGCTCCGTGCTGCCCAACGGAACGGAACTCTACTTCTTCGCCCGACATGGCTCGAGCTGCAGCTCTAACCGGCATCGCGGTTGGTCAAGGCGATGTGGCAGCAGCCGGAACCGTGGCCCGCCGTCCAGGTGACGTTGTCGAAGCGCACTCCGGTGGCCTCGAACAGGCCGCGATCGAAGGCGCCGGCGATGCGGCAGAGCGTGGCGAGCTTCTCGTCATCGATGCCGGCTTCGACCCAGGCGTCCTTCAGCGGGCAGCGCCTGACCCTGAAGGCGATGCGGTCCGGGCCGCGTTCGACATCGGTCGGATACATGCGGCCGCCATCCGGGCTGACGGCCAGGAACGCCTCGCCGATCGCCGGTGCGTCGTTGGGGCCGAAATCGGCGAAGGCCGCCGCCGCAACCTCCCTGCCTCGCCGTTCGATGGTGCGGATCATGATCGCCTCAGCCTTTTCCGCGCCAACTTCCGCGGTCAGCTCGTCGAGCAACAGACGATAGAGATCGGCACGGTTGCGGAAGGCGGAATCGAGTTCGCGCGACAGTTTTTCGGCTCGGGCTTCGGCGTCGGTCATGATGCGTCCTGTTCGATCCTTGACAGTCTTGGCGCTGCCGCCACCAGCGCCTTGCCGATCGCGGATTGCGGCGCGTCGATGACGCTGCGGGCATCGCCGCTCTCGGCAATTCGCCCGGCGTCCAGAATGGCCATGCGGTGGGCGATGGCACGGACGACGCCGAGATCGTGCGAAATGAACAGATAGGCGATGCGCTCCTCGCGTTGAAGATCGAGCAGCAGTTGCAGGATCTGCGCGCGAACCGAAACGTCGAGCGCCGACACGGCCTCGTCGAGCACGATCAGCGACGGTTTCGTGGCAATGGCGCGGGCGATTGCAACGCGCTGGCGTTGGCCGCCGGAAATCTCGTGAATGGCGCGGCCGGCGAGACCGGGGCTGAGGCCGACGCGTTCCAGCAGAGCTGCAATTCGGCGCGGGCGCTCGGGGCCGGAGGCAATGTGATGGATGCGCAGAGGGTCGTCGAGCACACGCGCGACTGTGGCGCGTGGGTTCAAGGCGGCGAGCGGATCCTGAAACACCATCTGAAGACGGGCGCGCCGGCCGCGCAAGGCAGCGCCGTTCAGCGACAGGAAATCGCTGCCTTCAAATTCGATACTGCCGGTATCGAATTCGACGAGCCGGAGCACTAGACGAGCTTGTCGACTTGCCGCTGCCGGAAGGTCCGGCCAGCGCCAGCGTCTCGCCGGGGTCGATGTGGAAGGAAACGTCGTCGACCGCGGCGATGGTCTTGCCGCCGCGACTGTATCGTTTGGTCAGGCCGGAAACGGCGAGCAGCGGACTGGTCATGTTCGCCGCAACAGCGGCTCGGCGTCGAAGCCGAGATGAGCGTCAAGCAGCACACGAGTGTATGCGTGACGCGGCGCATTGACGATTTGGGCTGTCGAATCGAGCTCGAGCAGCTCGCCATGCCGGAACACCGCTATGCGCTCTGCAAGCTCAGCGGCCAGCGCAATGTCGTGGCTGATGAACAGCAGCGTCATACCGTCCTCGGCCACCAGTCGCCGGATCAGCCCGACAATCTCGGCCTGCACGATGGTGTCCAGCGCACTGGTCGCCTCGTCGGCGACCAGCAGTTTCGGCCCGGCCGCAATCGCTGCGGCGATCGCCACGCGCTGCTTCTGGCCGCCGGAGAGCTGATGTGGAAAGGCAAGCAAAGCGACATCGGGGTCGGGCAGACGGACCCGTTCGAGCAGGGTTTTTGCCTTGGCATAGGCGTCTCGCCAACTGAGGCCGAGATGGGTGTAGGCGACTTCCGCGATCTGCTTGCCTATTGGCATCACCGGATCGAGACTTGCGGATGGGTCCTGGAAAATAAAGCCGATGTCACGGCCACCGATTGGAGCATGGTCGCGAAGACCGGCAGGTGCCTTGGCACCAAACATTGGTGGCGGGCGCAAGAGCCAATCGATACGGCCTTCGATCCTGGCGCTGGCCGGCAGCAGCCCGGCAATGGCTAGCGCCAGCGTGCTCTTGCCGGAACCGCTCTCGCCGATGATGGCAAAGCGCTCGCCGGCGGGGATGTCGAGGCTGACATTCTTTAGCGCCGCCACCTCGGCGCCGTCGCGGCGATAGGTCACCGTCAGACTGCGAATCGAAGCAAGCGCCGTCACGACAGGCTCCTCCTCATCGCCGTGGTCTCGACGACGCCTTCGCCGGTGAGATAGACGCCGAGCACGGTCAGCACGAGCGCTACGCCCGGAATGATCGACAGGAAGGGCGCGGTGCGCAGCACGGCGCGGCCTTCGGCGATCATGCCGCCCCAGGTTACGCGGTTGGGGTCGCCAAGGCCGAGGAAGGACAATGCCGCTTCGGTGAGAATCGCCGCGGCGACGATCACCGACGACAAAGCCATTACCGGCGGCAGCGCATTGGGGAGCACCTCGCGAAAGGCGATCTCCAGCGGATGCATGCCGATGACGCGGGCGCCGGCAACAAAATCGCGCTCGCGGATCGACAGCACTTCGGCGCGCGCCACGCGTGCCGGTCCGGTCCAGGCGCCCAGCGCGATCGCAGCGACGATGACGCCGAGCGACGGCCCGACGATGCTGACGAAAGCCAAAGCCAGCAGAAAGGCTGGGACGGTCTGGAAAGCGTCGGTGATGCGCATCAGCATCTCGTCGACAAGACCGCCGGCAAAGCCGGCCAACGTGCCGATCACGGCACCGACGGCAAGGGCGGCGGCGGCTGCTGCCAGCCCGACCGCCAGCGAGGTGCGGGCGCCGTGGAAAAGCTCGGCAAGCACGTTGCGGCCGAGGCGGTCGGTGCCGAGTGGCAACGACCAGTCCTGGAACGGCGGCAGCAACGCCGGCCCGGCAATCGCCTGCGGATCGCCGGGAAAGAACAAAGGTGCGGCAAGCGCCACGGCAAACAGCGCCGCCAGGATGACCGCGCCGGCGATCGCTTCCGGGGTCCGGAGAAAGCGGCGAAGCGGGCTCACGCGCCGGCCTCACTGGCGCCGACGCGCGGATCGAGGAAGGCGTAGGCGATGTCGACGAGAAGGTTGATGATGACGACCAGGACAGCGCTGGTGAGAATAATGCCGAGCAGTAGTGGGGTATCCCGCGCGGCCACCGCTTCCTGCGCCAGCCGGCCGAGGCCGGGGACGGAAAAGACGCTCTCGATGACGACGCTGCCGCCCAGCATTTGCGCCGACTGCAGGCCGAACATGGTGACCAGCGGCAACAGCGCGTTACGGGCGACGTGAGCGAGCACGATGCGACGGCGGGAAAGTCCCCTGGCACGGGCGGCCAGCACAAAGTCCTGCCGCCACACCTCGGCCATGCCGGCGCGCATCATGCGCAGATAGAGCGCGAGATAAATGAAGCCGAGCGCCGAAACCGGCAGGACGAGATGGCGGGCGATGTCGGCGGCGCGATCGAGGCCGCTCTTGGCCGAGGCGATACTCTCGATGCCGCCGATCGGAAACCAGCGCAGGTCGACGGCGAAGACAATGATCAGCACAAGCCCGAGCCAGAAGCCCGGCACGGCATAGAGCGCCAGCGAACCGATGGACAGGAAGCGATCGCGGAAGCTGCCGGGTCTGGCGCCGGCATAGATGCCGAGAGCCGAGCCGAGGCCGAAGGAGAGCGCCGTGGCGCTCCCCATCAACAGCAGCGTGTTGGGCAGGCGCTCGAGGATGACATCGCGGATCGGCCGCGAAAAGCTGACCGATTGGCCGAGATCGAGATGCAGCAGCGCCCAAAGGTAATTGGCGAGCCGTGTCAGCTCCGACTGGTCGAGCCCCCAGCGGTGACGCAACAGCTCGATCATGCCGGCGTCGCCTCCGGTCGAGACGATGTAGGCATCGACCGCGTCGCCGGGAGCGGCTTCGAGCAACAGGAACGTGCCGATGACGACAATCAGCAGCACGAAGATGCTGCCGACGAGACGGCGGCGAAGGAGGATGACGGCGCGGGTCATGGCGCAACGCCGATAGGAGAGCCAAGTCTTCGGTGCCGCGCTTTACGGCGCCCCCCTCTGTCCTGCCGGACATCTCCCCCACAAGGAGGGAGATTGGCAGTTTCGGCGATGCCGGCCGTCTTGCAACGCTGGAGATTGGCGAAAGCGACAATGACAGCCGATCTCCCCGCTCGTGGGGGAGATGCCAAGTGGTGGCAAAGAGGGCAGGACAGAGGGGGGCGCGAAAAAGCTCTCATCGCTGAAGCTGAGCACCCACACAAGCGGCACGCAAGTCTGGAGAGACTTCCTTACCCCGCGAGCCAAGTGTCCGCCCAGTTCGATACTGCCCAGCGCGGGTTGTTAGCGATGTTGTTGACCGTATCGCGGGCGACGCTGATGAAACTCCATTCGGCGACGTTGATCAGCGGCAGGTCGGCGGCAACTTTTCTCTGGAACTCCTTGTAGAGTTCGGTGCGGGCGGCGGTGTCGAGCGTCTCCGATGCCTTGGCGATCAGGGCGTCGAGATCGGCATTCTTGTAGCCACCCTGGTTGGAGAAGGGCACGCCGTCGGGAATACCGCTCTGCACCAGGATGGTGGTCGAGATCGCCGGATCGCCGCGGAACACCGGCGGCCCGACCGCAAGGTCGAAGGCGTGGTCGGTGTAAACCGCCTTGATGTGCGCGGCAGAGTCGTTGTTGACCAGCTGGGCGTCGATGCCAATGACGGCGAGCGCCTGGCGCAGATAGTCGCCGAACTGCTTGGTTTCGTTGAAGTAAGGCGCCGGCAGCAATCTCAGTGAAAAGCGCTTGCCGTCATCGCCCCGGCTGTAGCCGGCCTCGTCAAGCAAGGCGTTGGCCTTGGCAACGTCGAAGGCGTAGGTCGGCACGTCGGCGGTGTAGAATTGCGGGTCGTTTTTCGGCACCGGGCCAGTGGCGGTGGCGGCATAGCCAAGGAATACCGTCTTGACGGCGAAATCCTTGTCGATGGCGTGAGCGATCGCCTGGCGTACTTTCAGGTCGGCCAGCTCCTTGCGGCGATGATTGATCTCGACGACGAGCTGGTAGGTCAGCCCTTCATAACCCTTGGTGATCACCTTGAGACCGGGCACTTTGGAGATGCGGTCGAGATCGGCCAGGGGCACGGCGGAGAAGGCGGCGAGCTGGATCTCTTCGGCTTCCAGGGCGCTGGCCGCCGACGTGCGGTCCGGCAGCACCTGATAGATGATCTCGTCGAGATAGGGCTCGTCCTTGCCCCAATAGTCGGTGTTC
The DNA here is from genome assembly GCF_040320565.1 of Mesorhizobium sp. M0664. Classification (NCBI taxonomy): domain Bacteria; kingdom Pseudomonadati; phylum Pseudomonadota; class Alphaproteobacteria; order Hyphomicrobiales; family Phyllobacteriaceae; genus Mesorhizobium; species Mesorhizobium sp. M0664. The sequence continues at coordinate 5,910 of NZ_JAMYPW010000027.1, forward strand.
TTCTCCAGCCGGTAATATTCGCCGGGCTTGTGTTCGGCAAATTTGAACGGTCCGGTGCCGACCGGGGCGTTGTTGGCCGGGTTGTCCTCGATCTTTCCGGTCTCGTAGATGTGCTTGGGCACCACGCTGCTCAGCGCCGGCAAGGCGTTGCGGATCAGCTGGAACGGTGTCGGCTTGGCGAATTTGAACACGGCGGTGGTTTCGTCCGGCGTGTCGACGGCCTCCAGATCCTTGAACACGGTGCGGCCGAGATTCTGCAGCGGCTTCCAGACCTGCAGCGCCGAGAAGGCGACATCGGCTGAGGTGAATGGCTTCCCATCATGCCATTTGACGCCCTCGCGCAGTTTGAACGTCACCGCCATGCCGTCGGCGGCACCTTCCCAGCTGAGCGCCAGGCGCGGATCGAGCCCGTCCTTGCCGCCGAAGGAGGCCTCGGCCAAGGTTTCCACGATCTTGCTCGAGATGAAGAAGACGCCGTTCGAGGCGACAATCGCCGGATTGAGATTGCGCGGCTCGGAATCGGCGGCGACAACCAGTCGTCCACCCTTTCTCGGCGTCTGCGCCGAGCCGATCGTCGGCATGGCGGTGGAGGCCAACAGCAACGCCGAACCGGCCAGCATTGTACGTCTGGAAATGGTGAACTCTGGCATGATCGAACTCCGTCCTCTCCGCGGACCCAGCCGGGTCCGCCGTACCCCTCGGACGCTCGTAAGCATCCTGCAAAGCTGATTATGGGCCTTGTGCGGGGTTTCGCCAAAGACGGAATTGGCGCATCTCTACGTGGCTTTGAAATTTCCGTCCGCTGGACCAGTTGTACAGAAAACGGTTCGACGCGCGGTTCTAGCAGGACCAGACTGGAGTAAAGTGCAGCAGGTGGAGCAGCTTTTGGGGCTGGTTCGCCCGTTCTGGCTGGACCAGATCGGGCAAAATGATGCACATTTAAGCATAGCCGAGGTTCAGAGCCGGAAAAGCCGGTGCCGGCGAGCGGCCGGCTAAGGGATTTCAGGGAGAGAGACATGAACATTGCCCCAGGCAAGAATGCCGTCGGCAGCGTGCCGTTCGACCAGGCCAGGGTGGACGGGCTGATGGAGGAGGCCGGCATCGACGTGCTGCTCGCCACCTCCAAGCACAACACGCAATATCTGCTTGGCGGCTACAAGTTCATCTTCTTCGCCGCCATGGATGCAATCGGCCACAGCCGTTATCTGCCTGTCGTTGTCTATGAGAAAGGTGGGCCGGAGCATGCCGCCTATATCGGCAACCGCATGGAAGGCGGCGAGCACCAGAATCATCCGTTCTGGACGCCGACACTGCATGCCGCCTGCTGGGGTACGCTCGATGCCGCCAATCTGGCGGTCGAGCATTTGCGAAAGATCACCAAGGGCAATGCCCGCATCGGCATCGAGCCCGCCTTCCTGCCGTCCGACGCCTATATGCTGATCCGCAACGCGCTGCCGGATGCCAAGCTGATCGATGCGACTGATATGCTGGAGCGCATGCGGGCAATCAAAACCGAGGCGGAGCTGGAAAAGCTGCGCATCGCTTCGGAGCTGATCACCGATTCCATGCTGGCGACCATCGGCTGGGCACGCGAAGGCACGACAAAGAGCGAGATCATCGAACATCTCAGGCGCGAGGAAACCAATCGCGGCGCGCATTTCGAATATTGCCTGTTAACGCTAGGCTCCAGCCACAACCGCGCAGCCTCGCCGCAGGCGTGGAAACGGGGCGAAGTGATGTCGATCGATTCCGGCGGCAACTACCACGGCTATATCGGCGATCTTTGCCGCATGGGCGTGCTGGGCGACCCTGACGCCGAACTCGAGGATCTGCTGGCCGAGATCGAGACAGTGCAGCAGGCGGCCTTCTCCAAGGTCAAGGCGGGCACGCTGGGCGGTGACATGATTTCTCATGCCGAAGGCGTTCTGAAGAAATCCAAGGTTGCGGCCTATACTGATTTTTTCGCGCATGGCATGGGGCTGATCACGCATGAAGCGCCGTTCCTGATGACCAACCATCCGGTGACATATGAAGGCACCTATGCCGCAAAGCCGCTGGAGAAGAACATGGTGCTTTCGGTCGAGACGACCATGCTCCACCCGACGCGCGGCTTCATCAAGCTGGAGGACACGGTGGCGGTGACCGATGCCGGCTACGTCATGTTCGGCGATCGGGGCCGGGGCTGGAACAGGGGCGGGGGCGGCTTAGGCGCTGGTACCTAGCCCGTTCTTGAGATTACCTCGTTCGAGCAAACAATTGGTCACACCAGCGAGCATTTGCCGATATGGAACGCGAACTGCCCAAGCAGGTCTTTATCGACGGGTGCGAGCAGATCTCCATGGAGTTCGAACCGATTGGGTTCCGCTTTGCGAAAAGCGGTCCTCATGCGAGTCGTCGGGCCGGCGACTGGGCATTCAAAATCTCCTTTCAATCAAACTATCTGAACGTCGGCGGCGAGTACGTCGAACTCGTCGTGCATGCGTCGGTCTACAGCAAGGCAATAAAGGAGTGGGACGAGCGAAGCGCTTGGCCCGCCAGTGTCAGCGATTGGGTCGCCGGTGGACAGCTTGGCAATTTGCGAACCCCGCATCATTGGCGGACATGGAACATCGCAAACCCGCATACCCGCCAGGCTGAAATCGCGAACATCGTTGCCAACATCCAAACGACTGTCCTGCCGCTCTTCGAACGTTTCGACGTTCCGCGCAAACTAGCCGAACAGGTCGCATGTTCTGAAGTTCCGGGCTTCATGTTCCCTGAAATGCTGTTCGATTTGTACTCTGGCAGCTTGGTCCGGAGGCAGCGGAAAACTGTTTGTCCTATTGGGTGGCGCGCTTACCTTCGCCGGATGCTTTCCGATCAGAGCGCGATGTCCCCACTTTGCCGGATAGGCTCGCTCTGGGAAGCGATACTAACAACCTAGCAAGGGTCGCTCGTGCGATGAAGATTGGCCTCAGCCTGTGACATTATCTGCCCGGCGGATCAACCTGAAATCCGGCAACTCCCGCAATGCCAGTTCCGGCCCTGCCGGCGAATAGACGACGAAAAGCTGCATGGCCGCATCGCCGGTATTGAGCGTCGAGTGGAAGCGGCTTTCCGGCACATAGATGGTGCAGCCGGGGCCGACTTTCTCGACGACCGGGTTGCCTTTCTCGTCTTCGACCATCTGCTCGCCATTGCCTGAGATGACAAAGATGATCTCCTCCGCACCCGGATGGTTATGACGCGTATGGCCTTTGCCTGACGGTAGGTCGACGACACCACCGGAAAATCGCTTTGCGCCGTTCACTTCGGGAGCGACCGTCAGCGACAGCCTGCCCCAGTCGAAGCCGAAGGCGCTGACGTCTTTTGGATATACGAATACCTTGCTGTTCTCCGTCATCGTTCCACCCTTCTGTTTGCTGGTCTCTACGCAGCGCCGAACGTGACCGCCTTGAAATCCGCCGTCTGCCTGGCGATTGAGGCTTCCGCCGGCAGCCGCTCCATCGAACTGGCGCCATAGAACCCGTGCAGGCCCTTGCAGCGCTCGAGAACATATCTGGCGTCGTCCGGCATCGAGATCGGCCCGCCATGGCAAAGCAGGATCATATCCTCGCGCACTGAGCGTGCCGCTTTGGCGATGGCGTCGATCTCGCTCACACAGTCGTCCAGCGATTTAGCCGATGTCGCGCCAATCGAGCCGCCGGTGGTCACCCCCATATGGGCGACGACGATGTCGGCGCCAGCTGTTGTCATGGCGCGCGCCTCGTCTGCGTTGAAGACATAGGGCGTGGTCAACAGGTCGAGTTTGTGAGCCTCGGCGATCATGTCGACCTCGAGCCCGAAGCCCATGCCGGTTTCTTCAAAACTCTGCCGCATCTGGCCGTCGAACAGGCCGATAGTCGGAAAGTTCTGCACACCGGAAAAACCCATCGTCTTCAACTCGGCCAAAAGCAGCGGCATGATGACGAAGGGATCGGTGCCGTTGACGCCGGCCAGCACCGGCGTCTTCTTCACTACCGGCAGCACTTCGTAGGCCATTTCCTTGACGATCTCGTTGGCGTTGCCATAGGCGAGCAGGCCGGCGGCCGAGCCGCGCCCGGCCATGCGGTAGCGGCCCGAATTGTAGATGATGATCAGGTCGATGCCGCCGGCTTCCTCTGCCTTGGCCGACAGGCCGGTGCCGGCACCGCCGCCGACGATCGGCACGCCGTCCGCGATCATCTTGCGGAATTTCTCCAGGATTTTCTTGCGCGGTATGGCGGCCATGTCTTGGTGTCTCACTGTCTGGCGATGTCGAGGAAGGCCGTTGTGGCAGCCCAGGCGAATTCGGGGTCGTTGATATGAAGCGGCAAACGCAGCACGCGCCGCGTTTTGGCGGGTTTGATGGTACGCTCGATCGCCTCGAACAAAGCGGCATCGGCTTCAGGGTCGAAGAAGGCGCCGCCTTCAATGTCGAGCGCCGACACGCCTTTCTCCGGAATGAGGAAACGAACCGGACCCTGGCAGAGGCTCAGCCTTGTACCGATCCATTCGCCGATCGTTCTGCTTTCGTCGGCAGTGGTGCGCATCAGTGTGACGTTTGGATTGTGCTCATAGAACAGCCGGCCGCGATAGCGTTCCGGAATTGTCGGCGGCGCCCAGAAATTGACCATGTCGAGCGCGCCGACCGAGCCGACATAAGGCAGCCCGGTGCGGGCGATGGCGCCAAAGCGATCCTCGGTCGCCGGCAGCACGCCGCCAAACAGCAAGTCGCAGACTTCGGTCGTTGTGATGTCGATGACGCCGGACAACAGGCCGCTGTCGGCCAATTTTTCCATGGTGCGGCCGCCGGTGCCGGTGGCATGAAAGACCATGCAGTCATAAGTCGAACGAAGCTCATCGGCGATCGCGGTCACGCATGGCGTGGTGACGCCGAACATGGTGAGGCCGACGGACGGTTTGCCGTCGGGCGGCGGCGCCGGCTTTGTCGCCATGCCTGATATCGCCTGGGCGGCATTGTGCAGCACGACACGCGAAAGCCGGTTGAGGCCGGCCATGTCGGTCACCGACGGCATCATGACGATGTCAGAGACGTCGACATAAGGCGCGGTGTCACCCGAGGCCAACGTCGAAACCATGATCTTGGGCAGACCGAGCGGCAGCGTGCGCATGCCTGCGGTGATGATCGAGGTGCCGCCACCGCCGCCAATGCCGATAATCCCGGCAATATCGTTGCGCGACTGGACAAACCGGGCAAAGGCGGCAGCCATCGCCGCCACCGCGGTGCCGCGATCGTCGACGCCGAGCACGGCATTGCGACCCTCGGAATGGTGGCTGGCGACCTCGTCTGCCGAAACATCGACCGGCACGGTCGCGCCGCGTGTTCCGATGTCGACACGGGCAATCGAAGCGCCGGTAGCCGCGACCGCATCGGCCAGAAATGCGAGTTCCTCGCCCTTGGTGTCGGCGGTGCCCACCACATAGATGCGCTTCATCGCGTTTCCCCGGTCTTGGGCGTGCTCGGCGCTGCGGCCCCTTTTTGCCCGGCCGTTCGACGGCGCGAAGGGCCATTGCAATTTTTTGAGACACGCGTATCGTATTGACATGAATGTCTCACGTCAACAAGCGGCAATGGACAACGGTGCCAGCCAAGGGCCGAACCCCCAAGTAGAGCGCGGGGCCCGCGCGCGCACCAGGCGTCTCATGCTTGAGACGGCGACAAAGCTGATGCAGGCGGGCGCCACGCCCTCCGTCAGCGAGGTGGCGGAGGCAGCGGAGGTCTCGCGCGCCACCGCCTATCGGTATTTTCCGAGCCAAGCGGCGTTGGTGCAGGCGGTGGTCGATGAGGGGCTTGGGCCGATCCTTACGTGGAAATCGAGCTCTGCCGATCCCGAGCGCCGGGTCGCCGAGCTGTTCGAGACCGCCATGCCGCGCATCGAGGTCTTCGAAGCGACGTTCAAGGCGGCGCTGAAACTGTCGCTCGACCAGTGGGCGCAGCGACAGGCAGGCACGCTTGACGGCGAACCTGCCTTCACGCGCGGCCATCGCGTCGATCTTTTGAAAGATGCGATCGCGCCACTCAAAGGCCGGTTGCCGCCGCGCGAATTCAAGCGGCTCGCGCAGGCGCTGTCATTGATCTTCGGTGTTGAGGTGCTGATCGTTTTAAAGGATATATGGGGATTGGATAGCCGCAGTATGATGTCGGTTGCGCAATGGGCGGCCGGCGCTCTTGTGCGCGCGGCTATGACCGAATCGATGATTGAAGGAGATGGGATCGCGCCGACGACCGCCGTGAGATGACGCCAATCTGGTTCGACCAGATTTTCAAGCTGGCTATTCATGCTACTAGCGATGCAGCGGCCCAAGTAAGGCATTCATGTATCAAGGAGTAGGAAAATTCAGGGAAAACAGGCAGATATCGCAGAAGCCAACTTGTCTGCGTGTCCGCCACCGTCCAAGAAAGGGCTTGACGTTCCTCTTAAATTGGTAATACCAGATCAGGACAAATAAAGCGGATCAAAGGTGAAGGCTGAGATCCGTTTCCGTCGAGCGAGGAGGCTCACAGACCGAAACGGTGCCGTCACGGGAGGACTACCAGGGCCGGCCTCGATGCCGGTTCTCATGAACGGTAGAATGCGCACAAGGGAGGAAATCATTATGCGCAAGACAATGACCAGCTTGCTTGCTGGTATCGGCCTAGTGCTCGCCTGCGGAACGTCCGTCTACGCGCAGGAAAAGGAACTTACAATCTTCTGGGCGGAATGGGATCCGGCCAATTACCTGCAGGAACTCGGCAACGAGTACGAGAAGGAAACCGGCGTCAAGATCACGGTGGAAACCACACCGTGGCCCGACTTCCAGACCAAGGCCTTCACCGAGTTCAACGCCCATGGCGACGCCTACGATATGGTCGTCGGCGACTCGCAATGGCTTGGTGCTGGCTCGACCGGTGGCCACTATGTCGACCTGACCGACTTCTTCAACAAGCACAAGGTCGGTGAAGTGATGGCACCGGCCACGGTGAAATACTATGCCGAATATCCGGGCGGCAGCAGCAAGTACTGGGCCATTCCGCTCGAAGGCGACGCCGTCGGCTGGTCCTATCGCAAGGACTGGTTCGAAGACCCCAAGGAAAAGGAAGCCTTCAAGGCCAAGTATGGCTACGATCTCGACGTGCCGAAGGATTTCAAGGCGCTACGCGACATCGCCGAATTCTTCTACCGGCCGGACCAGAAAAAATACGGCATCGCCATCTACACCGACAATTCCTATGACGCGATGGCGATGGGCTTCGAAAACGCGCTGTTCTCCTTCGGCGGCGAGCTGGGTGACTATAAGACCTACAAGGTCGATGGCTTCATCAACTCCGACAAGGCGATCGCGGCGCTCGACGCCTACAAGGAACTCTACAAGTTCACGCCTCCGGGCTGGGCCAAGTCGTTCTTCGTCGAGGACAACCAGGCGATCACTGAAAACCTGGCCGCGATGAGCATGAACTACTTCGCGTTCTTCCCCTCGTTGATCAACGAGGCGTCGAATCCGAACGCCAAGAACACCGGCTTCTTCGCCAATCCAGCCGGACCTGGCGGCGACCAGTTCGCCGCACTCGGCGGTCAGGGCATCTCCATCGTTTCCTACTCGCAGAAGCAGGAAGAGGCGACGAAGTTCCTGGAATGGTTCATCAAGGACGAGACCCAGAAGAAATGGGCAGCGCTTGGCGGCTACACCTGCAGTGCCGCCGTGCTCAAGTCGCCCGAATTCCAGAACGCCACGCCCTACAACAAGGCGTTCTACGAGACCATGTTCAAGGTCAAGGACTTCTGGGCGGTTCCGGAATACGCGGAACTGCTGCAGCAGCTTAACCAGCGCATCTATCCTTACATGATCGGCGGCGAAGGCACCGCCAAGGAGACGCTGGACGCACTGGCAGCCGACTGGAACGCGACCTTCAAGAAATACGGCCGCGGCCAATAAGTATGAAGTTTCACGGAGGGGGCGTTCGTGCCTCCTCCGTTTCTTTTTCTGATTTTTGAACCGGGAGCAGAGTCTTGGCGACCACGATGATCACCACGCTGGACAGGTCCTCGCGGGCCGCCGCTCGCGGTCTAAGCGACATTTCGATCCGCAATCTCTTCATCATCCCGACGATCCTGTTTCTGATCGTCTTCAACATCTTCCCGCTGATCTATTCGCTGGGCTATTCGTTCACCGATTTCCGCGCCTCGACCAGCGCGGCGGCGAATTTCGTCGGGCTGCAAAACTATCGCGACCTGCTCAGCGATCCCTATGTCTGGTCCAACTTCGCCATCACCGCAAAATACGTCATCATCTCGGTCGCCGGCCAGCTGCTCGTCGGCTTCGGCGTGGCCATGCTGCTCAATCGCGACATTCCGCTCAAGGGCCTGCTGACGACGCTCCTGTTGTTGCCGATGATGCTGTCGATGGCCGTCGTCGGCCTGTTCTGGAAGCTGCTCTACGATCCGTCCTTCGGCATCATCAATTATGCGCTGGGCCTCGGCACCTTCGAATGGCTGTCGAATCCGAAAATGGCGCTCTATGCGGTCGCGCTGACCGACATCTGGATGTGGTCGCCCTTCGTCATGCTGTTGTCGCTGGCCGGCCTGTCGGCCGTGCCCAAGCATCTCTACGAGGCAGCCGCGATCGACAGGGCCGGGCCGTTCTACACCTTCTTCCGCATAACGCTGCCGCTGGTTGCGCCGATCCTGATGATCGCGGTCATCTTCCGCACCATGGAGGCGTTCAAGACCTTCGACCTCGCCTACATCCTGACCAGCCAGCCGACGGCCGAGCTGATCTCGATCCGGCTCTACAAGATGGCGTTCCAGGAATGGCAGACCGGGCGTTCCTGCGCGCTCGCCTACATCGTGCTGATCATGGTGCTGGCGATCACCAACATCTATGTCAAATACCTCAACAAGGTGAAGGAGCGCTGAGATGGCCGCAGTCCGCACTTCTTCCGAAATCACCTTCAACCGGGTCGCCATCGTCGCTGTCCTGCTGGTGACGATCATCTTCCTGGCGCCGATCTACTGGATCGCCTCGACGGCGTTCAAGCCGCGCAACCTCGCCACCACCATTCCGCCGACGGTGGTTTTCCAGCCGGAGATATCGCCCTTCGTCAAGTTGTTCACCAAGCGTTCGCAGTTGCGCAGCCCGCCGTCGCCGGAGGAGTACGCGGCTGCGCCGTGGTGGGAGCGAGTCGTCTTCAATGGGGGCGAAAAGATTGTGCGCGACGGCAAGGGCCAGGTGCAGTGGTCGGGCTATCCGAGCCGTTTCATGAATTCACTGATCGTTGCCATAACCTCGACCGTCCTGGCCGTCGGCATGGGCACCTTCACCGCCTATGGGTTCTCGCGCTTCAAGGTAAAAGGCGAGGCGGACCTACTGTTCTTCATCCTGTCGACACGCATGCTGCCGCCGGTGGTCGTCGCCATTCCGATGTTCCTGATGTACCGGGCGGTCGGCCTCAACGATTCCCATATCGGCTTGATCATCCTTTACACCGCCTTCAACCTGTCCTTCTCGGTGTGGCTGATGAAAGGCTTCATGGACGAGATCCCCAAGGAGTATGAGGAGGCGGCCCTCGTCGACGGCTATACGCGTATGGAGGCCTTCTTCAAGATCGTGCTGCCCGAGGCCGCCACCGGCATCGCCGCCACCGCCGTGTTCTGCTTTATCACGGCGTGGAACGAATATGCCTTCGCACTGATCATGACCAGCCGCCGTGCCCAGACAGCACCGCCCTTCATCCCCAGCCAGGTCGGTTCCGGCCTGCCGGACTGGACGGTGATTGCCGCCGGAACCTTCCTGTTCCTGCTGCCGGTCGCGATCTTCACCTTCCTGCTCCGTAATCACCTGTTGCGCGGCATGTCGTTTGGAGCGATCCGCAAATGAGCTTTCGCGAGATCAACCAGAAATATCTCGAACCGGGCAGCCAGGTGCTGATGGTGCTCGGTATCATCGCGCTCTGCCAGCCGTGGAACATGCTGCTGCACAGCTATGGCGTGACCATCATCCTGATCGGCCTGATCGGCTTCAACATCACCTCCAAGATCGCGCCGGAGGAGAAGGCCGGCACCGGGCAAGGGGCAAATCCGGGGGCACAGCATTGACCCAGATCGAGCTTCGAGGCGTCCAGAAATATTTCGGCGCCGTGCAGGTCATAAAGGACCTCAACCTGAAGATCGACGACAACGAGTTCATCGTGCTGCTCGGCCAGTCGGGCTGCGGGAAGACGACGACGCTCAGGGCGATTGCCGGGCTGGAGACGATCGACGGCGGCGACATCCTCATCGACGGCAAGCCGGTCCAGCACCTCAAGGCCGCCGATCGCGATATCGCCATGGTCTTCCAGTCGTTCTCGCTCTATCCGCATATGAGCGTCTATGAGAACATCGCCTTTCCGCTCAGGGCGACGCGCAAGAGCAAGGCCGAGATCGACAGCGAGGTGCGCTCGGTCGCCAAGACGCTGCAGATCAGCGATCTCCTCGCCAAGAAACCGTCGGCGCTGTCGGGCGGCGACATGCAGCGCGTGGCGATCGGCCGAGCCTTGGTGCGGCGGCCGAAGGCGATGCTGATGGACGAGCCGATCGGGGCGCTCGATGCCAAGCTGCGCGAGGAGATGCGGGCCGAGATCAAGCGGCTGCACATCAAGCAGGGCTCGACCAGCATCTACGTCACCCACGACCAGATCGAGGCGATGAGCCTCGCCGACCGCATCGTCATCATGCATGAAGGTGTGCTGCAGCAGGTTGGCTCGCCGGACGAGGTCTATTCGCATCCGGCGAACCTTTTCGTCGCGCAATTTGTAGGCAGCCCGGTGATGAACGTCGCCGACGCTTCGGTGACCGAGAAAGCCTCGTCGGCCTCGGTCACCGTCGGCGATGCGGCCGCCGGTTTCGAATTCCCGCGCGCCTTGCTGTCGAAGCTCAACGGCCATGCCGGCGGCCAACTCGCGCTCGGCATCCGGCCGGAAGGCGTCCTCGTCCGCCGCGAAGCAGCCGAAGGGTTCTTGCCGGTGGAGACGCAGATCGTCGAGCCGCTCGGCTCCTTCGACATCGTCGACCTCAAGGTCGGCTCCAAGATGCTGCGTGCGCGCACCAAGAGCGGCTTCATCGGCGGCCCCGGCGAAAGAGTCTTCGTCAGAATCGATCCCGGCCAGGCGCATTTCTTCGACACGGCGAGCGGCAAATCGCTGGGAGTGAGACTCTGATGGCCCACATCCAGCTCAAGAACATCTCGAAGAAATTCGGCAACCACACCGCCTTGACCGGGCTCGATCTCGACATCGCCGATGGCGAGTTCTTCGTCCTGCTCGGCGAGACCGGCGCCGGCAAGACGACGACGCTGCGCATGATTGCCGGCCTGGAAAAACCGAGCGAAGGTCAGGTCTTGATCGACGGCGTCGATGTCGCCGATTGGGGCGCGGCGGAGCGCGACGTGGCGCTGGTGCTGCAGCAATATTCACTCTACCCGCGCTATACCGTACGCCAAAACCTCGAATTTCCGCTGAAGCCGAAAATCCGCCGGCTGCCCGATGCCGAGATCAAGGATCGCGTCGACCGCGCCGCCAGGACGCTGCGGATCGAGCATCTACTCGACCGCAAGACCGACCGGCTTTCAGGCGGCGAGATGCAGCGCGTCTCGATCGGCCGCGCCATCGTGCGCAAGCCGAGGGTATTCCTGATGGATGAGCCGTTGTCGGCGCTCGACGCCAAATTGCGCGAAGCGCTGCGCATCGAATTGAAGAACCTGCAGATGCAGCTTGGCGCCACCTTCCTGTTCGTGACGCACGATCAGATCGAGGCGATGTCGATGGGTGACAAGGTCGGCGTGCTCAACCATGGCCGCATCGTCCAGACCGGCACGCCGTACGAGATCTACAACAATCCGCGCGACACCTACGTGGCAAGCTTCGTCGGCTCGCCGCCGATGAACCTCATCGACGGCAAGCTTGTCAACGGACGTGCGGTGATGGCACCGCTGAATTTCGAATTGCCGTTTTCGGGGGGTGCCAAGACTTCGGGGGGGCTAAAGACGGGCGCGGCGACCGACGGTCGCCCGCTCGTCTTCGGAATTCGCCCTGAAGACGTCTATCTCGAGACCGGCGCGCCGGTCGAGGCGCGGGTCCACGATGTCGAGAACCATGGCGTCGAAAAGATCCTGACGCTGCGGGTCGGCGACACCATGCTGCGCGCCACCGTGCCGGCCAGGACCGACGTGCAGATAGAGCAGCCGGTGCGCTTTGCCTGGAACCCGGACAAGGTGGTGCTGTTCGACAAGGGCAGCGGAATAAGCCTGCGTCACGCCGGCTAAGTACAAGCCTCTTTGCTGCAGCTAGAACGGATGCGTTCAAATCGAGCCGTGCATACCGCTCTAAACCATGTGTTTTAGCCGCATTTGTGCGACGTCGAGTGATTCCCTTGGCTGCTAAATGCTCGAGTCTTCCCGTCATCCCCCATACGGGGGATGCGGATGCTCCGATTTGTCGAATAGGCTGATCCTTTGGTCCCAAACGGGCTTTGCAAGCCCAATTTGGAGGCCCAAAACGGAGGGTTGGCTATGGGAACTCTATTTCGCGGTTTTGCGACGATCCTACTCGTCGCCGGTATGGGATTGTCGGCGGCGCATCTGGGCGAGGCGCAGGCAGCCAAGAAAGTTGTCGCCGGCGCGAAGGTCGACGCCAAGAGGATCAAGGATCTCAACGGCACGGTCAATCTGTCCACCAGCGACTGCAAGCTGTTGTTGAGCGGCACCGTCGTGGAAGTCTCGGATGGCAGGTGCGGGGCTTCCGGCAAATATTGCAAGAGCAGCGCCGGCTCGGCCTGCATCACCGAGCAATAACCCGGCCAACGTTTAGCCGGCCTGGCGGATATCAGCCTGTTCCTCGGCCCGGAAATGGCTAGGCGGCGATCCGATGACCCGTTTGAAGGCGCGGCTGAAGGAGGCGTCGGATTCGTAGCCGAGACGAGCCGCGACGACGGAAATCTTGAGCCGGTCGCGGACCAGCCATTGCCTCGCCTGGTGCATCCGCACCTGCGTGACGTACTTTGCCGGTGTTTCGCCGACAATGGTTGCGAAGCGCTCGGCGAAACCTGATCGCGAGGCACCCATCATCTTCGCCAGAGCTTCCACCGTCCAGTCGCGGTTCGGTTCCAGATGGATCGCGGCCAGCACCCGGCCGATCTCGCGGTCCCTGACCGCCGCAATCCAACCGGAAGAGTCGCCGCAGCCGCGCTCGACCCATGAGCGGATGACGGTCGCGGCGAGCACATCGGCCAGCCGCGCCAGGATGCCGCCGGAGCCGACGCGCTCCATCGTCACCTCGCGGGCCATCGCTTCCAGCAAATGCGGGATACCTGGCTCATAGGCCTCCAACTCATGTGCGCGCATCACGTCCGGCATCATGCCGAGCAAGGGGTGCAAGCCATCGAGATTGAAATACATGCTGCCGAAAAACAGCAAGGTCCCCGGACGGCAGCCGGGCATGCCGTCATTCGACATGCAATAGACACCCTTGCAGATTTCCTCGACCTCATAGCCGTGGATCGGCGCCGCCTCGGTACCCGGCTCGCTCGCCAGCGTGTGGGCTGAGCCGCGCGGCAACAATACCGCGTCGCCAGCCTTCAGTTCCACCCATTCGCCGGACGGCTGCAGCAACCAGCAGCCTTTGCGGCCGATGAAATGAAACCGTGCCGCCGCCTGAGCCGGAAAATGGATGCCCCAGGGTTCCTTCATCTCGCAACGGCCGTAATCGACGCCTTCGAGGCGCAATCCGCGCAATATGTCTGTCAGCGGATCACCGGTGACGGGGATTTTGGACGAACGGTCAAGCATAATGGTGTTTCTAGCATGGAAACTCCAGACAGTCACTCCCTATGTTGCACTGCAGCCAGATGCTGCGCTGCAACCAGATCGGAGATCCCTCATGACCGAACCCGCGACAGGCGTCATGGACGCCGTTCTCGACCCATCGGAAACCGGCGAACGATCCGAGCCCGCATGGGGGGCAGTGGTCTCCCTGGCGCTCGGAGTCTTCGGCCTGGTGACCGCGGAATTTCTGCCTGCCAGCCTGCTGACGCCGCTTGCGCAGGATCTCGGCATCACCGAAGGCGCCGCCGGGCAGGCGGTAACGGCAACCGCCGTCATCGGCGCGATTGCGGCGCCGACCATGGCCATTGTCACCAAGCGGCTGGACCGCAGGTTGGTCATGTGGGCGCTGACGGTGCTGCTTGTGCTGTCAAACCTGGTGGCCGCGTTTGCGTCCTCGCTTCCCGTTCTTCTGATTGCCCGCATCATGCTCGGGATCAGTCTTGGCGGCTTCTGGTCGATGTCGGCAGCCATGGCGATGCGGCTCGTTCCGATGCGGCTGATGCCGCGCGCCATGTCGATCATTCTCACCGGCGTTTCGGTGGCAACGGTCTGCGCGGCTCCGGTCGGCGCCTATGTCGGCGACATCTGGGGCTGGCGGACGGCGTTCATGATCGCCGCCGTGGTCGGAGCGCTGGCGCTGCTGGTGCAGGTGGCTACCATTCCGAAGCTGCCGCCTGCAGGTACGGCAGGTTTTCGCACGCTGCTGGAGGTGATGAAGCGGCCGATGATCAGGGTGGCACTGCTGGTGGTACTACTGGTCGCCTCGGGACATTTTGCCGGCTTCACCTATGTCCGCCCGTTTCTCGAGAAGGTGCCCGCGCTGGACATCGAGACGATCTCGCTTGTGCTGCTCGCCTACGGCATTGGTGGCTTCTTCGGCAATTTTGCCGGCGGCTTCATTGCCGAACGCAGCCTCAAGGCAGCCGTCAGCCTGGCGCCCCTGCTGATCGCGTTTTCGGCGCTCCTGCTGCTGGTGGTCGGAGGTTCACCCGTCGTGGCTGCAATAGCAGTGGCCAGCTGGGGCTTTGCCTTCGGCGCCGTCCCAGTCGGGCTGCAGACCTGGCTGGTGCGGGCCGCCCCCGATCAGGCGGAAAGCGCCGGTGGGCTCATGGTTATGACGTTCCAGGTCGCCATTGCGTTGGGCGCCGTCTTCGGCGGCCTGCTTGTCGACAATACCGGCGTTGCCACCGCCTTCGCCTATTGCGCGGCGGCGACGTTGCTTGCGGCACTGGCGGCGTTCTTCCTTGGCCCCAAGCCGATCGACGACCCCAAGGCCTAAACGGAACGGCCGTCGAAGTCGAAGACCGGCACGGCGGCGACGTCCAACGCCTCGATGCAATTAATATTGATATAGGCACTTCGCCCGCTCCCTTCGCCGACATCCTCGGCGAAGGGGTGAATGCCGCAGCTGCGGCAGAAGCGGTGGGCGATGACATGGTTGCCGAAGCTGTAGCGGCCGAGATCATCGCCCCAGGCAAGCACCCGCATGCTCTCATGCGGAACTGCCGATAGCAGTGCACCCTTGCGCGAGCAGATCGAGCAATTGCACCGAACGGCTCCGGTCAGCTCGCCTTCGACCTCGAACGCGACCTTGCCGCAGTGGCAGCTGCCTTGGTAGAGCATCGCGCCTTCCTCCTTCGGTTCGACAGGTGCAAATCCGACCGCGCCGGGCTATGTCTCCTGCGGCCAGTTTCTGGCTGCTACCTTAAGACGTTGCAAGCGCGCGGAGTCCGACACCGAAAAATGCAATCAGCCCGCGATCACCTCGAAGCAATTCTTTCGTCTCTTGCCGCTCGCGTCGACGATGAGAGGGTTTTCGTAAAGCTCTACCCGGAAGCCGCCCGGGCGGCGGCGGACGCCACCGATGCGCGGCGAAAAGCCGGCGTCACGCTCGGGCCGCTCGATGGGGCGATCGTCTCGATCAAGGATCTGTTCGATGTCGCCGGCGAGCCGACCACGGCGGGCTCTCTGCTGCTCGCCAACGCAGCGCCGGCGCTGCGGGATGCCATTGTCGTGCAAAAGTTGCGCCAGGCCGGTGCAATCATCCTCGGCAAGACCAACATGACCGAGTTCGCCTTTACTGCGATCGGCGTCAATCCACATTATGGCACGCCCGGCAATGCTAGCGATGCCAGCCGTATTCCGGGCGGCTCCTCCTCAGGCGCCGGCGTTTCGGTGGGCGAAGGCACCAGCGAAATCTCCATCGGTTCCGATACCGGTGGTTCGGTGCGCATTCCGGCATCGCTGAATGGCGTCGTCGGTTTCAAGCCGACTGCGCGGCGCGTGCCGCTTGCGGGTGCGTTTCCGCTGTCAGCCACGCTGGACTCGATCGGTCCGCTGGCCCGCACCGTCGCCGAATGTGCGGCGGCCGATGCAGTGATGTCGGGCGAAAACCTGGCGGCACTGTTGCCGCTGCCGCTGGACGGCCTGCGCATCGGTATTGCGCGCGGCGTGCTGTTCGATGATACGCACGAAGAGGTCGCGACGACGTTCGACCGGTGTCTGCGCAAGATGGAGCTTAGCGGCGCACGGCTTGTGGAGCTGTCGATCGACGACCTGCTTGCCGATCTGCGCGTGGCAACCCAACGCGCGTCTATCGCGGCGATGGAAGGGGCGGAGATCCATGCCGACTGGCTGGCGGCGGGAGCGACGAGGCCGGTCGATCCGCGGGTAAGCGGGCCATTGTCGCGCGCCGCCGCCATTCCGGCCACGGTCTATATCAGGGCAATGCGCCGCCGCACGGCGCTGGCCGCCGCGATGGATGACCGGCTGGCGTCGGTCGACGTGCTGGCCCTGCCGACCACACCGGTGACGGCGCCGACGATCGTGTCGATGACCAGCGACGAGGCGCTGTGCAACAGGATGGAAGGCCTTCTGCTGCGCAACACGCAGGTCGCCAACCAGTTCGATCTATCAGCCATCTCGCTGCCGATGCCGGGAATGACGCGTCCGGCCGGGCTGATGCTGGTGGCGCGCAATGGCCATGACCACCACCTGCTGCGCATCGCAGCCGGCGTGGAGGGGCTGCTTGCAAATTGATCGCACAGCGCGTGTCAGCGCGACGAGCAGTGGCCGCGTTCGCTGTCCTTGGCGGCGCGTTCGATGCTGGTGGCGACCAGCCAAGGCAGGGTGTACCGCTTGCCGTTGAAGGTCCGGGTACGGTTCTCGATCGAGCCGACAACAACGACCTTGCCGGCATAGAGCTTGTCTGAAAGATCGAGCGCCTTGTCTTGTTGCGGCAGGCGATCGATGTCGATTGAAACGCCTTTGATGAGCTTCCCAGCAGCAAGGTCGAGTGCGCTGTTCGATGGACAGGGCGCCGCCAGGCAGCGTATGCCGTTGTCGCAGAACACGTAGCTACCCTGTTCGTTGGCGAAGGCTTGCGCCGTCGCCACGCAGAAGCCGGCGGTCAGCAGGAATTTTGTGACGCTTGCCATGCCGGCACCATCGCCGGCGAATTCGGGAAAATTGGGGCGCTTTCAGAAATCGGCAGGGAACCGCCGCCGGTAGTGCTCGACCACTTCGGGGTTGCGCAGATTGACCGGCAATCTGTTGGCCAGCACCAGCAAGGCTTCGCCAGCCGCGCCGACGCCCATGCGCATCATCGACTGCTCGGTAATCCCAGCCATGTGCGGGGTGACGATGACGTTGTCGAAGCCAAAATAAGGATGGTTGGGCGGTAGCGGTTGTGTAGCAAAAACATCGAGCGCGGCGCCGCCGATGCGCCCCTTCTGCAAGGCCTCGATCAGCGCGTCGTCATCGATCACCGGCCCGCGCGAAACATTGATCAGCAGCGCATCCGGCTTCATCCGCTCAATGCGCTCGCGGCTGATCAGCCCCCGTGTTTCGGGCGTCAGCGGGCAGCACAGAACGATGATGTCGCTCTGCTCGATGAGTGCATCGATCGACAGGAAGCCGACCCTGTCCGGCGCCGGCCGCATGCTGCGCGTCGTCGCCACCACATTCAGATCGAACCCATGGGCGGCGATGTGGCCAACCGCCTGACCGATCGCGCCGAGGCCGACAATGCCGATCATCTTGCCCGCGAGCTCGCTGGCTACCACCGTGTGTTCGCGGCCCGCCAGCCAGCCCTTCGCACGCAAGTCGCGGTCCAACACACGGAAGCGCCTAAGCAGCGCCAGCGCCGCGAACATCACATATTCGGCGACAGATCGCGCGTTCACCCCCGGCACATTCGCCACCAGCACGCCGGCCGCATTGGCCGCTTCCATCGGTACCATGTCCAGCCCGGCGCCGTGGCGGATCGCGGCCCTGAGCTTCTTCGCGCCTTCGAAAAGCGCCGCAGGCAAGGGAGCGCGAACGATGATGACATCGGCGTTCCTTGCCTCGGCGGCCAGCGTGGCCGCATCGAGGGCGGAAGCAACGACGAGTTCGCCGGCCCCGGTCAGCATGGAAGCGGCACGAGGGTGCAGTCTGTGTGTTGACAGGATCTTGGGCATTTCAGGCCTTTTCGAGCGCAGGGCTTTCCGGTTCCGCCCCACGCCCCTCGATCAGCCCCTTCCAGTAGCTTTCCGCGCCTTGCAGGTGGGCGCTCATCAGCGCCTGGGCGAGATTGCCGTCGCGGCGCAGCAGCGCCTCGTAGATCTGGATATGCTCGGCATGGGAGCGCACGCTGCGTTCGGGATCGTTGAAATAGATCGGCAGGCGCAGTTCACCCATCATGTAGTAGACGCTGCAGATATTGTGGAAGACGCTGTTCTTGGTCGCCCGCACGATCTCGAGGTGGAACTCGCGGTCTTCCCGGGCAAGCCCTTCACCGGCGGCGATGCGATCCTCGGAGGCCTTCAGGATCTCGCGCAGCCGCTCGAAATTCTCCTCGGTGGCGCGTGAACAGGCAAGTTCGGCGGCCTTGATCTCGTGGATCTTGCGCAACTCGACCGTCTCGTAGATCTGGACGGGATCGAGCGGCAGGCCGGCGCGGGCGAACAGCGCCATCGCCTCGACGCTCGCCTGCTTCGTATCGATGTAGATGCCGGATTTCGCCCGTCGCTCGACGATGCGCATGGCCTCGAGAATGGCCAGCGCCTCGCGGATCTGGCCGCGGCTGACGCTGAAATGCTCTGCCAGTTCGCGCTCCGACGGCGTGCGGCCCGTCTCCTTGTCCGAATGGGAGAACAGATAGGCGGCGAGTTCCGCGAGAAGGTTCTTTTCTTTCATGTCAGCCGTGTTGCGCGTGCGCCTCCAGGAACCGCTCCGAAATGGTGAATCCCAGCCCGGGTCTATCAGGGATCGCTACCATACCGTCCTTTGCTTCGACAGTCTCTTCGATCAGATCGTGGATCATCGGGTTGGCGCCGAGCGAATATTCGACGGTGAAGCTCGCCGGCGAAGCGGCGCAGACATGCAGCCCGGCAAAGAAGCAGGGCGCGCCGGCCCAAAGATGCGGCGCAAAGCGCAGATTGAAGGCGCTGGCGATGGTGCCGATCTTCATCGCCTCGCTGATGCCACCGCAAAAGGCCGGATCCGGCTGGAAGATATCGGCGGATTTGAGCACGGCGAGGTCGCGGAAGGCATAGCGCGTCGCCTCGCTTTCGCCGGTGGCGATCGGGATCGAACCGCAGGCGCGCACCTCGGCCATGCCGGGCTTGTCGTCGGCGATCACCGGCTCCTCGAACCAGGCGAGATCGAGGTCGCCGGCGAGATGGATAAAGCGCTTGGCTTCGGCCACCGTGTAGGTGCCGTGCGCGTCGACCATCAGGTCGATATCGGGACCGAGCGCCCGTCTGGCGGCACGGACGCGAGCGGCCGAGATATGTGGGGCGCCGTCCATGGCGCCGACGCGCATCTTCAGCGCCTTGAAACCGCCCTTGGCGATGTAGGACTGCAGCTGGTCGCCGATGGCTTCCGCAGTGGCCCAGCCGCCGGAAGCATAGGCCGGCATGCGGTCCAGCTTGCGGCCGCCGAGCAGCCGCCAGACCGGAACGCCGAGCGATTTGCCAAGAATGTCCCACAATGCGATGTCGACGGCGCTGATAGCCGCGATGCTCATGCCGCGTCGCGCCAATTGCGGCATGGCGTGGCCGGCGCGAGCGGCGCTGTCGTGGCGCGTGCCATTATAGAGCATCTCCCAGATGACGCCGATGTCAGCCGGGTCGCGGCCGACCAGCTGCGGGCCGACCTCGTAGTTCAGCAAATGGACAAGGGCGCCGTAGCTGCCGGCGCTGCCGGCGGCATTCTTGCCCTCGCCCCAGCCGACCAGCCCGTCGTCGGTCTCGATGCGCAGGATGGCGGCGTCGAACGTCGCCACCTGACCGAAGTCGCTGCGGTGCTGCTTCGCGGCTTCGATCGGTATGCGGACCCACCAGGCTTGGACCGTCTTGATGCGCATGTTCATCCTCGGCCCGGCCGCGGTGAGGCGGAAGGGCTCTTTCCAAACGGCTCGGCTACTTGATCAGCGGCAGCAGCGTTTCCGCGTTGATGCGCATCTGGTCGGTGTAGAATTTCTCCGTGAGCACGCTGGAGCCGTGGTCCTGAATGAATTTCAGCTGCTCCGGCGAGATGTCGACGGGGTTGCGTTCGACCATGTCGGGATAGGGGGCAGCCGGCGTGCGGTCGACGGGGGCGACGAATTCATTGGTCAGCGCGCCGTCATAGCCGATCTCCTTCAGCGTGCCGACGATCTTCGGCCAGTCGATCTGCCCGAGGCCGGCGGCGAAGCGGTTGTTGTCGGCGACATGGAAGTCGTACAGGCGCTTGCCTACCTGCCGGATGGCGTCGTAGACGTTAAATTCTTCCATGTGGATGTGGTAGGCGTCGAGGCAGACGCCGCATTCGGGGCTGACCGCATCGGCCAGCGCCAGTGCCTGGGCGCCGCGGTTGAACAGATAGGTCTCGAAGCGGTTGAGTGGCTCGACCGCGATCTTGACGCCGACCTTCTTGGCGTGGGTGAAGCATTCCCGGGTGGCGTCGACCACCCATTTCCACTCCTCTTCCTCGGTGCCGTCCGGCACCACCTTGCCGACGGTGGCCGGAACCAGCGTGATGATCTCGCCATCAAGTTCGCTGACCATGGTCAGCACGTCCTTGACATACTGCACCGAGCGCTCGCGTTGGCCCTGGTCCTTGGCGGCGAGATTTCGCTCGCCCAGCATCAGCGTCACCGCTCCCCAGCAGCGAATGCCGTACTCGTTCAACAGTGCGCGCGTCTCCTTGGGCTTGTACTGATCGGGTTCGCCGGAGATCTCGATCGACTCGTAGCCGAATTTCTTGATGCGCTTGAGCGTCGTTTCCAGCGGCTCCGCCCGCATCCAATTGTGCGTCGAAAGATGCATGGTCTATCCTTCCCAGAATCGCCTGTACCAGTTCGCCTGCGGCGCACTCTGCCGAAGCGTGCCGCATGATTCTTCCCCAAGGCGTCCCAGCATTTTTTGCAAACTGGTTCGACCAATTGGGCCTGATGGGAGGTCTACAGTAATTTCATCTGGACGGCAAGAAGTGCTGCCATCAAGCGTTGGCTCCTGTCTATGCTATTGATTATACTTAAACATGTGGCCTAACTCGGCATGGTTGCAGGACCGCGGCAGCGCGTCAAATGGCTTGACCGGATTTCGGCATTTGGTAATACCAGAATAGCGGCGCTGAGCGCGCTGTGCAAAGAGACCAAAGACGCTGGCCCTGTTTTCAATCGGCGCTATGCTTGGTCGTGAAACATAGGGAGATGCCGATGCCGACGACGATGAAGGGGCCTGGTCTGTTCCTGGCGCAGTTTGCGGGCGACGCCGCGCCGTTCAATTCGCTGGCCTCGATCACCAAATGGGCGGCTGGTCTGGGCTACAAGGGCGTGCAGATCCCGACATGGGACGCCCGATTGTTCGATCTCGAGAAGGCAGCCTCCTCCAAGGCCTATTGCGACGAGGTGAAGGGCATCTGCGCCGATGCCGGCGTCGAGATCACCGAACTGTCGACGCATCTGCAGGGGCAACTGGTGGCGGTGCATCCCGCCTATGACGCGCAGTTCGACGGCTTCGCGCCGGCTGCGGTGCACAACAATCCAAAAGCAAGGCAGCAATGGGCGGTCGAACAGATGAAGTTCGCCGCCAAGGCGTCGAAGAATCTCGGGCTCAAGGCGTCGGTGTCGTTTTGCGGCGCGTTGGCCTTCCCATACCTCTACCCCTGGCCGCAGCGGCCGGCGGGATTGATCGAGGAAGCGTTTGCCGAACTCGGCAAGCGCTGGAAGCCGATTCTCGACGTTTATGACGAGAACGGCGTCGATGTCGGCTACGAAATTCATCCGGGCGAGGACGTGTTCGACGGCGCGACATTCGAGATGTTCCTCGATGCGGTCGGCGGCCATAAGCGCTGCAACATCAACTACGACCCGTCGCACTTCCTGCTGCAGCAGCTCGATTATCTCGAATTCATCGACATCTACCACGAGCGGATCAAGGCGTTCCACGTCAAGGATGCCGAGTTCAATCCGACCGGGCGGCAAGGTGTCTATTCCGGTTACCAGAGCTGGACCAACCGTGCCGGGCGTTTCCGCTCGCTCGGCGACGGGCAGGTGGATTTCGGCGGCATCTTCTCCAAGCTCACTCAATACAATTACGATTCATGGGCGGTGCTGGAATGGGAATGCTGCCTCAAGCACCCGGAGGATGGTGCGGCCGAAGGCGCTCCCTTCATCCAGCACCACATCATCAGGGTGACGGAAAAAGCATTCGACGACTTCGCCGGCGGCACGACCGATAAAAAGATGCTGCGCGGCATGATGGGGATCTAGCACAGATATCCCTCCCCCTCGAAGGGAGGGTCGATCCACGCAGCGGATCGGGGTGGGGTCGCCGGGCGTAGAGCTCGGCATGAACCAACCCCACCCGGCCGTGCGGGCCACCTTCCCCTCAGCGGAGGGGTATTTCAGTGACGAGGGAGAAAATCATGGTTGGCGCATCGAAGACGGAAACGGGAGGCGGTCCGATCCGCTACGGCATGGTTGGCGGCGGACAAGGCGCCTTTATCGGCGCGGTGCACCGCATCGCGGCGCGCATTGATAACGAGTTCGTGCTGGTTGCCGGGGCCCTCTCGTCGAATCCGGAGCGCGCCAAGGCCTCGGCGGCCGAGCTTGGGCTCGATCCGGCACGCAGCTACGGCTCCTATGCCGAGATGGCCAAGGCGGAGGCCAAGCGGCCGGATGGCATCGAGGCGGTGGCCATCGTCACGCCGAACAATGTGCACGTGCCGGCAGCCAAGGCTTTTCTCGAGGCCGGCATCCATGTCATCTGCGACAAGCCGCTGGCGACGTCGCTGGCCGAGGCGAAGAGGTTGGCCGCGCTGGTCGAGAAGACCGGCAAGGTGTTCGTGCTGACGCATAACTACACCGCCTATCCGATGGTGCGGCAGGCACGCGAGATGGTGGCCAAGGGACAGCTCGGCGATATCCGTATCGTGCAGTCGGAATATCCGCAGGACTGGCTGACCGAAGACCTGGCCGCCACCGGCCAGAAGCAGGCTGCGTGGCGCTCTGACCCGAAGCA
The DNA here is from genome assembly GCF_040320565.1 of Mesorhizobium sp. M0664. NCBI lineage: Bacteria > Pseudomonadati > Pseudomonadota > Alphaproteobacteria > Hyphomicrobiales > Phyllobacteriaceae > Mesorhizobium > Mesorhizobium sp. M0664. Next base: position 29,255 of record NZ_JAMYPW010000027.1, read on the forward strand.
GGCGGGTGCCGGCGGTGCGCTGGGCGATATCGGCACGCATGCCTACAACCTTGCCCGTTTCGTCTCCGGGCTGGAGCTCGATTCGTTGTCGGCCGATCTCGATGCCTTCGTGCCGGGGAGGCTGCTCGACGACAACATCAATGTGCTGCTGCGCTTCAAGCCGGTCGGCGGGTCGCACCCGGCGAAGGGAATGATCTGGGCAAGCCAGGTGGCGCCCGGCCACGAGAACGGGTTGAAATTGCGCATCTACGGCTCGAAGGGCGGCCTCGAATGGGTGCAGGCCGACCCGAACTATCTCTGGTACACGCCGTTCGGCCAGCCGAAGCAGTTGATTACCCGTAATGGCGCCGGCGCGCTCCCCGTCGCCGGGCGCGTCAGCCGCGTTCCGCCAGGGCATCCGGAAGGCTATCTCGAAGGTTTCGCCAACATCTATCAGGAAGCCGCGCGGGCTATTCGTGCAGCGCGCCGGAAGGGCGGGAAGCCGGCCAAGGATGTCGTCTTCCCGACCGTGCAGGACGGCGTCGAGGGCATGGCCTTCATCGAGGCCTGCGTGAAGTCGTCGAAGAAGAACGGAGCGTGGACGAAGCTTTAATCGCTGCGCCCGGTTAATGGGAAGTCCCCGTCACCCGGATTGCCAGCCGAATTGCAAGGCAATTCGGGGCAATCCGACCTTTCCTCGTGGGGAGAGGAGATCGTTGGCGCTGGCGTTCACCTCTTTTCCCCGGCGGGGAGAAGGTGGCCACGAAGCGGCCGGATGAGGGGGCTTGTGGCGAAGTCGCCGGAGGAGCAAGCCCGGCCGTAAAAAGGGGAGGGGCGTCGATGAAAATCGGCATGTGCATGTTGTTGTGGACGACCAGTGTCTCAAAAAAACACGAGCCGTTGTTGAGGGACATCAAGGCGACCGGCTTCGACGGCGTCGAGATACCGGTCTTCTCCGGCACGCCGGACAACTACAGGAAACTCGGCGAGCTGCTCGACCGTATCGGGCTGCAACGCACCGCCGTCTCGGCGATGGGCGATCCGGCGATGAATTTGATCTCGCCGGATGCCTCGACGCGCAAGGCCGGTATCGACTACATGAAATCGACGATCGACTGCGCTCAGGCGCTTGGCGCGAACACGTTGAGCGGCCCGCTCCATTCGACACTCGGGGTCTTCTCCGGCAGCGGGCCGACGGCGGCCGAGAAAAAACGTTCGGTCGCTTCGCAGCGCGTCATCGGTGACCATGCCGGCAACAAGGGTGTCACCATCGGGCTGGAGGCGCTCAACCGCTTCGAATGCTATCTGCTCAACACGATGGACGATTTGTCGGCGCATATCGACGCGATCGACCGGCCGCACATCAAGGCGATGTACGACACGTTCCATGCCAACATCGAAGAGGCTGACCCGATCGGGGCCTATACGCGCAACCGCAAGAACATCGTCCATATCCACATTTCGGAGAACGATCGCGGCGTGCCGGGCCGCGGCCACGTCCCTTGGAAAGAGACGTTCTCTGCCATCCGCAAGAGCGGTTATGACGATTGGCTGACGATCGAGGCGTTCGGCCGCTCGCTGAAGGATCTGGCCGCGGCCACCAAGGTGTGGCGCGACTTTTCCGAAGGCCCGGAAGCCGTCTACCGCGACGGCTACAGGCATATCAGGAATGGATGGAGGAAGGCGCCCTAACCGCACGCCTGCGCAACGCCTCTGTCAGCCCTGGCCGGCCTGGATCCGGTTGTAGTCGTGGATCGTCCTGCTCAAGCGGCGGCGCAGGAAATTGGAAATGTTGTCGAAGATGAAAACGACGAGCAGGACCAAGAGCACCATGTAGAAGACATTGGCCCAGTTGGAATTGGTGCGCATCGCCTCCCAGAGCTTCAGGCCGATGCCACCGGCACCGACGGCGCCGATGATCGTCGCGCCCCTGGTGTTGGATTCCCACTGATAGAGTGTCTGGCTGATGAAGACCGGGATCACTTCCGGCAGCACGCCATAGCGCTGCACCAGCAAGCCGTTGGCGCCGGTCGACTGGATGCCCTCGCGTGGCTTGTCGTCGATGTTCTCGAGGCCCTCCGAATAGACTTTGCCGAGCGTGCCGATCTCGGTGAAGAAAATCGCGGCGCTGCCGGCAAGCGGGCCCGGGCCGAAGGCGCGGGTGAAGAACAGCGCCCAGATCAGCATGTCGACCGAACGCATGAAATCGAAGAACCGCTTTAGCACCTGGCTAAGCAGGCCGCTCGGGGTGATGTTGCGGGCGGCGAAGAAGGCGAGCGGGAAGGCAACGATGCCGCCGAGCAAGGTGCCGAGAAACGCCATGACGATGGTCTGGAACAGCTTCGTCCAGACGTCGCCATGCTGCCATTGGGCGTTGTTCCAGATATTGTCGGCGGCCAGCGCAATGTTTGATGTGCCCGGCTTGAGCTGGGGTCCGGACATCAGCAACGAGACCACCTCGCCGGGCGACTTGCCGAAGAAGGGCGAGCGTGTGTCGAAGACGAAATTCGCCCAGCCGAGGAAGCGTTTGCGGACCTTGACGCGATCGACGGTTATGCGGACCTCGCCGGCAAAGCCCATCCTGGCGACGATCTCATCGTCATGCGCGGTGATCCACTCCGGCACCGGGCCGGATATTACCGGTTTGCCGCTGGTCAACGACATCGGCACCGCCTGGCCATTGGCGACAAGCGTCGCTTCGGCCTTGTCGAAGGTGACCGATTTGGCCCGGCCGTCGATCAGGACGGTGTAGGAGCCGTTGGCGTTGGTGATGACCCAATCGGGATGCGGGTCTTCGCCGAGCGCCGAAAAACGCGGATATCTGGGTGTGATCTGAGGCTGGTCGAGACGGAATTCCGGCTGCAGATCGTAGCTGATCCATTGCGTCAGGAAGAGCGGCAGGCGCTCCCAGTGCGATTCCCTCAGCACTTGCGGCAGGCTGAAGAACCACAAGGCGTAGAGGAGATAGAGCAGGATGCCGGTGAACAGGACCAGCGGGCCGAAGCGTTTGTACAAGGGCCGCCGGAACACTTGGGGGAAGCGCTCCTCGATCGACCGCATCTCATCGGCGGTCATTGCGGCCATGGGCAGTCTTCTTGTTGATTTGCCATGATCTTTTCCAAAAACGGGAATCCACTTTTTGGGATCATGGTCAGGCACCCATCATGAATGCCTGCTCGCCGACGAGCTTGCGGCGTAGCCAGGCGGAAAACTGGTCGACGAGGAAGATCGTCGTGAACAGCAGCAGCACCAATGCCAGCGTCTTGGCGCCGAAGCCGCGCGAGATGGAGAGCTTCAGTTCCTCGCCGATGCCGCCACCGCCGACCGCGCCGATAATGGTCGAGATACGCACATTGATCTCGATCCTGAGCAGCGTGTAGGACATGAAATTGGGCAGCACTTGCGGCAGGCCGGCAAAGCGCACGCGCTCGAACCAGTTGGCGCCGACCGCGCGCAGGCCTTCTTCGGCGCGCATGTCGATGTTTTCGTTGATCTCGTAGAAGAGCTTGCCGAGAGCGCCGATGGAATGCAGGCCGATGGCGATGATGGCTGCGACCGGGCCGGTCGAGAGGATGGCTGCGAACAGGCCGGCAATGACGATCTCGGGGAAGGCGCGAAGCAGTTCCATGAAGCGCTTGACGACGAGCCTGAGCACCGGACTGGGCGTCAAGTTGCGCGCGGCGATGAAGGAAAAGGGCACCGCAAAGACAAAGCCGATGAAAGTGGAAACCAGCGCCACGTTAAGCGTGGTGAGCATCAGCTCGAAATATTCGGGTAGATAAAAACCGCCCCAGAGATAGACGCGGCCAAGCGGGAAGTTGAACTCTTGGCTGCCCTTGTCGTGCGGCGATGCGATGTCGAACAGCGCCCGCCAGACGTCGTTCCAGTCCTTGGGAACAAGCCAACTAAGGAAATCCAGTATGTGCGGCAGCCGATCGAAGAAATGTCCGGCATTGGCCTCGTCGGCGAACCACATGGCTGTGCACATGGCGACAAGCAGTGAGCCGATGCCGAGCGCCGTGTAGAACCGGCGCAAGGACGTCTGGCGTCGCCAGGCGTCTGCTGCCTGCCGGACCGCGTCTGAACGAATTGTAGCGGCGAAGGTCATACGGGGTCACGAGCGGACACGCAAAAAGGGCGGCGCTGAAGGACGCCGCCCTTTCCGCAATTGTCGTCAGCCGCCGATCGCGGCTTTGCGGGCTTCGACGATGACGCTGTAGAAGTCCGGCTTCACCGGAACGTAGCCGGTGAAATCGCCGCCTTCGATGGCCTCGAAGCAAGGCTTGTCCTTGGCCGGCAGGCTGGTGAAGAAGTTGGCGAGCTTGGCGCTCATGTCGCCGCCGAGTGCGGTGCGCACGACCAGCGGGCCGTTCGGGATCAAGCCGGAGCGCCAGACTTCAACGAAATCGTTGGGGTCCACGGCGCCCTTGGCGACTTCCTTGTGGAAGGTGCCGGAGGTGTAGCCGTTCTTGAAGTCGCCGATGCCCGAGGAGTCGTCAACCGCAACATCGACCTTGCCGTCGCGAACCGCGAGAAGGTTGTTCTCGTGGCCGCCATTGAACTGGGTCGAGGCGAAGAAGGTTTCGTTCGAAGCGCCGGTGTCCTTCGGGATCTGGGTCAGCGGGATCAGGTAGCCGGAGGTCGAATCCGGGTCGGCATAGCCGAGCTTCTTGCCCTTGGCCGACTTGATGTCGGTGATGCCGGACGACTTCAGCGCAAGGCCGATCGAATAATAGCCGGTCGCGCTGTCGGTCTGCTGGGTGGTGAGGATCGGGGTCACGGCGTTCGGATCCTTGAGGTAGACGCTGGCATAGCCCGACGCGCCAAGCTCTGCGAAATCGAGCGTGCCGCCGAGCAGGCCCTGGATAACGCCGTCATAGTCGGCGGCCGGGAACAGCGAGACCTTCTCGAAGCCGAATTCGGACTTCAGGTGATCGGCGAGGCACTGAAAGTTGCGCAGCCGGTCCGCTTCGTTTTCACCGCCAAGGATGCCGATGCGGAATTCCTTGATATCCTGGGCGTGAGCGGCGCTTGCCGCGATGGCGAGCAATGAAACGGCGCCAAAAACCATCTTCCTGAACATTATCTCTCTCCTGTTGGTCCCGGCCTCGCGCCGGTAGCGTTAGAATTTTTTGACAGGTGCCTTTGACGCGGGCGGGCGATCAGGCCGTTCTCAATATCCCGGGAATGCGGGCTCGAGCGGTCCGGCGGATGCAGCGATTTTCTGTTTGATGGCGACACTGGTGGAGGTGATGGCCTCGGAGATTTCGCCGCCATTGCTGTCGGTGCCGTAGACCATGCGCACGGCCTCGCGGTTGAGGGCTTCGGGCGAGCCGTCGAAGACGACCTTGCCGGCGGCCATGCCGATGATGCGGTTGCAGTAGGTGCGGGCCGTATCCAGCGTATGCAGATTTGTGATGACGGTGATGCCCTCGCGCAAATTGATGTCCTGCAGCGAATCCATCACCACCTTGGCGTTGAGCGGATCGAGCGAGGCAATCGGCTCATCCGCCAGCAACACCTTCGGCTGCTGCATCATGGCGCGCGCAATCGCAACGCGCTGCTGCTGGCCGCCGGAAAGCGTGCCGGCCGGCTGCAGGGCGGTGCGGGCGATGTCGAGGCGCTCGAGGGCTGCAACCGCCTCGGCGCATTCACCGCGGGAGAACATGCCAAATAGGTTGGACAGCGTCGAGCGGTGGTTGAGCCGGCCGAGCAGCACATTGGTCAGCACATCGAGGCGCGGCACGAGATTGAACTGCTGGAAGATCATGGCGCAGTCGCGCTGCCATCGCCGGAGCGGCGAGCCGCGCAACCCGGAGACCTCGACGCCGTTGAACAGGATGGATCCCTGGCTGGGATCGATGAGGCGGTTGATCATGCGCAGAAGCGTTGATTTGCCGGCGCCTGAACGGCCGATGATGCCGACCATCTGGCCCTGCGGAATCGCGATGTGAACATTGCTGACGGCGGTGTTCTTGCCGAACCGGCGGGTGACGCCGCGGATTTCGAGCGTAGCTGACATGGTGCAGGCTCCAGTCCAATCGCAATTGAAGGTCTGTTAACCCTGGCTAGCGCAGCCGCATGAACCTGCGGTGTCGGGACGATGTCAGTTTTGTTACTGCCCACAGCCTGGAGCGGGGCGGGATCAACTCGGCGCGAGAAGCTCGAATGGTGAATGGTGATAAGAACGGCTTCCCTGAGTCTCGAAACCTGTCCGCTGCCCCCATTCACATTCACCGTTCACCATTCACGATCCCTTAGCCGCCATATTTCTCCAGAAACGCCTCCGCCGACAGCTCCCGAAAATCGTCGAGCGCGGCGCGCAGCCTTGCATGATCCCAGTCCCACCAGGCGAGCGCCTGGTAGCGTTCCGCGGTGCGGCGGTCGAAGCGTTCGCGGATCGGCTTGGCCGGTACGCCGGCGACGATGGTGTAGGGCGCGACGTCCTTCGACACCACCGCACCGGCACCGACCGCCGCGCCATCGCCGACGATGACGCCGGGCAGGATGGTCGAGCCGTGGCCGAGCCAGGTGTCGTGGCCGATGGTGACGCGTTTGGCGCGGCGCTTGGCGAAGAATTCGCTCTCGTGCTCGGCGTCGTCCCAATAATCCGAGGCGCGATAGGTGAAATGGTGCAGCGTCGGCCGCCAGGTCGGATGGTTGGTAGCGTTGATGCGCACGCTTGCGGCGATGTTGGCGAATTTGCCGATCGTTGCGCACCAGACGCCGCAGTCCTGCATCATGTAGGAATAGTCGCCGAGCGTGCTTTCGGAAACCCGGCAGCGCTCGGTGATCTCGGTCCAGCGGCCAAGCGTCGAGTTCTCGACTTGCGCCGTCTCGTGGATCACCGGCGCCTCCGACAGTTTCCTTGTCATGCGGCAATTTTTCCGGCGGCGAAGGCGGTCACGTCGATGATACGGTCGGCCACCGCCTCACGCACGTCGTGGTCGTGGAAGATGCCGAGCAAAGCGACGCCCGCCGCCTTCTTGGCGGCGATCAGGGAAATCACCACGTCGCGGTTCCTGGCGTCGAGCGAAGCGGTCGGCTCGTCGAGCAGCAGGATCGGGTGCTCGGTGATGAAGCCGCGCGCGATGTTGACGCGCTGCTGTTCACCGCCGGAGAACGTCGCCGGCGGCAGCGCCCAGAGCTTTTCCGGCAGGTTGAGCTGCGCCAGCAAGGCACGTGCCTTGCCGTGCGCGACCTCGCGCTCCTCGCCGCGCTCGACCAGCGGTTCGGCCACGACATCGAGCGCAGAGACACGCGGCACGGTGCGCAGGAACTGGCTGACATAGCCGATGGTAAGCCGGCGCACGGCAAGCACGGTGCGCGGGCTGGCCGAGGCGAGATCGATGAGCCCGCCCTCGTGCTGGACGATGATCTGGCCTTCATCGGCGGCATAATTTCCGTAGAGCATTTTCAGGATCGAGCTCTTGCCGGCGCCGGACGGGCCGCCGAGCACGGCGCATTCGCCGGCCCTGATCGCGAACGAGACACCGGCGACCACCGGCAGTTTGATGCCGTCGCGCAGATGCATGGTGAAGCTCTTCGCGACATCGGAGACAACGAGCGGGGTTGCCATCAGAGCGTTCTCCAATCGTCATTCGTCTGCGGGCCAACACCCCCCTCTGGCCTGCCGGCCATCTCCCCCTCAGGGGGGGAGATTGGCTGTCGCATTCGGTTTCGCCATTCTCCTGTGTCGCAGAACGGGCGGGACATAAAAGCTGCTGATCTCCCCCCTTGAGGGGGAGATGGCCGGCAGGCCAGAGGGGGGTACGCCGGAGCAATCATCGTCACACCTGCAGAATCGAGGAGACAAGCAACTGGGTATAAGGCGCGCGCGGATCGTCGAGGACGCGGTCGGTGAGGCCGCTTTCGACGACGCGGCCGTCCTTCATCACCATCATGCGCTGCGACAGCAGACGTGCCACTGCAAGGTCGTGGGTGACGACGATGGCCGCCAGGCCGAGATCGGTGACCAGGCCGCGCAACAGATCGAGCAGGCGCGCCTGCACCGAGACGTCGAGGCCGCCGGTTGGCTCGTCCATGAACACCAGCCGCGGCCCGGTGACGAGGTTGCGGGCGATCTGCAGGCGCTGGCGCATGCCTCCGGAAAAGGCGCGCGGCTCGTCGTCGATGCGGTCTTCGTCGATCTCGACACGCGACAACCAGTCGACCGCGGTGGCGCGGATTTTTCCATAGTGGCGGTCGCCGACCGCCATCAGCCGCTCGCCGACATTGGCGCCGGCCGACACCGTCATGCGCAGCCCGTCGGCCGGGTTCTGATGGACAAAACCCCAATCGGTGCGCATCAGGAAGCGGCGCTCGGCCTCGCTCATGCGGTAAAGTTCGCGAAACTGGCCGCCGCGCATCCGGTAGCTGGCGGTGCCGGAGCTGGGCAGCAGTCGAGTTGACAGGCAGTTGAGCAAAGTCGTCTTGCCGGAACCGGATTCGCCGACCACCGCCAGCACTTCGCCCGACCAGAGGTCGAATGTGACGTTCTCGCAGCCGACGCGCGAGCCGTAGAATTTGGACAGCGCCGAAACGCGCAGCAGCGGTTCGTCTGTCATTGCGCCGGCTCCGTTTTTCCTGGGGCAAGATGGGTCTCGGGCGCGAGATGGCCGCAGTGGCCTTCCGCGCGCCGCCTCTCGCAATGATCGGTATCGGAGCAGACGAACATGTGGCCGCCATGGTCGTCGAGGATGACCTCGTCGAGATAGACGTTCTCGGCCGCGCACAGCGCGCAGGGCTGGTCGAAGGTCTGCACCTCGAACGGATGGTCCTCGAAATCGAGGCTGACCACATCGGTGAAGGGCGGCAGCGCGTAGATGCGCTTTTCGCGGCCGGCGCCGAACAATTGCAAAGCCGGCGAACGGTGCATCTTCGGATTGTCGAATTTCGGCGTCGGCGAGGGATCCATCACATAGCGGCCCTCAACCTTGACCGGGTAGGCGTAGGTGGTGGCGATGCGGCCATGCCTGGCGATGTCTTCGTAGAGTTTTACATGCATCAGACCGTATTCCTCCAGCGCATGCATCTTGCGCGTCTCCGTCTCGCGTGGTTCGAGGAAGCGCAGCGGTTCGGGGATGGGCACCTGATAGACCAGCACCTGGCCGGCACTCAGCGGATATTCGGGAATGCGGTGGCGCGTCTGGATGATGGTCGCCTTGGCCGTCTCGGTGGTGACGGCGACATTGGCGACCTTCTTGAAGAAGGCGCGGATCGAAACCGCATTGGTGGTGTCGTCGGCGCCCTGGTCGATGACCTTGAGCACATCGTCCGGGCCAATGATCGAAGCGGTGACCTGCACGCCGCCGGTGCCCCAGCCATAGGGCATCGGCATTTCGCGCGAGGCAAACGGCACCTGGTAGCCGGGGATGGCAATGCCCTTGAGGATGGCGCGGCGGATCATCCGCTTGGTCTGCTCGTCAAGATAGGCGAAGTTGTAGGTGGCGATGTCCGCTGGTTGTGCACTCATTCCGCTGCCTCCCTCTTTTCTTCGGCCTTGCCGGCATTTTCGCGGGCATCATGCTCGGCGCGCATGCGGCGCACGAGGTCGAGCTCGGCCTGGAAGTCGACATAATGCGGCAGCTTCAGATGCTCGACGAAGCCGGTCGCCTGGACATTGTCGGAATGCGAGATGACGAACTCCTCGTCCTGCGCTGCGGCGATGACATCCTCACCCAACTCCGAGGCGCGCAGCGCGCGGTCGCATAGCGCCATGGCCATGGCCTTGCGCTCGCTCTGGCCGAAGACGAGGCCATAGCCGCGGGTGAATTGCGGCGGCGCCTTGGCCGAGCCCTTGAACTGGTTGACCATCTGGCATTCGGTGACGCGGATGCTGCCGAGCGGCACGGCAAAGGGCAGTTCCGGCACGTCCAGTTCCAGTTCGACCTCGCCGATGCGAACCTCGCCGACGAAGGGATGGTTGCGCGCGTAGCCGCGCTGGGTGGAATAGCCGAGCGCCAGCAGAAACCCCTCGTCGCCGCGCGACAGCGCCTGCAGGCGGATGTCGCGCGCCATCGGGAATTCGAGCGGCTCGCGGGTGATGTCGCCGAGGGTATGATCCCCAGGCATGTCGCCGTCGGGCTCGATCAGGCCTTCGCGGGCGAGGATGGCCGAGACGCGCGGCATGGCTTCCGCCTCGCCTGCGCGCTGCTCCGGTTCGGCGACATCGCCGCCGGCGGCGAGCTCGGGATCGAGCAGGCGGTGGGTGTAGTCGAAAGTCGGGCCGAGCAGCTGGCCGCCGGGCAGGTCCTTGTAGGTCGCCGACACCCGTCGCTCGACCAGCATCGTGCCGGTGTCGATCGCCCTTGTGTAGCCGAAACGCGGCAGCGTCGTGCGATAGGCGCGAACCAGGAAGATCGCCTCGATCATGTCGCCGCGCGCCTGGACGATGGCGAGTGCCGCCAATTCCCGGTCGTAGAGCGAACCTTCGCTCATCACCCGGTCGACGCCGAGCGCCAGCTGCTCGACGATCTGGTCGAGGCGAAGTGCGGGCACCGAGCGGTCGCCGCGCCGGCGGTCGGCGAGCAGTTTGTGGGCGTTGCGAATGGCCGCTTCGCCACCCTTTACCGCGACATACATCCTATGCCTCCATCGTCTTGATGCGCGTCGTGCGCGGCAGGCAGGCAATTGCTTCGGACGTGGCGAGGATGATGTCGACGCCACGCGGAAAACGCTGGTTGTTCTGCTTCCATTGCTCGACGAAATGGCGCGGCATTTGCGCCGGCGCGATCGTCGCCGTCTTCTCGATGCCCGGGCCTTCGAGCAGCAGCGGAGCGCCGGAGACAAGATCGCTGACCTCGAGGATCAGCGTCGTGGAGCGATCGGGATAATCCTGGGTGCCTTGCGAAAACCCGTCGAGCGCCATCATCTCGGCCGGCGTGGCGATCAGCGCGAAATGCGCGTCGGCCGGGGTGTTGGCCAGCGGCGCGCCGGTATGAAAGCCAAGCCAGGATTTCACCGTCGCTGAAGCCTGCAAGGCGTGGTCGAGCCAGAGCGGCGTGTCGTTATCGCACAGCGCCAGCGCAACGGCCCCGGCGGTGGCCGACAGCGGCACCGGGGGGTGGGCGAGGGCCGGCAGCGGCTGCACACTGCCTGGCCGCGCCATCGCGTCCATCACGGCACGGAATACGGTCTGGGCATTGAATACCGGATCGGCGAAGCCGCCTTCAATGGATTGAGTGGCGATATCCATCAGTCTTCTCCGCGCACCATGGTGAAGAAATCGACCTTGGTCGCCGCCGTCTCGGCGCGGCGCTGTTCACGCGCCTTGGCCAGTGCCGCCTGCAATGGCGCAACGATCCTGATCTCGACCTCATTGCGGTGGGCCGGGTCCTGCCACAGCGCATCGGCGATCGCCGCCAGCCTTGCCTTCTGCTTGTCGCGACCAAGTGCGTAGCAGTGGCCGACATGGCCGGACGCAAGCCGCACCGTGGCACGGGTGACCGTCGCCTCGCCGACATTGAAAGGGGCACCACCGCCGCCGATGCGGCCGCGTACCGTAACCAGGCCGGTTTCGGGGCCACGCAGAAGTTCCGCTTCGCAAGGCAGGCCGGTTTCGTCCCACAGGCGGACGATGTCTTCGCCGGCCGATTGCGCCAGCGTCGCCATCACGGCCTTGCGCTCGGCCTGCTCTCGCGCTTCCCGTCCTCGCATGGCCGTACTCCTCGTTTGCGTGAATTTGTCTATTGATATAGACAACTATACAAATTATACTCGTTATCTAGCGCGTGTCCATGACGGGCACGTGACACCGGCCAAAAGATCGGCGCAAAGAATTGGGGCGGGAGATGATCGGACAAGCCAACCGCATCGAGCGGCGCAGCGGTGTCGCGCTGTGGCGGCAGATCGCCGACCAGATACTGCATTCGATCGCCGTCGGCGATTTTCCCGAGAATGCCGCGCTGCCGCCGGAGATCGCGTTGGCCGGACGCTATGGCGTCAACCGCCATACGGTGCGTAGCGCTATCGCAGCGCTGGTGCAGGAGGGCGTGCTCAGGGCGGAGCAGGGGCGCGGCACCTTCGTGCTGTCGCGCAAGCGGCTGTCTTATCCGATCGGCGCTCGCACCCGCTTTTCCGAGGGATTGCAAGGACAGGCGTCCGAGCGGCATATCACCTTACTCGCGTCATCGGTCGAGCCGGCCAACCGTCGTGTCGCAGAGGGCTTAGGCCTTGCGACGGGCGCCGATGTGATACGCCTGGAAACGCGCGGCGAAGCCGATGGAATGCCGGTGTCCCGCGCTGCCGGCTGGTTCGATGCCAAGCGCTTTGCCGGCATCGATGCCGCCATGGCGGAAACCGGTTCGATCACCGCATCGCTGGCACGTTTCGGCATCGACGACTATCTCAGGCAATCGACCGTGCTGTCGGCGCGCCATGCCGATGCCGCCGACCTTGCTGACCTCGAGCTGCAGCCCGGCGCCATCGTGCTAGTGACGGTCGCCGTCAACGTCACGCCCGACGGTCAGCCGATACAGTTTTCGGAGTCGCGCTTCCCGGCCGAGCGGATCGAGCTCAAATTGTCGGCGCTCTGAGATGCGGCAGCCCTGGCATCATCCGACTTGAATGACGGCCTTGATCAGGCCGGACTTCTCATGCGCCCAGCGGGCGAGGTCGTGCGGCGTCTCGCCAAGCGTGGTGCGGTGGGTGACCAGCTTTGCCAGCGGCAGCGCGCCGTTGCGGATCGAGGCGGCGACATGGTCGAAATCGGCACGCAGGGCGTTGCGGCTGCCGATCAGCATCATCTCGCGCTTGTGGAATTCGGGATCGGAAAAGGCGATGTCGTCCTTGACGACGCTGACCAGGACCAGCGCCCCGCCGTGCGCGACATGGGCGAAGGCCGACTGCACCGACCGGGTGTTGCCGGTGGCATCGAAAACCACGTCGAAGCCGTCGCCGCCGGTTGCTTCCCGCACCAGGTCGGCAGCAGCGCCCCGCGAGCCGTCGAGGGTCGCGAAGCCGAGTTCGCTTTCGGCGAAACCCAGCCTCTCCGCACTCATGTCGAGCAGCATCACGTCTAGCCCGGCGATGCGGGCGAACAGCGCCGTGCCGAGCCCGATCGGGCCTGCACCGATGACCAGTGTGCGCGCACCTGGATCAGCGAGCGAGCGCCGCACGGCATGGGCGCCGATCGCCAGGAATTCGACGGCGGCAGCATCGGCCAGCGACAGGCCGTGTGCCGGATAAAGATTTTGCGCCGGCACCAGGATCTGCTCGCACATGGCGCCGTCGCGGTGGACGCCGAGCACCTCGATCATGACACAGCAATTCGGCTTGCCTTGCCGGCAGGCGATGCATTTGCCGCAGGCGAGATAGGGATTGACGTTCACCGCTTCGCCGACGGCGAGATCGACGTCCTCGCCAACCTCGATCACGGTGCCAGAAACCTCGTGGCCCATGATGCGGGGATAGGCGAGGAACGGGTGCTTGCCTTCGAAGATGTGATAGTCGGTGCCGCAGATGCCGACATGGCTGACGGCGACCAGCGCCCAGCCGGCGGGGGGCGCGCCAGGCGCCGGACGATCTTCGAGGACAAGTTCGCCGGGCGAGCGGCAGACGACGGCTTTCATGCTTCAATCCAGTCGGTTCATGGCACCGCCGGCCCTGCTGTCGCGAGGCCGGCGGTTGTTGGGAGGCAGTCTATTTGCCGCGGCGGCGCAGCCCGTCGAAATAGACGATGACGATGATCAGCACGCCGGTGATGATGCGCTGCCAGAAGGCGTTGACGTTGAGCAGATTGGCGCCGTTGTTGATGGTGGCAAGGATGAAGGCGCCGAGCAGCGGTCCGTGCACGGAGCCGACAGCGCCGAACAGCGAGGTGCCGCCGATCACCGAGGAGGCGATCGCCTGCAATTCCCAGCCCTCGGCCTGCGTCGGATTGCCGATGCCGATGCGCGAGGCAAGCAGCACGCCGACGAAGGCCGCACACAGCCCCGACAGCGTGTAGGCCATGTAGATGGTGCGCTGGACGTTGACGCCTGACAGGCGCGACGCCTCGGCGTTGGAGCCGACCGAGAACAGATAGCGGCCCCAGCGGCTGTGGTGCAGGAAGATGTAGGCTGGGATGCCGACCAGGATCACCATCCAGAACAGATTGGGGACGCCGGCGAAGGAACTGCGCGAGAACGTCTGGAAGGCGTCGTTGTTGATCGAGATCGAGTTGCCATTGGTCATCAACAGACCGATGCCGCGCAGCGAGGTCAGCGTTGCCAGGGTGATGATGAAGGGCGGCAGGCCCATCTTGACGATGCCGAACCCATGGAACATGCCGATGGCGACGCCGACCAGTAAGGTGATCAGGATGGCGAGGAAAACCGGTGTGCCGGCGTTGATCAGCATCGCGACGATGACGGTGGCGAAGCCGACCACGGCGCCGACGGAAAGGTCGATGCCGCCGGTGATGATGACGAAGGTCTGGCCGACCGCCAGGATGGCGATCATCGACCCTTGCCGCAACAGGTTGGAGATGTTGTTGGCGGAGGCGAAGCTCGGCGTCGCCACCGACAGGATGATCCATAAAAGAACCAGCAGCGCCAGCAGTGTCAGCCCGAACAGGGCGTTGTAGTTGCGTTTCGGCCTTTCGGCAGCGATCGCCTCGGTGCTCATATCTTCCCTCCCGGTCTTTCTTGTTTCTCGGCCAGCGCCTGGGTGAGGATCTCCTCGTGATCAGCGGTACGAAAGCCGTGCGTGGCCACCAGCTTGCCGCGCCGGAACACGTGCAGCGTGTCCGCGAGTTCATAGACCTCGGGCAGGTAGGACGAGATCAGGATGATGCCGGCTCCCTTGGACAACAGCGCGCCGAACAGGCGGTAGATCTCGGCCTTGGTGCTGACGTCGACGCCGACAGTCGGCTCGTCGAAGATGAATAGCTTGGCGCCATGGGCGAGCCATTTGCCGATGACGATCTTCTGCTGGTTACCGCCGGACAGGCTGGAGGCCAGCGCGCCGCGCGTCGGCGTCTTGATGCGCAGGTCGGCGATCTGGCGATCGGCTTGCGCCTTTTCCTGCGCGCGGGAGATCAGCAGATTGCTCGAGATGCGCTTGTAGATCGGCAGATTGAGGTTGAGTCCGACCGGCAGGTTGAGGCAGAGGCCCTGGTCGCGGCGGCTTTCCGGGGCCAGCGCCATGCCGAGCCTGATCGCGTCATGTTCGGAATTGACCTTGACCTCCTTGCCCTCCCAGAGGATCTGGCCGGCCGATTTGCGGTGCCGGCCATAGAGCGTGGTGACGAACTCGCTGCGCCCGGCGCCGATCAGGCCGTAGAGGCCGACGATCTCGCCGGCGCGGACGGACATCGAGACATTTTCGAAACCCTTGCCGGACAGGTTCCTGGTTTCGACGATGGTCGCGCCGGGGGTGAAATGCTCCTTGTGGTAGACCTGCTCGATCGAGCGGTTGATCATCATCTTGACCAACTCGGCGTCATTGGTCTCGGCAATGTCCCTGGTGCCGACCAGCGTGCCGTCGCGCAGCACCGAGACGCGGTCGGCGAGCTCGAACACTTCTTCCATGCGATGGCTGATGTAGATGATGGTGACGCCTTCGCCCTTCAGCCGGCGGATCAGCGTGAACAGCTGGTCGGCCTCCTTGCGGGTAAGATAGGCGGTCGGCTCGTCGAAGATCAGGAATGTGGTGCCGCGCACTGTGGCGCGGGCGGCGGCGATCAGCTGCTGCTGGCCGATGGTCAGGTCACCCAGCATGACATGGGCCGGCAGGTCGAAGCCGAGATCGTCGATGATCTTCTGCGCCTGCCTGACCATCGCCCGCTGCTGCAGGATGCCGAAGCGGGAATCCTCCTCGCCGAGGAACATGTTGGCGGCGACGGTGAGATGGCGGCACAGGACGACTTCCTGATGCACGGCATTGATGCCGAGCGCCATCGCCTCATGCGGCGTTGCCAATGCGGCAGGCTTGCCCTCCCAGATGACGTCGCCGGAGGTGCGCGGCATGACGCCGGTCAGAAGCTTGATCAGGGTGGATTTGCCGGCGCCGTTCTCGCCGACGATGGCGTGGATCTCGCCGGCCTTGAAGGCGAGATCGACCGGCTTCAGCGCATGGGTGCCGGGATAGCGCTTTTCCAGCCCGCGGAGTTCGAGGATGGTCCTGCCCGGTTCCAGCGTTGGGGCCGGATGGAGTTCCTGCGCCGTCGACATCATGACAATCCTCCCAGATTGGCCCCCAAAGATTGGCCTCGCGATTGGCACGAGTGGGATGTTTCCGGGGCGAAAAGGCCCCGGAAACAGTTCACTTGCGGCTATGCTCAGTCGAGCTTCGGGTTGAGCAGCGCGTCGATCTTCGGATCCTTCATGTTGGCCTTGGTGACCAAATTGGCGCCCGTGTCGACATTGGCCTCGACCTTCTCGCCCTTCGAGGCGGCAAGCGCCGTCTTGATGCCGTCATAGCCCATCCGGTACGGATCCTGGACGACGAGCGCCGAAATGACGCCGTCATTGAGGAACTTGATCAGCTTCTCGTCGCTGTCGAAGCCGACCAGCCCGACCTTGCCTGAGAGGCTGTTCTCGGCGATCGCCTGACCGACGCCCTGCGCCATGATCAGGTTGGAGGCGAAGATGCCCTTGAGATTGGGGTTGGCGGTGATCAGGTCGGTGGCAATGTTGAGGCCGGTGGTGGCCTGGCCGTCGGCGTATTTGTCGGCGACCAGCTTGAGGCCGGGATATTTGGCGGCGAGCTGTTCCTTGAAACCCTGGGCGCGCTGTTCGAGCGAGCCGGCGCCCGGAAGCGCGGTGATCAGGGCGACGTCGCCCTCGACCTTGCCGCCATTGGCTTCGCCGATGGCTGCGGCAAGGCCGTCAGCGGCAACGCGGCCGCCCTGGATGTTGTCGGTGGTCAGGAACGACGTGAAGGCCTTGGAGTCGGCACCGGAGTCGATACCGATGATCTTGACCTTGGTGGCGGCCTCGTCGATCGGCTTGCCGAGCGCCTTGGCTTCGGTCGGCGCGATGACGACGGCGGCCGGGTTGCCGGCGACGGCATTTTCGAGGATCGAGATCTGGCCGTTGACGTCGGTCTCTGCCTGGGCGCCGAGTTCCGGCACGTTGACGCCGAGGTCCTTGCCAGCCTTGCGGGCACCGGCCAGAACGATCTGCCAGTAGAAGGACGTGGTGTCCTTGACGATGATCGGAATGGTCACGTCGGCCGCGGATGCCGGGGCCGAATGCATCACGCCGGCAAGCATCGAGGCGGCTGCGAGTGCCACGAAGGCGCGGCGATTGAGAATGCTGGTCACGAATTTCATTAGGAGTCCTCCCTAAGTCGCCCGGTGAATGTTACGGAAGCTCCATTCGGATGGCGCGGCCCAAACGGAACTTTATCAATAAAAAACATTTACCGCATTTTGATAGTGTATCATCTCGGTCGGCGCAAGCGCTGTTTGATGGCCGCTTCGAATGGCTGGACGGAAGAGTTTTTTCTGTCGGAACTCCGCTGCCAATCTCCTCCAATATGCTGCATGGAATATTAATTCCATCATCCAGTCAATATGGAATGTTCATTCTTTTTCGGGAGCGTTGGAACTGTGACACCTGGCGATCACGTCAGGTGTTCGCGACTGTTGCGCATGGTCCGGCTTAGAGCGTCGCTCCGAGGTGCCACGGCACGAACTCGTTGTCGCCGTAGCCGAACTCTTCGCTCTTGGTCTTGCGGCCCGAAGCCGTCTCGACGATCAGTTCGAAGATCTCGCGGCCCATGCCGGCGATGGTCTTTTCGCCCGAGGCGATGACGCCGCAATTCACGTCCATGTCCTCTTCCATCGTGTGATACATGGTCGAGTTGCTGGCGACCTTGATCGACGGCGTCGGCCGGCAGCCGAAGCAGGAGCCGCGGCCTGTGGTGAAGACGATGACGTTGGCGCCGCCCGCCACCTGGCCGGTGGCCGAGACCGGGTCGTAGCCGGGCGTGTCCATGAACACCAGCCCGTGCCCGGTGACCTTTTCGGCATAGCCGAAGACGCCGTTGAGCGGCGTCTGGCCGCCCTTGGCGACCGCGCCGAGCGACTTTTCCAGGATGGTGGTCAGGCCGCCGCGCTTGTTACCCGGTGAGGGATTGTTGTCGATCGATGCGCCATGCTTGGCGACGTGGTCTTCCCACCATTTCACATAACCGTCGAGCTTGGCGGCGATCTCGGGGGTTGCGGCGCGATAGGCGAGCAGGTGCTCGGCGCCATAGATCTCCGTCGTCTCGGAAAGGATGCCGATGCCGCCGACGCCGGCCAGGATGTCGACCGCGGCACCCAGCGCCGGATTGGCGGTGATGCCGGACATGCCGTCGGAGCCGCCGCATTGCAGGCCGACGACGATCTCGCTGACCGGGATCGGCTCACGCTGAAGCTTGCCGACCTCCTCGGCGATCTCGGCCAGCACGATCAACGCCTTCTCGACCGATTTGCGCGAGCCGCCGGCTTCCTGGATGTTGAAATGACGTTTTCCCGCGGCAACGCCCTTCTGGCCGTAGAGGGTGAGCTGGTTGACCTCGCAGCCGAGCCCGACCATCAGCACGCCGCCGAAATTCGGGTGACGGGCGTAGCCGGCCAGCGTGCGGTGTAGCACCATCATGCCGTCGCCGGTGGCGCTCATGCCGCAGCCCTGGCCGTGGACGATCGGGACGAAGCCGTCGATGCCGGGATATTGCGGCAGAAGGGTGCGGTTCGCGGCGTCGGCGATGGCATGGCAGACGGTGGCCGAGCAATTGACGCTGGCGAGAATGCCGACGAAGTTGCGCGTGCCGGCGCGGCCGTCGGCGCGGCGGTAGCCCATGAAGGTGCGGGCGCGGTCGGCCTCGGTCGCATGCACTGCCTCGCTCGGCGGCACCACCGGCAAACGCCCGCTTTCGAAGACCAGATTGTGCGAATGGACATGCTCGCCGGGCGCGATGTTTTGCGTGGCGCGGCCGATCGCCTGGGCGTATTTGACCACGGCCTCGCCGGCCGCAATCGGCTTGATCGCCACTTTGTGGCCCGGCTCGATCACTGCGGCGGCGACGGCGCCGCCCGGCAGCACGGTGCCGATCTCGATGCGGCCATTGGCGACCGCGACATTGTCGGCGGGAGACAGAAGAATGCTGTTTGCGGCGTTCACGGGAGCTTCCTGGGTGTGTTCCTGGGTGCGCGAGCGGATTGACACGCGGCTCTTAACATATAATGTCTTTTATCGTGAAAAAACATTTTTGCGTCAATTGTTTTTTCGCCAGAGCGCGACGCGTCTTTTGGATGCGAGAAGTAGGCTCTACAACCAAAACTAGCGTTGCGCATGATGTTTTCCGAAAAGGTACCGGTTTCATGCGCGAGAAACGCTTCACACTGGCCGCAAACGCCGATGCGCCACGGGGCAGGGGATGTCGAAGAGCAACAACGTTTACAAGGACGCCTATAATCGCGGTCTGAGGCTGCTCGACGAAACCAGGAGCCTGCCTTCGGAGCCGGAGCTGGGTACGCTGCTCGGCGTCAGCCGCACGACGGTCCGCACTATCCTTGCGCGCATGGAAGAAACCGGGCTGATCGATTGGAACAAGCGCAGCAAGACGGTCCTGCGCGAACCGCGACCGGACGATTTCTTCCCCGAGGAAGAAACCGACACGCTGGCCGAGATCATCGAGCGCTCCTTCATGCGGCGGCTGCTTGCCAGCGGTGCCGAAGCCGGCATGCAGATCAACGAGCTCGAACTGGCGCGTGAGATCGGCGTCGGCACCACCAGCGTGCGCGAATTCCTGATCCGCTTCTCGCGCTTTGGGCTGATCGAGAAGCGCCGCAACAGTCACTGGGTGCTGAAAGGCTTTACCCGCGCCTTCGCGCTGGAGTTGACCGAAATCCGCGAGATGTTCGAACTGCGCTCGGCCGCAGCCTTTGCCGCTCTGCCCGAGGACAGCCCGGTGTGGGCCGACCTCGACCGCCTGGAAGACGAGCATCACCGGCTGGAGCGCGAGATCGCCGTGCGCTTCAACGAATTCTCCGAGCTTGACGAGCGCTTTCACCGGCTGATCCATCGGGCGTCGCACAACCGCTTCATCGTCGATTTCTACGACGTCATCGCCATGATCTTCCACTACCACTACCAGTGGAACAAGGCGCAGGAGCGCGAGCGCAACGAAGTCGCGGTCCAGGAGCATCTCGCCTATATCGCCGCGCTCAAATCGCGCGATCTCGCCAAGGTCGACGCCGCCTGCCGCAAGCACCTGAAATCGGCCCGCCACACGCTGCTGACGTCGATTCCCGAGGGCAGGCAGCCGCAACGCGCGTGATTGTGTTGCGTTGCCGCAGCAACGTTTTGGCGATTTTCCGGCCGCCGGCTCCGTGCTAGAGAGCTGACGTTGCTGCGTGAAGAGGCTGGTTCTTGACCATACGCCGGAGACGATGGAGCATGCCGGTCGCGTTCGCCGCGGCCTGGCTTTTCATGCTCCAGTCGATGTTCGGCGCGTTTGCGTCCGGCGTCGCGCCGAACGCCTCGCAATTCGATGCTTTCGGCAACACGATCTGCACCCATGACGGTGCGGCGCAACTCCCCGCCGGCGATCCGCATCAGCAGCACATGCCGGCTTGCTGCATGCTTGGCTGCAACCTCGTTTCGGCGGTCTACGCGCCACCCGATGCCGCCGGGAGCCTGGCTCGCAGCCTTTCCGTCGAAACCATCGCCTTTATCCTGCCGGCCTTCCGGCATCGCGATTTCGCCCGCGCCCGCACTCCATCCAATCCGCGTGCACCACCGGCGACGGCCTGATCCGTTCTGGTTCGCGCCGCGCAACGCTTTGCCGGCGCGTTTATTGACATCGTTCGCGACCGGCCATCGGCGCGATCCTCCTTAAAGTCCACGGAGCAATCATGTCTCACTCTTTTCGCGCTGCCGCATCCAGCCGCAGGCGCTTCGCACTGGGTCGTTTCGAGCAGCGTCTCGGCATCGCCCTTTGCGTTCTTGCCGTCCTGTTCGCCAGCGCCCAGACGGTGTTGGCACACGAGTTCAAGCTTGGCGATCTCGAGATCGGGCACCCCTGGTCGCGCGCCACGCCAGCCGGCGCCAAGGTGGCCGGCGGCTACTTCACCATCACCAACACCGGCAGTGCGGCGGATCGCCTGCTGTCGATCACCTCCGACATTTCGGCCAAGGCCGAACTGCACGAGATGGGCGTCAGCAATGGCGTCATGACCATGCGGCCGGTCACCGGCGGCCTCGAAATCCCGGCTGGCGGCAAGGTCGCGCTGGCGCCTAACGGCTATCATTTGATGTTCATGGATTTGAAGCGGCAGCCCAAGGAGGGCGAAACGTTCTCCGCCACGCTGACCTTCGAAAAAGCCGGGCCCCTGCAGATTGAATTCGCCGTGCAAGGCATCGGCAGCGCGGCGCCCCAGGACGACGACTGACTTGGCCGCTTCGAGAGGTAGCATCATGAAGAAATCTCTTTTGCCCGGCTGCGTGCTTCTTGTCCTCGGGACCAGCGCGGCCTTTGCCCACATCACGCTCGAAACGCCGGAGGCGGCGGTGGGCTCGACCTACAAGGCGGTTCTTCGGGTGCCGCATGGTTGCGAGGGCAAGGCGACGACCGCCGTGCGCGTGCAGATCCCGGAAGGGGTGCTTTCGGTCAAACCGATGCCGAAGCCGGGTTGGACACTGCAGGTCAAGAACGGCAAATACGAAAAGTCCTACCAGCTCTACGGCCAGGCAGTGACCAGCGGCGTCAAGGAGGTCGACTGGAGCGCCGGCAGCCTGCCGGACGAATTCTACGACGAATTCGTCTTTCGCGCGACACTGGCGTCCGACCTGCCGGCAGGCCAGATGCTGCATTTCCCGGTGGTGCAGGAATGTGACGGCATTGCAGATCGCTGGATCGAGGTTCCGGCGGCCGGGCAGGCTGAGGACGCGCTGGAATTTCCGGCGCCCGGCCTCAAGCTGCTGCCGAAGAAGTGATCCTTACGCGGCGCGCTCTATCCGAAAGAGCGCGCCGCTGTCTTTGTGGCGGTGACATGAGCGCGGCATCCATCGTGCGAACGGCCTGCACAACCGGCCGGCTTGCCATCGGCCTGCTGGCCGCGATTGTGCTGCTTGCCACCATTGCCGCGCCAAACGCAGCCTTCGCCCATGCGGCGCTGATCAAGGCCGAGCCGGCTGACGGTGCGGTGCTGGCGCAGAGCCCGTCGCAAATGTCGCTGACCTTCAGCGAGCCGGTTTCGCCGCTGGTGCTGACGCTGGTGCGGCCCGACGGCACGGCGGTCCCGCTGAGCTCTTTCCGGCTCAGCGGCCAGACCGTCGAGATCGACAATCCGCAGGCGCTGAAATCCGGCTCGCATGTGCTGAGCTGGCGGGTAATCTCCGCCGACGGGCATCCGGTCGGCGGCTCGGTGCTGTTCTCGGTCGGTGCACCGAGTGCTGCGCCGGCCGCCTCCGAAGCTGTCGACCGGGCGCTTCGAACGGCGATCTGGATCGGCAAGGTTTTTCTATACATCGGCCTGTTTTTCGGTGTCGGCGGTGCCTTTGCGCTAGGCTGGCTGGCGCAAGGCGGTCGATCCGGCCGGAACATGATCGTCGCTGCGATCCTGTGCGGGTTGGCGGCGGCACCGCTGTCGCTCGGTTTCCAGGGGCTGGATGCGCTCGGTGCGCCGCTTGCCCGGCTGGCGCAGCCGGTCATCTGGCAGACCGGGCTTGGCACCAGCTTCGGCTGGACGGTGCTGATCGCGCTGATGGCGCTCGGCCTGAGCCTATTATCGCTGGTCGTGCCGCCCGCCGACGCAAAGCCGCTGGCCTTGGCCGGACTGGTTGGCGTTGGCGCAGCACTTGCCGCCAGCGGGCATGCCAGTGCCGCCGAGCCGCAATGGCTGACCCGGCCGATGGTGTTTCTGCACGCCACTGGTATCGCGATTTGGTCCGGGGCGCTGGCGCCGCTCGGTCTTGCCTTGAAACGGCAGCCGGACAAAGCCGGGCCGTTGCTGCGCCGGTTTTCACGAGCGATCCTGTTCGTCGTGGCGGTGCTTGCGGCAGCCGGCATCGTGCTCGCCGTCATCCAGGTGCAAACGCCGTCGGCGCTGGTCCATACCGCTTACGGCAGGCTGCTGCTGCTCAAGCTGGTGCTGCTCGTCTTTCTGTTCACGCTCGCCGCCGTCAATCGCTTCAAGCTTACGGCCCCGGCTGAGGCGGGCGAAACGGAAGTCCAGCGGCGGCTGGCCCGCTCGATCGCCATCGAGGTGCTGGTTGTGCTGGCGATCTTCGGCGTTGCCGCCGGCTGGCGCTTCACGCCGCCGCCGCGGGCGCTGGCGATCGCCGCGGCACAGCCGGCATCGGTGCATATCCACACGCTGCAAGCGATGGCCGACCTCAGCATTGCGCCCGGGCACACCGGACCTGTTGCCGCTTCGATCTTCATCATGACCGGCGATTTCGGCCCGCTCGCCGCCAAGCAGGTAACGCTGGTGCTGTCAAAGCCCGATTCCGGCATCGAACCCGTCAAGCGCCCGGCGACGAATCCCGGCGACGGCACCTGGCGCGTTGACGATCTCGACATTCCGGTCGCCGGCCGGTGGACGGCGCGGCTCGATATCCTGGTCTCGGATTTCGAGATGGTGAAGATAGAGGCGCCGATCGACATCAGGCCGGAGTGACGTGCTGATATTCAGGTGGTGCCGGCCTGCAAATGGCGGTATCCTGCGCTTCCGGTGATCACGTACTTAAGTACGCTCCGCTCCGGTTCTCGGAAACCACCTGTTTGGTCGCTTACGCGCCCGTCTTCGACCCCGGCTCGGCCTGACCTGCATCTCAACACGCCCCGGCTGCAAGACAATTCGGCGAGGCGGTTGACGCGGCCGCGAACCCCCGTCAATCATCGCCATCAAGAATGGGCGTCCAACCCAATCGCGGGCTCAAACCAACAAGATCCGAAAGCAGGGAAGAAACGATGGAAAAAGCCGAAATAGGCCTGATCGGCCTTGGCACGATGGGCTCCAATCTGGCGCTCAACATCGCCGAGAAGGGGCACCGCATCGCCGTCTTCAATCGCACCGCGGCGCGCACCGATGCCTTTGTCGAAAATGCCGGCGCGCTTCGGGATAGGGTGGTGCCCTGCTACAGCCTCGAAGAACTGGCCGCCGCGATCCGGCCGCCGCGGCCGATCATCATCATGGTGCTGGCCGGCAAGCCGGTCGACGAGCAGATCGCGGCATTGCGCGGCGTGCTGTCGGCCAACGACATCGTCATCGACGCCGGCAATGCCAATTTCCGCGATACGATGCGGCGCTTCTCCGAGCTTACCGATTCGGGCCTGACCTTCATCGGCATGGGCGTGTCCGGCGGCGAGGAGGGCGCACGCCACGGTCCCTCGATCATGGTCGGCGGCACCGAAGAGTCCTGGAAGCGCGTCGAAAAGGTGCTGACCGCGATCTCGGCCAAGTTCAAGGGCGAGCCTTGCGCGGCGTGGCTTGGCACCGACGGCGCCGGCCATTTCGTCAAGACCATCCACAACGGCATCGAATATGCCGACATGCAGATGATCGCCGAGATCTACGGCATCTTGCGCGACGGGCTCGGCATGGGGCCGAAAGAGATCGCTGAGGTGTTTTCCCAGTGGAACACGGGCAGGCTCAATTCGTACCTGATCGAGATCACCGCCAAGGTGCTGGCCGCCGACGATCCCAAGACCGGCAAACCGGTGGTCGACATCATCCTCGACCGCGCCGGCCAGAAAGGCACCGGCAAATGGTCGGTGATCGAGGCGCAGCAGCTCGGCATCCCGGCCACCGCGATCGAGGCGGCTGTGGCGGCACGCGTACTGTCGTCGATCAAGGACGAGCGGCTTGCCGCCGAAAAGGTCTATGGCGGCGGTGTTAGCAAGATTTCCCGAGACAGGGACGCCGTGCTCGCCGATCTCGAGCTGGCTCTGTTTGCCGGCAAGATCGCCGCCTACGCGCAAGGCTTCGCGGTGATGAGCGGCGCGTCGAAGGAATTCAACTGGAACCTGCCGATGCCGGTCATCGCCAAGATCTGGCGGGCCGGCTGCATCATCCGCTCGCAATTGCTGGATACGATGGCGGAGGCCTTCGGCGGCGGCGGCGCAGCCACCAACCTGTTGATGGCGCCGGCTTTCGTCTCATTGATGCAGGAGGCGCATCCGTCGCTTCGCCGTGTCGTCGCAAGGGCGGCCGAAGCCGGCTCGCCGGTGCCGGCCCTGTCATCTGCACTTGCCTATTTCGACAGTTACCGGCAGGGCCGCGGCACTTCGAACCTGATCCAGGCGCAGCGCGATTTCTTCGGCGCGCACGGCTTCGAGCGCATCGATGGGCAGGGTGCTTTCCATGGCCCGTGGGGGAGCGGAGCGGCGGGTTAGCGCCCTCATTCTGGACGCCAACGCTGATGTCCAATATCACAAAACAGCCGTTTGTTCATCATTGCCCGAAGCCTGTTTGAACCATTTTTTGTGTCTTACCGGCAGGCATCATCCTTAAGCACTTGACCTTCAGACGGGCTCCCGTCAACTTCGTCTTTAGGGGTGGGAGTCTTGGCAAAGTCCGCAGTATCT
Source organism: Mesorhizobium sp. M0664 (assembly GCF_040320565.1). Classification (NCBI taxonomy): domain Bacteria; kingdom Pseudomonadati; phylum Pseudomonadota; class Alphaproteobacteria; order Hyphomicrobiales; family Phyllobacteriaceae; genus Mesorhizobium; species Mesorhizobium sp. M0664. The sequence continues at coordinate 54,740 of NZ_JAMYPW010000027.1, forward strand.
TCAGTATCGGATGCATCGCGTCCGCAACTCTTCGGCCAACTCGGCCCGGACGTCTTTACGGTGTTCTCTGGCGGGAACCGGCTGCTCTATGAGCGGGCAATCCTTGCCGTCTACGACGGCCTCTACCGGTCGGACCTGCTGTTCCCGACCGAGGCGGAGGTGGTCGGCGTGATCTACGACTGTGTCTCGCGGGAGCCCGGCCTTTGGGCTGAGGACGAAGCTGCCGTCGACCTAGACCGTCTCATCACGCGAACCGGCCGACGGGTTAGACGTCGCCGCGTCGCAGGCGTTGATGATGAGGCCACCGGGAGCGCGATTAGCCGCTCTCGCCATATCTATAACCGGATGTTGCAGACGGGCTGGCTGGACGAGGCGAGCTATGGGCTTAAGACGACCGTAGAGATGCCGTCCGGCGCGATGCGTCTCGCCGAATTCCTGTGCTCCCTGAAGGAGGGCGGCGCCGAGCAACTCGGCGGCCTAGTGGTGGAGGTGAGGAACGCGATCCGCGCGGTACGCGAGAAGCCAGCCGAGAACGCTCTGGGCCTCAACAAGGCCGCCCAAGACTCGGCACGTTTCGGACGGTACCTAAGAAGCGTGCTCGCGGCCCTGCGGGAAGTTGACCGGCAGGTGCTCTCCTCGGACACGCTTGCCGAGCGGCTGCGGCACTACTTCGAGGACTTGGTCGAGCGGGTGCTACTGCGCGACTACACGTCCATCTCGACCACGGCGCATCCCTATCGGCATCGGCGGACCATTATCGCCTCCCTCGATGAGTTGGAGGATTCCGAGATTGATCTGGCAGCAATCGCAGACGCGTACCTTGAGGCCAGGCTGGTTCCTGATGGGCAAGCGGCGCGCGACCTCGTGCAGGAGGACGTGTTCCGGATCCGCCGCGTGTTCGAGCGCATCGAGGAATCCTTCGAGGCGATCCAGCAACACCGGTCCAGGCTCGAGACGCGGCTGCGCAACGTGGTCAGATATGCCGGGCGCCGAACCAACTTCGTTCAGCGCAGCGAGCATGCGATCCAGGGCCTCGATGACGCTCTTTCGCGGGGCGTTGACGATCTTACGGTCCGAGGATTGATTGAGCCTCGGTTGACTGTGGTCGCTCCCGAGCTCCTCGCGAAGCCACGCGGGGCGCGGCCAGAGATCGCCGACGCAGACCTAGCTCTTCCGGCGCCCGATCCGATACGCGAATTCAGACGTCAACTCGAGCGGGCATACTTGGATCGCCTGACCATCACGCCGGCAAAGGTTAGCCGTTTCCTCGAAAGGCGGGTCCCGCCCTTTGGCGAAACTACGGCCGCCTCCATGTGGATCGAAACCGTAGACGACTTCCTCGCCTTCGAAGCCGTCCGAATGATGGTTGCAGGTGGCCTCGGTGCTGACGCCGGCTCGCGACTCGCGAAAGTGCTTGAGGGCAGGTTCGAGCTCGCGGCGTTCGACGAGGCGGTGTCAAACGAGTGGCTAGACTGCGGCGGCTTTCACGTGAAGCGCCTCGATGACAGCATCACTTTCGAGGTCGAGTATGCTGCTTGAGTTCAACGCCCTCGAAAATTCGAATCCCCGTGGCTTCCTACGGGTCACGCAGTTCATTGCGCATCTAATGCGGAACCAGTTCGTCCACGTTGAGGACCGTGGGGCCGCAACGTTGCTCGAAACGCTTTACCGTCCTGAGCTCGCGAAGCTCGTCGAGGCTTATTTTGAAGTCGCCGGCTATCGTCTCGTCCACCGGGAGACTGAAGGCTGGGCGGGGATCCTACCCGATCCGGAGCGCACGTCGCTGCCGAGGATGCGCATTGATGAGACGATTGCCCTACTCCTCATGCGACGGCTCTGGGAAGAGGCACTCCAACTCGGCGAAATCTACACCAACGGCACCGTCCGCACGACGCTTAACGAGGCTTATGTGGCCTATCAGGGCATAGTCGCCGGAAGTCGGCGCGCGGCCCTTGCGCCAAACGAGTTCCGGGATGTGCTTCGGATGCTCGAACGGAAGGCGATTGTTTGCCTCGGTGAGTTCGACGCAGACGCGCAGGATATGAATCTCGACATTCGCGCGCTCGTTACGAGCATCGCCGGCGACGACTTCGTCGCGTCGCTCGAGCAGATCCTGTCGCGCCCGACTGCCCCGAACCCGGACGCGGACGATCAGCCCACGGTGGGAGGCGAGGCATGATAGAACTGCGGCGCATCGTCCTCGTTAACTGGCACATGATGGTAAGGGCCGACCTCGATCTGGCCGGCGATGCGGCCATCCTCGGCCAGAACCGATCCGGCAAGTCTACGATCATCGATCTGATACAGGCGATCATGGCGGGCGGTTCGTCTCGTCTGTACCGGTTCAACCGATCGGCGGGCGAGAGCAGCGGCCGTTCAGACCGCACCCTCGGGGGCTACTGCCTCGGCCAACTCAACGAGGACACTTTCCTCAGGAACCAGGCAAGGAGCTACATCGCGCTTGTCTTCGAGGATTCGGAAAGGCGGCGGATGCCTGTGAGCCTCGGGCTGTGTGTTGAGGCCGCACGCGGACAACAGACAGAGGTAGTGGGACGGTTTGTAGCCGAGGGGATCAGCGTCGACACCTCGATGCTGCTGGATATCGGCCAAGACGGATCCCGGCCAACCGTCTGGCCCGTAGTCCGCCGTCGACTCGATCAGGCCTGCGGCGAAGCGGGCGGTCAGTTGCACACGCCGGACGATGCCAAGACATTCATCCGTGAGTACATGCGCGCGTTGTTCACGGGGCGCCGGGCGTCAGATCCCGAGCGGTTCGTTCGCACTTTCGTGGCCGCGCTCTCCTTCACAGACATCTCGTCTGTCGAACAGTTCGTGCACCGCTATCTGCTCGAGCCCAAGCCGATCGACATCGCCGAGCTACGCGATTCTATCCGCCGCTACCGTGAGATCCAAAAGACCATTGCCGACCTCAACCGAAGACTAGAAGCACTTCGCGCAATCCGCGCCCAAATAGTGGAGTTCGACCGACTTCTCGCCGAGGAGCTCACCTGCCGCGCGATCGAGAAGACCGCCATGCTGATCGAAGGATTCGCCAGGCTGTTGACGAACATCCGTGAACAAAAGTCGAAGTCGCACGAGTTGCATGTAGTCATGGAGGAGTTCGCGCGGGTGGAGGAGGAGATTGAGCGCGAGACCGAGGTGCTCGCGTCCGTTCAGCGACAGCTTGCCGCGACCGGCGCGCAGGGACAGCGCGCCATCGTCGAACAGGAGATTAGGGGGCTGGAGCGAGACCGTGCTGACATCATGGAGCGTCTGTCAGCTCGACACCTCCGCGCTGCGCGCGCGATCCAGCTCCTGGGGCTGCGCGACAAGCTGAGCGTCATAAACCCGGGCGAACTGCTCCGCGCGCTCGAACGCGTCGAGGAGGACAGCCGCGGGCTCGCACCGCCCGATTGGCCACGCGATCCGGCGAAGATGGATGAGCTGCTGGACGCGGTTTCTGAAGCGGCGATCGCCCGGACAGAAAAGGCGACCGACCAGCGAGACGACGCCATCGTATGGGTCAAGCAGCTTGAGGCCGAGACAGCCGAGGACAGCAAACAGCTCGCCAACGCCAAACGGGGACAGATTACCCTTAGCACCGCAACGTCGAAACTTATGGAGGCTCTGCGCCGCGAAGGCATGAAGCCGCGCACACTCTGCGAGGTCGCCGAGGTAATCGACGAACGTTGGCGCAATGCACTTGAGGCGCTACTCACCCGCGACCGCGAGGCCATAATTGTCGATCCGGAGCACGCCTACCGTGCAACCGAGATCCTGCGGCATGGACGGGACACCTATCCGGGATGCCGCGTAGCCAACACCCGCAAGCTGCAGTCGAGGCCGACCGTGGCCGAGGGCGGCACACTAGCTTCGATGATCGGCAGTGACGACAAGCTGGCCATGGCGTTCGTAGTCTTCAGAATAGGCAATGTACGACTTGCGGAGAACCAAGATGAGCTTCTATCCAGCGGCCGCGCCGTTATGGCTGACGGTGCATATTACGACGGCCTGATTACCGAGATACGCCGGCCGGATGGCCTCAAGATTGGGCGGGCTGCGGCACCACTAATGGAGTCCACACTACGGGAGCGGATAGAACAGCGGGCGCAGCTTTTGAGGATTCATCTTGAGAAGAAGCGCTTCTTCGAGGACACGATCCGACGCCTCGAAGATTGCAGTAGACCGGTCGGCGAAAAGGACAAGTTCGAAGCGCTCGCATTCGCACAGGGGGATTTGGCCGACAGGCTGGCCGATGCGCGGCGACGACTTGATCGGATATCGGCCCAGGTCGACCCTGAACTACTTGACGCAGAGAAGCGGTCGCAGACCTTGTTGAGCAGTCTCAGGGCAGATCGCGATGAACTAATCGACAATCGCGCGTCGCTCAGATCGAAGATTGAGGAGGTCAAGACAAGACTAGGCGCGGGCGAGCAGAGTGTCGGCTCTTATCTGTGCCTCGGCCATCGCCGTCGACAATTCCGTAGTGTCGTGACCTCCGCGGCACAAATTCGATCGCTCCGCGAGCGATATAAAGGCCATCCCGCTAGAAACCCGGCTCGGATTGCTTCCGATATGGAGAAGGCAGCGGACGACGCGAAGCAGGGATATCGGGAGCTCGGTCACGAGATCAGGGCGGCTCTAGGAAGGTATGCGATTGACTTCCCCGACGCACTCGAGGGCTACGCGGACGTGCCGATCATCGGCACGGTGAAGCCATGGGTGTCGACTGGCATAGCGATGCTCGAAGGAAATGAGCTCATTCGGTACCGCGAGCAAGCGGACGAGGCGGCAGATCGGATTTCGCGTCTCTTCAAGACGACCTTCATTCATGAGCTGAACAGCCGTTTCGGGCAGCTTCATTCAGAGATGGAGAAGCTATCAGCGGCGCTCCGTACACGTCCCCTTCACGGCGAGATCTATCGTTTGGCGGAGCTCGTCAAACCGGAGTTCGACGACCTCTATCATCTCGCCAAGGACAGCGAGACCGACGAGCGCGTGCTCGATGCCCTGTTCGACCGGGCCGCGCCTCGCGACGAGCGGCACGCGCGAGCGCTGAGACAGATAGAGCAGCTCCTCGCCGACGAATCCTTCGACTTTACAGTCTTTCAAGATTACCGCAGCTATTTCACCTATGATCTCAGGATGCGCGACGTCGCGACCGGACGGACAACGAGCTTCGACCGCCGACGCGGCGTGGCCAGCGGTGCTGAACGCCAGGTGCCATTCTACGTCGTCATCGGAGCGGCCCTCGCCAGCTCCTATCACGGCGTCCGCCAGGCGACTTCTCCAAGTGATCTCGGAATGGGCCTTGCCGTATTCGACGAGGCCTTCAGCAAGATGGATGGCCCCAACCAGCGGACACTGCTGGACTTCTACCGCGCGATCGGCCTCCAGGTAGTCATCGCCGCGCCGACCGAGAAACGTGCGGTCGTCTACGAGAATCTAAACTATATCATCGACGTATTCCGCGGCGGTGACATTTCCCTGGCCGAATCCATCCAAATCAAGGACCGTGTCCGCGAGGAGATGCGCGCTGCCAATCCGCAGCACGCGACGGATGAAGAACTCGCGGAACGCCTCGGCCTCAAGGCGAGCGCCGCCGAATGAGCCGGCACGGGTATTCCACCATCAGTTCACTCGTCGACGATCTGCTGACGCGGCACGAACGCAATCCGGCCGCGAGAAACCTGATTGCCTCGATCGATAATGACGGGTTCGCCAACATGGACCGGCGGGACACCTTCGACGAGGAACTCGCAGCGCTGGAGCGAGCAGGCGGGATCGAGCGGGTCCAAACCGGTCCAAAGACGGAACGTCGGGTAACAGGTGCAAGGCTGAAGGATGCCGGGGTACTCTACCGGAAGCTCCAACGGCGGCCGGCTAGCGAGCTAGCATACCAAGCCGCTGCAGAACTCCGGTCGCAACCGGGGCTACCGGTCGGCGCCGCCAGCTTAATCGATGACGCCGTCGCGGCCTGGACGCGGGGCGTGTCCCACATCGGAGTCCGGAATGGGGACGGGCGAACGCTTGCAAACGTGATCGGCCTCGCCATCGCAGTACGCAGTCGCATGTCGGGCGATCCGCAGGAGGAGCAGGACTTCCGGACGTTCTCGCGGCTGACGGTCGGCGACAGTAAGGCGCTGGAGAGGAATGTCCGGCAAGTCGCCGCAGCAATGGCGAAGATCTTCGCGAGCATGGACGAGCAGACTCGGCTCGATCCGGAGGAGCTGCTTGCCAGCGCCGGTATCAGGCGCTTGCCGCAACCAACCCTCATGCACGGTGACGTATCTCTGGACGGGCGGTCGTTTCCGGCGATTCCCTATGTCGGAATACCGACCGACTGCGTTGGCGGAATCAGTCTCCTGACGAAGCCCGACTACGTCCTGACGATCGAGAACTTCACGTCATTCGTCCGGCACATCCGGGAGGTCGCACGGTCCGAACGGGCCCTCGTCATCTATTCCGGTGGCTTCCCCTCGCGGCCGACGCTCGCGACAATCACAAGACTGGCGGCCCAGGCGCAAGCGCCAACGTTTCACTGGGGAGATATGGACACCGGAGGCATCCGCATATTCCGGCACCTCGAAAGACATCTTGCCGACGTCAACATTCCGCTGCGCCCCCATATGATGGACGCCGATCTGCTCCGCCGCTTCGGGAGACCGACGCGGGGCGTGGCCGGTCCTATCGGCGACATGCACGCGAGCGTGATCGCTGGCTTGGCGGATCTCCTCGCCGCTAGTGGTCTCGTGCACGAGCAAGAGGAACTCGATCCGAGAAGTCCGCTTACGATCACAACTGCTACTCCGGAGCCCGGAAAAACTTCTGACGCTTTGGGTGGAGGAACTCCGCGATAGGCTGGAACTGCCGAACGGCGGTTCTTCGGCAAAGTGCCGACAAATCTCAGGTGGCGGAATGGACGATCTCTCATGACAACGCCCTCGGCATTCCGCAATCTGGCATATGCTTGATTACAATGTTCTTGATTTGTTCTTCACGTAGCCCTACCAGTTTTCTACGTCCGCTAATCGCGATTTGGATGCCCGGAACCGCCAGTCGGCAATCGGCCCCAAGGTTGCCAGCCAGCAGCGCGCATTGGAGCCGGAGCCCAGTTCAATTTGAACGTATCCCGCTCTAGTCGGGGCGGCGATAGGCCTGCACTTCGCCCGGCTCGCTCAGGCTCTGCAGGGTGCCGGGTGCGGCGCCGCCGATCCAGCCCAGCACCGAGCGGGCGAGTTCGGCGCCGGCCAGCCGGAAGTTCTCGTTGACGACCAGCAATTCGCTGCGAAACAGGTGCAGAAGCTCCGACGATTGTTTGGACACCACATCGACATCGCGGCCAAGCTTGAGGCCGGCGTCTTCGATGCCGGCGACGATGGCGAGCGTCGCGGCGGCGGCGCTGCTGATGAAACCGTCCGGGCGGCTTTCGCGGCGCATCAGCTGCGCGGTCCGCATTCTGATCTGCTCGATCGAATGATCGATCGAAACGGTGTTGAACGGAATCTCGCTGGCGCCGACCTCGCTCAGCGCATCGGCAAAGCCTGCGAGCGTGTGGCCGTGATAGGTCAGCTCGACCGGCGGCGCCAACAGAGCCAGGCGGCGACGGCCGAGGCCGGCAAGATGGCGCACTGCCTCGGCTGCGAAAGCGTAATTGTCGAAATCATGGTAGGGATGGATCAGCCCCATATCGGTGCGGCCATGCGTGGCAAAGGGGATGCCGCGCTCCAGCATATAACGGGCCCTCGGATCGTTCGGCTGCGTGCGCGAAATGATGACGCCGTCGGCTGAACCGGTTTCCACGAGGTAACGGATCGGGTCGAGCGGATCCTGCGAGCGCGAATAGGGCGTCACGATCAAATGATAGGGCGTGTCGGCGATGACTTCCGAAACGCCGTAGATGATATCCGAGACAAAGCTCATGATCTCGTGCTCGGTGTTGAGCACCAGGCTGATGACATTGGTCTTGCCGGTGCGCAGGCGGACGCCGGCACGGTTGGGCCGATAACCGATCTGCTTGGCGACAAGCTGGACGCGCCGCCTGGTCTCGGCGCCGATCTCGGGCGCATCCTTTAGCGCGCGCGACACGGTGGTGACGCCCAGCCCGGTCATGAAGGCGAGCGTCTTCAGTGTCGGCCGGCCCGGGCCCGACGCTTCGTCGGCCTTCTCTTTTTGATGCCTGTTCATTCATCCCGCCCCGTCAGGCGCATAGCAGTTGCCGGGCAGGCCGGCAATCGGCGGGCCGCGGGTACGCCGCGGGCCTTCACCGAATGAGACCGCTATATACTGAAACGTTACAGATTGTCACTGCCGTGGCGATATCACTGGTGACAGGCGCAAAACGAGCGGCACTCCGGTCGGCGCAAAAAGAGCGACAGAAGGGGCTTTTCCGATTTTTTGGCGTCGCAGCATTCCATTTTGCATTGCAACCCCTCTTGTTGCGATGCGGTAGGCCGACGAGCCGCGCGATTTTATTCGCGCTTCGAAAAAACTTGATGCCACCTTCGCCCGAGGGGTTGCGCGCCTCAAGCAATTGCCGTATCGAAAATCTGTAACGTTTCAGATTCTGGGAGGAACGAAATGCGATACCAACTCATGACTGCTGCGCTGGCTGCGACGGTCGCGCTGCAATTTGCCGGCCCGGCGGCCGCGACGGATCTGGAAGTCACCCATTGGTGGACCTCCGGCGGCGAGGCGGCGGCGGTCGCCGAACTCGCCAAGGCTTTCGACGCAACCGGCAATCACTGGGTTGACGGCGCCATCGCCGGCTCCGGCGGCACGGCGCGGCCGATCATGATCAGCCGCATCACCGGCGGCGACCCGATGGGCGCGACCCAGTTCAATCACGGCCGGCAGGCGGAAGAATTGGTGCAGGCCGGGCTGATGCGCGACCTTACCGATCTCGCCACCAAGGAAAAGTGGACGGAAATCGTGCAGCCGAAGAGCCTGCTCGACGGCTGTACCCTCGACGGCAAGATCTATTGCGTGCCCGTCAATATCCACTCCTGGCAGTGGCTGTGGCTGTCGAACGCGGCCTTCAAAAAGGCCGGCGTGCCGGTGCCGAAGAACTGGAATGAATATGTCGCTGCGGCGCCCGCGCTTGAAAAAGCAGGCATCCAGCCGCTCGCGGTCGGCGGCCAGCCCTGGCAGGCCTCCGGCGCTTTCGACGTGCTGCTTGCGGCGGTCGGCGGCACCGACGCCTTCCTCAAGGTCTACAAGGACAAGGACGCGGAATTCGCCGCCGGGCCCGAGGTCGCCAAGGTCTTCAAGGCCGCGGACGATGCCCGCAAGATGGCCAAGAACACCAATGTGCAGGACTGGAACCAGGCCACCAATCTGGTCATCACCGGCAAGGCGGGCGGCCAGATCATGGGTGACTGGGCGCAGGGCGAGTTCCAGGTTGCCGGTCAGGTCGCCGGCAAGGACTATACTTGCCTTCCGGGCCTCGGTCTCAACGAGATGATCGCCACCGGCGGCGACGCTTTCTACTTCCCGCTGCTGAAGGATCCCGAAAAATCGAAGGCACAGGAAGTGCTGGCCCACACGCTGCTCGATCCCAAGACGCAGGTCGCCTTCAATCTCAAGAAAGGTTCGCTGCCGGTACGCGGCGACGTCGACCTCAAGGCGGCGAACGACTGCATGAAGAAGGGGCTCGAAATTCTCGCCAAGGGCAATGTCATGCCCTGGACCGACCAGCTGCTTTCGCAGGATACCCAGAAGCAGAAGGAGGATCTTTTCTCCGAGTTCTTCGCCAAGCAGGACATGACCGTGGAAGATGCGCAGAAGCGCTTCGCCGCCATTGTCGGTTCGGCCGATTGAGCGATCGACCGACCGCCTCACTCCCGCCCCTGCAAACGCAGGGTCGGGAGCTCGGGTCAAGGCCTCTTGACCCTCCGGCCCTTACCCGATCCAAAGCGGCTGTGCAGATGAGCAAGAGCGAACGCCCTAGCCAACTCTTTCGCAACCTCAATGCGAAGATCGCCTCGATCCCAATGATCCTCACAGCGCTGGTGATCTTTGTCGGCGGCAGCGCGTGGACGGTGCTTTATTCCTTCACCAGTTCGAAGCTCCTGCCACGGCTGAATTTCGTCGGGCTCGACCAGTACTACCGGCTGTGGTCGGTGCCGCGCTGGCTGGTCTCGATCGAGAACCTGCTGATCTACGGCGTGCTGTCGCTGCTGTTCTCGCTGGTGATCGGCTTCCTGCTTGCCGCCCTGCTCGACCAGAAGATCCGGTTCGAGGACACGTTCCGGACCATTTTCCTCTATCCCTTCGCCCTCTCCTTCATCGTCACCGGCCTCGTCTGGCAGTGGTTGCTCAACCCCGAGTTCGGTGTCCAGGGAGTGGTGCGCAGCCTCGGCTGGACGAGCTTCAGCTTCAATCCGCTCTATGATTCCAGCATCGTCATCTACGGCATATTGATCGCCGCTCTCTGGCAGGGCACCGGGCTCATCATGTGCCTGATGCTGGCCGGCCTGCGCGGCATCGACGAGGACATCTGGAAGGCAGCGCGGGTCGACGGGATACCGACCTGGAAGACCTATCTGTTCATCATCATACCGATGATGCGGCCGGTCTTCATCACCACGCTGGTCATCATCGCTGCCGGTATCGTCAAGATCTATGACTTGGTTGTCGCCCAGACCAGCGGCGGGCCCGGCATCGCCTCCGAAGTCCCGGCCAAATATGTCTATGACTACATGTTCTTCGCCCAGAACCTCGGTCAGGGGTTCGCCGCCTCGACCATGATGCTGCTGTCGGTGATCATCGTCATCGTGCCGTGGGCCTATCTCGAGTTTGGAGGCAAGAAGCGTGTCTGACCATACCGTTTCATTGCCGGCCGGCCCCGGCACGCTCGAAGCGTACGGGCCGAGCGGGCCGAAGCCGCGGCATATGTTCTCGCGCCGCAACATCTTCCTCTACGGCACGCTCATCGTGGTGGCGCTCTACTATCTTTTGCCGCTCTATGTGATGGTGGTGACGTCGCTCAAAGGCATGCCCGAGATACGCCTCGGCAACATCTTCTCGCCGCCGATGGAGATCACCTTCGAGCCATGGGTCAAGGCCTGGTCGAGCGCCTGCACCGGGCTCAACTGCGACGGGCTGTCGCGTGGCTTCTGGAATTCCGTGCGCATCACGATCCCGTCGGTGATCCTGTCGATCGCGCTCGCCTCAGTGAACGGCTATGCGCTTGCCAACTGGCGCTTCAAAGGTGCCGACACCTTCTTCATCATCCTGATCGTCGGCGCCTTCATCCCCTATCAGGTGATGATCTATCCGATCGTCATCATCCTGCGCGAAGTCGGCCTCTACGGCAGCCTCAGCGGCCTGGTGATCGTCCATTCCATCTTCGGCATGCCGATCCTCACACTGTTGTTCCGCAACTACTTTACCTCCATGCCGGAGGAGCTGTTCCGGGCAGCGCGTGTCGATGGCGCCGGCTTCTGGGGCATTTATTTCCGCATCATGCTGCCGATGTCGCTGCCGATCTTCGTCGTCGCCATCATCCTGCAGGTGACCGGCATCTGGAACGACTTCCTGTTCGGCGTCGTCTACACCCGCCCCGACACCTATCCGATGACGGTGCAGCTCAACAACATCGTCAACTCGGTGCAAGGCGTGAAGGAATACAACGTCAACATGGCAGCCACCATCCTGACCGGCCTGGTGCCGCTGATCGTCTATTTCCTGTCCGGAAAATTGTTTGTGCGCGGCATCGCCGCCGGCGCGGTGAAAGGATGATGGCGATGAACGCAAACGGCAGCATTGCGGCAAACGGCACCAGCGTCTCGATCCAGAACCTGTCGCTGAATTTCGGTGCGATATCGGTGCTGCAGACGCTCAACCTCGATGTTGCCGAAGGCGAATTCATCGTGCTGCTCGGCCCGTCCGGCTGCGGCAAGTCGACCTTGCTAAACTGCATTGCCGGGCTGCTCGACGTTTCCGAAGGCCGCATCTTCATCAAGGGCAAGAACGTCACCTGGGAAGAGCCCAAGGATCGCGGGATCGGCATGGTGTTCCAGTCCTACGCGCTCTATCCGCAGATGACGGTGGAGAAGAACCTGTCGTTCGGGCTGCGCGTTGCCGGCCTCGCCAAGGAAGAGATCGCCAAGCGCATCGCCCGGGCCGCCGAGATCCTGCAGATCGAACCGCTTTTGCATCGCAAGCCGGCGGCGCTGTCCGGCGGCCAGCGCCAGCGCGTGGCGATCGGGCGCGCACTTGTGCGTGACGTCGATGTCTTTCTGTTCGACGAACCGCTCTCCAATCTCGACGCCAAGCTGCGCGCGGAATTGCGCGTCGAAATCAAGCTGCTGCATCGCAAGCTCGAGAACACCATGATCTATGTCACCCACGACCAGATCGAGGCGATGACGCTGGCCGACCGTATCGCGGTGATGAAGGGCGGCGTCATCCAGCAGCTCGATGCGCCGCAGACCATCTATAACCGGCCGGTCAACCGGTTTGTCGCCGGCTTCCTCGGCTCGCCGGCAATGAACTTCCTCGACGGCAGACTGGAGCAAGCGGCAGGCGACTGGCACTTCGTCGCCGAGGATGTGCGGATACCGCTTGCCACCTATGCTTTCGAGAAGGACCCGGTGCCAGGGCCGGCCGTGTTCGGCATCCGCCCCGAGCACGTGGCGTTCAACAGCGGCACGGGATGGCCGTTCGCAGCCACGGCAAATGTCGAGGTCGTCGAGCCCATGGGTTCCGACACGCTGGTCTGGCTGAAGCTCGCCGGCCAGAATTTCACGGTGCGGGTGACGGCCGAGCGCACGCCAAACAACGCCGAGGCGGTCGGCATCGGTTTTGACCCGATGCGCGCCTCGCTTTTCGACGCCGCCACAGGTAACCGCCTCTAGAGCATGATTTAGCCTCCCAAGACTCTTCCACTCCCGCAAGACTCATCCCCCCAAAACTAACCATCCACAAGAAAACGGACAGAGACGATGAACTGGTCATTCCAACTTTACAGCGCCCGCAATTTCCAGCCCTGGGAGGGCGTGCTCAAGATGCTGGGGGAGCTTGGTTACAGCCAAGTCGAAGGGTTCGGCGGCGTCTATGACGATCCCAAGGCGTTCCGTGCCGAGCTCGACAAGAACGGGCTCGCCATGCCGACCGGGCATTTCTCGATCGACGCGCTCGAGAAGGATTTCGACGGCGTGCGCAGGACGGCCGACGCGCTCGGCATCACGCTGCTCATCTGCCCGTTCCTGAACGCCGAGTTCAGGCCGGCCGACACAGCCGGCTGGCGCGGTTTCGGCGAACGCCTGGCCAAGGTCGGCGAGACGGCCAGGAAAGCCGGCTATGGCTTTGCCTGGCACAACCATGATTTCGAGTTCAAGGCGCTTGCCGACGGCTCGGTGCCGCAGGACCATATCCTGTCCTCCGCGCCCGACATCGGCTGGGAGATGGACGTCGCCTGGGTGGTGCGCGGCGGCGTCGATCCGCTGCCCTGGATCGAGAAGCACGGCAAGCGCATCGTCGCCGTCCATGTCAAGGACTTGGCCAAGCCGGGCGAGGGCCTCGACGAGGACGGCTGGTCCGACGTCGGCCACGGCACCATCGACTGGCCCGGCCTGATCAAGGCGCTACGCGCCAAAAGCGCCGCAAAATACTACGTCATGGAACAGGACAATCCCAACGATATCGAGCGCTTCGCCCGCCGCTCGATCGCAGCCGCCAAGACCTATTAGGAGCACATCAGCATGGCAACAAAACTTGGCATCGGCGTCATCGGCTGCGGCAACATCTCGAAGGCGTATTTCTCGCTGGCGCCGCTGTTTCGCGGCATCGAGATGCGCGCCTGCGCCGACATCAACATGGAAGCGGCGAAAGCGCGGGCAAAAGAGTTCAAGCTGCGCGCCGAGACCGTCGAGGGGCTGCTCAAGGCCGACGATATCGACATCATCGTCAACCTGACCATTCCGGCGGTGCATTACGAGGTGTCGAAGCAGATCCTCGACGCCGGCAAGCACGTCTATTCGGAGAAGCCCTTCGTGCTGTCGGTCAAGGAAGGGCTCGACCTGAAAAAACGGGCGGAAAGCAAGGGGCTGCGCATCGGTTCGGCGCCCGACACCTTCCTCGGCGGCGCGCACCAGCTTGTCCGCGACCTGATCGACACCGGCAGGCTCGGCAGGATCACCAGCGGCACCTGTCATGTGATGAGCCATGGCATGGAGCATTGGCACCCCAATCCGGACTTCTTCTTCCAGCCGGGCGCCGGGCCGGTGCTCGATATCGGACCGTATTACATCACCAACCTGATCCAGCTGATCGGGCCGGTGAAGCAGGTCGCCGCCTTCGCTTCGATCCCGATGACGGAACGCATCATCAGCTCGAAGCCGCGCGCCGGCGAAAAGATCCCGGTCTCCACGCCGACGACGATCCATGGCGTGCTGGAATTCGAGAACGGTGCCGTGGTGACGCTCAACACCAGCTGGGACGTCTGGAGCCACGGCCACGCGCCGATGGAACTCTATGGCGAGGCGGGCACGGTGTTCGTGCCGGATCCGAATTTCTTCGGCGGCGACGTGCGTTTCACCGAGGCCGCCAAGCCGGTGAAGAAGCTGCCGAAATGGCCGCATCCGTTCGGCGTGCCCAACGAGATGCATTCGCAAGGCATGATGGCCAACTACCGCACCGCCGGTTTGGCCGACATGGCGATCGCGATCAGGGAAGGTCGGCCGCACCGCTGCTCGATGGAACTGGCGCTGCATGCCGTCGACGTCATGACCGGACTGTTGCGTTCGGGCGAGACCGGAAAGTTCGTCGCCATGCAGACCAGCTGCGAGCGGCCCGCGGCACTCGGCGTCAAGGCGGCGAAGGAGCTGCTGGCGAAGAAGAAAACCAAGTAGGCGGCGCGCCTCCCAAGCACCGCAAAAAGCCTCTCCCCGTTTGCGCGGGGAGAGGCTAAGGGTGAGGCTGGAGCCGACTTGCCCGTCATCGCGTCGGCAGCCGTCGGGCGCGTTTCGATATGAGATATGAGGATTTCCCATGCCCTATGTCCCCGCCGAGAACCGCTACAAAAAGATGGTCTACAATCGCTGCGGGCGGTCCGGCCTGAAGCTGCCGGCGATCTCGCTTGGGCTGTGGCACAATTTCGGCGACGACACGCCGCATAGAACCAAGCAGGCGATCGCGCGCAGGGCGTTCGATCTCGGCATCACGCATTTCGATCTCGCCAACAATTACGGCCCGCCGCCCGGCTCGGCGGAGCGGGCGTTTGGTGAGATCCTGCGGACGGACTTTGCCGGTTATCGCGACGAGCTGATCATTTCGACCAAGGCCGGCTACGAAATGTGGGCAGGGCCTTATGGCGAGTGGGGCGGCCGCAAATATGTGCTGGCCAGCCTCGACCAGAGCCTGAACCGGATGGGGCTCGACTATGTCGACATCTTCTATTCGCACCGCTTCGACCCCGACACCCCGCTGGAGGAAACGATGGGCGCGCTCGATCACGCGGTGCGCTCGGGCAAGGCGCTCTATGCCGGCATTTCCTCCTATAATTCGCAGCGCACCCGCGAGGCCGCCGACATATTGAAGCAGCTCGGCACGCCTTGCGTGATCCATCAGCCGAGCTATTCGATGCTCAACCGCTGGGTCGAGGATGATGGCCTGCTCGATACGCTGGAGGGGCTTGGTGTCGGCTCGATCGTGTTCTCGCCGCTGGCGCAAGGCATGCTGACCGACAAATATCTCGGCGGCATCCCCGATGGCAGCCGCGCCAGCCAGGGCAAGTCGCTGCGCCCGGCATTCATCAACGACAAGTCGATCGCCAATATCGAGGCGCTGAACGTCATCGCCCGTCGCCGCGGCCAGACGCTGGCGCAGATGGCGCTGGCCTGGGTGCTGCGCAGAGGCAGGGTGACGTCGGCGCTGATCGGCGCCAGCCGGCCGGAACAGGTCGAGGATTGCGTCGGCGCGCTGAAGGCGCTCGACTTCAGCGATGCCGAGCTCGCCGAGATCGACAGCTTTGCCCGCGAGTCGGACATCAATCTCTGGGCGGCATCGGCCGAGCGCAAGGGGCCGCCGAGGAAGTAGGCGACGACGGTCTGCGGTCCGGTTTCATCGAAAAGACGCGGCAGCGCGAACTGGTAGCTGTCTTCGACACGGTGGCCAGCGGCTAACTTTCGGCTGCCTTGAGGTTCCGCGCGGCTTGCTCGAGCGTCGCCCTGTCGTTGCCCAGCCTGTCGATCAGCTCTTGCGCCTGATCACCGGTTATCCCGGTGCGCATCGCCAGTGCCTCGACCGTCAGAACGTCGGAGCTGGCGATCGTTCCCGCCGGACCGTCCGCGTCGTCGAGGCCAAGCTCTTGCTTCGCCTGCTGCCAATGACGCTCATGCGCGCCATCCGGGCGGCCCTCGCGCATCCAGATTTCATAGGCTCGCTGCCGAATCTTTTCATGCCGGTCATTGTCCATGACGGTTCCTCCCTTGTGGCGTTTTCACCAACGCGGGGAGCGCCGGAACGATCCTATGTTCAAGCCGATTTTGCAGGCAGAGCCGCGCTTCCAACGAACAAACACCGGACAGAATCGTTTTGCGGAGGAACCTGCACAGCGGGCACGCCGTTGATCCTCACCTGAGCAAAGGAGATTACCATGGCCGACGAACCAAACGAATCCGCAGCACCCAAGATGACTCAACGCGAAGCTCAGGAAGCCCTGGAGAAGCAGGTCGCGCAGCTGAGGCGCGAGATCAGCAAGATCAATCGGACCTTGGCCGAACGCGCGGAAGAGGCGATCGAAGACGCCGGCGGCTGGTATGACAACGCTGCCGAGCGCGCCTCTCGGACAGCACAAGCCCTGCGCAACAGGGCGCAGACGGTGTCGGGGGTGGTCCAGGAGAATCCCGGCACAATATCGTCGGCATTCATCCTCGGAGCGGCCGTAGGAGCGCTACTCGGCCTCACCCTGGCCGCCACAGATCAGCGCCGCGATCGCTGGTTCTAGTCCCGACCCCAGGTTTTTGGGACAGAACCGGGTTTTGGGACAGAAACAGAGGGACTGCTCCCGCTGTTCATTGGTTCAGCAATGACACCGGTCAGGGCGTGGCGGGCTTCTGCGCCGTGCCGAGGGCTTTGGGCGCTGCGGGCGCCGCCGTCTTCATCTTCTCCTCGATCCAGCCGGTGTAATTGGCCAGCCGCGTGTAGATGCCGTAGGCGTTCTTGTGGCCGCAGGCGGTACCGCCGTCGGCCGGACCTTCGCCCCAGCTGACGACACCGACCTGCACCGGACCATCGGCGCCGGTCACGAACAGCGGTCCGCCGCTGTCGCCATTGCAGGCGTCGCGCTCGCCGCTGGCCGTGCCAGCGCAGATCATGTTGCCGGTCAGCGGATCGGCCATATCGGCCGCAATCGCGTTGGCGGCCGCCTCGATGCCCCTTTCCGAATAACGCATGCGGCGGGCGAGTTCGCCGAGCGCTGCCTTCAAATCATGCGCATAAATCGCCTTGATGCCGCTGTTGCAGGTTGCGTTCGGCTGGAGGTCCAGGTCGGCGACCATCAGTGCGGTGGGAAACGTTCCGTCCTGCATCTTGCCCCAGCCGGTGACCGTCGTCTTGCCGGCGTCTGGTGTCGGCTCACGGGCAATTTTGATGGTCGGGGCATCGGCCGGCGCGGCCAGCCGGATCAAGCCGAGATCGTTGTCCAGCGTCTGCTCGCTGTAGCCCTCGTTGACGATGATCTCCACCGCCTTGTAGCGCTTGCCCTCGCTCAGATCGGTGGCGCCGGTGAGCACGGTGACCACATCAGGCGAAATCGGCTCGCCGTCGTCATTGAGGCAGTGCGCCGCCGTCAGCACCCATTGCGGCGCGATCAGGCTGCCGCCGCAGAACTGCGCATTCGCCTGCGAGGCCGGGCTTTTGTCCAGTTTGCCGGTGGTCAGCAATGCCACCTGGAACGGGTAAGCGCCCTTCTCGGCCTCTTTGCCGCCGTAGACGCGATCGGCGCCGTCGGGGTTCTCCGCCCTGGCCTTGGCCCTGGCCTCGGCCACGCGTTTCATCGGCGAGATCGCCGCCTCCGGCCGAGCGGCCGCGTCCGTGGCATGAACGGATTTGACGGCCGGCAAGGCCGCCGCGATGCCGAGCAGCGCGGCGGCGGCAATCGGTCTGAACCTATGGATGATCTTCACCTCGAACCCCCTGAGACGATGTTCCCGACAGGTCAGTCGCCGACGCATGGTCCACTGAAATGGAACCGGCCGGTGAGATCATGCTCCACGGCGAAGCACGATCCGTCACAAAGCCGAGCACCATTTCTGCTAGTCGTGCTGTCGAGCCGACCCGCCCAAAATCCTATAGCCCCCCACGGGCTATGTGGAAGCAATTTGTCGTTGCCAATGTTGGATTATTTTAGGCAGTATACCGTTGCAGGCATTTTTGGCGGGGACCTAAACTGGCTGCACTGAATAATGGCCCGGTAAAGGCACCGGTAACCAATTTCATTTTTTTGCGCCACCACGATCTCGACAATATTTCTGTATCTTGATCCAGTCCTTGCTGACTTTTGGGAGAGTCTCACCATGACAAAACTGACACATAGCATTATTGCGTCCGCGTTGCTTTCCACCGCAATGTGGGCGGTTCCTGCCTTGGCTGCCGATCCAGGTTCCGCCAATGCCGGCAACGGCGAAAGCATGCGGGATGTAACATCGGGCGATTACAAGCCCGGCCGGGCGAAACCAATCGCCCCGCCGAAACTGACCGACGACGAGGCCAACCGCGCCGCGCCGCTCACCGACGAAGCAACGGCCGTCAAATCCTATGGCATCGTCGGCCGCTCCGCCGATGGCAAGGACATCAAGATTGACCCGAACGAGACGCTGAAGGACCTTGTCATCAAGGACATGAACGCGCCCGCCGACGGGCAGAAGTCCGACAATTCCGGACTGAGCGGAGGCGAAGAGGCTGGCCGTCAGGTGTTCGGCACGGACGACCGCGAGCAGATCAAGAATACCAAAACCTACCCGTTCACCGCGATCGGCTATCTCGAAGGCAAATCGAAGAGCGGCAGCTATGGCAGCTGCTCGGCGACGCTGATCGGCCCGCGCACGGTGCTCACCGCGGCGCACTGCCTCTACAGCCACGAGGACAAGGCCTGGCTCGACGATATCCTGTTCGTGCCGGCTCTCAACGGCAAGACTGCCGACGACGCGCCGTTCGGCGCCTTCACCTATGAAAGCGCTTATGTCATCCAGGGCTTCATCGACAATTACCAGGGCTTTTACGGCTCGGTCGTGCCGTGGGATCTCGGCATCGTCACCCTGAAGCAGGATGTCGGCACCAACCTCGGCTGGCTCGGCTATGCCAATTATGACGACCTCGGCGATTTCACCGCCAACATCATCGGCTATCCCGGCGACAAGCCGATGGGCACGATGTGGAAGGCGACCTGCGAAGTGCACGCCGAAAACATCGCCACCGAGTATTTCCAGTACGACTGCGACACCTATCCCGGGTCGAGCGGCAGCTCGGTCTATGCCTATGACAATGGCTCCAAGCAGCGCGTCATCACCGGCGTGAACGTGGCCGAGAGCCCGGATGCCAATACCGCCGTGCGTCTGAACGCCATCAACGTCCAGTGGATCAACAGCCTGTACAAATAGGCCTGCAGAGTTTCCGCCGCGATCGTCGCGGAAAACCGGCCGGCGGCGGAGCATTTCCGTCGCCGGCTTTCGCATTTTCGGGAATTATCTGGACTGGGCCGAGGGTGGCGCCTGGCGCACATAGTTCTCGATCGGCTGGGCGAAAGTCGGTGAACCGGCCTTGCGCTCCTTATCGATATAGCCGGCAAAATAGCTCCAGAAGGAAGCGGCATAGTCGCGGAAATAGGAGTCGGCGACGTCGCGCGAGCACAGCCTGCCTTCGACGCAGAAGGAAAGGCGGTTGAGGAAATAGACGACGCGGTCGAAATTGTCGCTGAAGTCGGCAAGCGGCATGTCGCCGCCGGTAGCGCTCATCGCTTCGATGCCGATGCGCTGTCTGAACACCTGTTCCTCGGTCGGCGTCGGATTGGCACTGAGCAGATTGCCGTATTTGGCGTTGAGCGCCGCCAGGCGTTGCTTGAGGGCCCGTTGCGCCTGCTGGTAATCCTTGCTTTCCCAGAGCTCGACCAGCGACATCGTCTGCTCGACGCGCTTCTGCTCCTGGTTCGCCAGGAACTGGTAGACCGAAAAGATCAAGGTGAAGATGATCGCCAGGCGCACCAGCAATCCGGACCAGGCATAGACGAGCATGCGCCAGTCGCGATCGGTGAATGGGTTCGCCTCCTTCTTGACCTCGTGATTGCTCACCCACGGCAGGCCTTCGACGGTTTCCGGCAGCGACACCGGCTTCTTTTGCGGTACCGGCGCCGTCACTGCCTGCTGCGTTGCGTTGCCCCCCGCTTTCGTCATCCGCAGCTGTCCAATTCTATGGTGGCGGACGGGTCGAGCACGATGCCCGGGGTCTCCAGCTTCTTCTTCAGGCAATCCAGCTGCGTGCGCGAAACGATGAACTGCAGGTCAGGCTCCACCTGCGCCTTGCCCGGCGACGGCAACGGCTCGACCACGCCGCGCGAGGCGCAGCTGCTGAGATCGACGACAACGGCGGTGTTGCCGGTTTTGGCGATCCGGTCGTACTGGTCGAGAAAGCAGCTCGCCAGTTCGGAATTGATGACGACCTCCTTGGCGCAGAGGCCGCAAGCCTCGTCCGCCGAAGCATTGGCGGCCAGCAACAGCTCGGCGACAAGGCCGGCGGTTGTTGCGCGCCACGAAAATACGATCCTGTTCACGAACGCCCTCACCCGTTCCGTTCGGCCGCCGACAGCGGTGGTCGAAGAATGTTCATTATCAGCCGATTAGGCAAGAGGCCCGGCCGGGCACCTGACCGCGCCTCAGGCGCGCGGCACGGTCTCCATCGGAAAAATCATCACGGCGCCCTTCGACCCCTTGTCGTCGGTCAGCCGCATGGCCGACCGTGTCGCCGGCGCCATGCCGATATCGGCCAGCATGTCGGCGAAGCTTGGCTGTCCCAGTCCGCGCGTTACCGAGACAACGCCCTCTTGCGCCAGGAAGCTCAGATCCTGCTTCTCGCTCTGCGGCGGTGCTTCGGTCAAGACGGCGATCATCCGCTCCATGCCGAAGCCGGTGTCGGTGAATTTGAACAGGCCTTCCTCGAGCACGGCGCCTTCGGTCAGGCGCTCGGCAAGAAAATGCTGGATGGAATAGTCGGAGCCGACGTAGAGCACGTTGATGTCGACCAGGTTGGTCGAACCGTTCCTGGCCAGTACGTGGACCTGATCGTCGGGCGAAACACGCGGCACAGTCGACGCTTCGATCGGCTGCAGCGTGTCGCTGTCAAAACGCTTGATCCGGAACTCGACGCTGACCTCTTCCGGCCGATAATCGGAGGCGGCGGCCAGCCTCGACAGGCCAATGGCGCGGAAGATTTTCGTCAGATTCCCTGCGGCGGCCTCGATCAACTTTTCGCGGCCGTCCGGATGAATGACGATCAACGGCGGCTTGCTGCCGCCCTTGAGCGTCATGTCGCCCGAAGCCGGCAGGAACCACAGCGCCGGCGCGTCGGTGGCATCTTCTGCGGCGCCGGCAATGGCGTTCTCGCGCAGCACTGCGAGACGCAGATCTGCGCTCTTGCCCGGCTCGACCAGCGCGATGTGAAACCCTGAGCTCTTCCTGGCCGCCAGTTCGTCGAGAACCGAGTTCGCCAGCGCGGCCTCTTTCTCGAGGCCTTTGGCCGCAGCCGGCCGCGCGACCACGAGCTTGTAGTCGACGGCGAGCTCGGCCAGCCGTGCATAGGCATTGGCGGGGATATCGGCCAGCTTGAGCGCCGGCTTGCCGCCGAACTCGACCGGCTTGACCCGGCTTTCCAGGTTTTTCGCCGACTGAACCTGGAGATAGCCAAGCGCCTCGGACAGCGGCGACAGCGCCGACGGCAATATTGCGAGCCTGCTGCCGGGGGTGAGGCGTTGCAGCAACCCGGCGCTGATCGTGGCTTTGTCGTTCTCGATGACGATCGGCCATTGCATGACCGCGTCTGTCTTGTCGGTGCCGAAGACGCGTGCGTCGAGTTCCCCTTCGAACAGCGGCGTCGGCCGGGTGCGGCCGTCCGCCGAATATTGCTGCAGCACGGCCTGGCCGAGCTGGCGATAGGTGATGTTGGGGTTCTCGGCCAGTTTCGACAGGATGGTGAAGGTGAACAGGCCGAAACGCGGTGCATCGGCCGTGCCCTTGGGCAGCGGCATCTCGGGCGTCGTCTCCACCGTCTGCGCCGCGTAGAAGGCGACCAATTTGCCCTTGGTGGTCGGCTCGGCGCCGGTCGGCGTCAGCTTGAAGGCCGGCTTGCGCTGCCCGTCGTCGTCAAAGCCGCGCGGCGCGGCCGACGCAATCTCGTCATAGGCTCTCACCGCAGCCGCCCTGGCAGCGTCGTCGCCGCCGACCAGATCGGCGAACTCGACCTTGCGTTCCAGCTCGTCGTCGACCTCGGCGGCGCGCGTCGCCGTGCCGGAATGGCAGCAGTCGAACACGGCCCAGACAAAGGCGCCCTTGTCGCGGATAACGTCGAGCGCGGTGCCGATCTCGTTGTCGACCAGCGCATTGGGCACGCCCTTTTCGCGGTTGACCCATTTGTCGATGTCGGACGGCAAGAAAATCTCGTCGAGGCCGTCCGTCTCGTCGCCCTTGTTCGCTGCCGGCTGCTGCGCGCCGTGACCGGACAAATGCAGGTAGACGAAATCGTCGCGCTGGACCTTGGCGGCAAGATCGGCCAACGCCGCCTTGATCGCCGCATGTGTCGGCGGTCCGTTGGCGCCTTCGACATCCTTGGCGAGCAGCGTGATGTTTTCGGCCAGGAATTTTACCGGCGCGGGCGTGTTCCCCAGGAGGTAATCGCGCACCAGGCCGGCATCGTTTTTCGGTCCGATCAGCCAGTTTTTCTTCGGCAGGTTCGGGTAATCGGTGCAGGCAACAAGCAGCGCATGGTAGGTGCGCGCCGCTGCGAATGCCCGAAACGGTACCAGGCCGGCAGCGGCCAGCGCGGACGTGCCGGCAAGCAGCGTCCGCCGCGTCACTTTGATCATGATTGCTTCCCCAAGCCCGATCGAATTTCCAAGCACGGCCAGCCTGGCCGAGGATTTTGTCAGTATTTTGAATATGGCGTCGCCGGCCAGCCGACCACCGGCTGCGAATACAAACAGTAGCAAAAAAGGCAGTTCGTCGCTATCTCAGTGGCAGAGGCCGGTTTGTATGCCTAATGGCAGCGATCGGCACGGAGCGGCTTGGAACGGGATCATGGCGGCAAGGGATGTACTGACGAAGAACCAGCTTTGCGTGCTCGAGAAACTCGAGGCCGCCAGCGGCCCGCTCAGCGCCTATACGTTGCTCGACCAATTGCGCGAGCGCGGTTTTCGCGCGCCGCTGCAGGTCTACCGGGCGCTCGACACGCTGGTGAAGTCCGGCTTCGTGCACAGACTCGAAAGCCTCAATTCCTTCGTCGCCTGTGCCGAGCCGCACGACCACAGCCATTCGATGACGGCGTTTGCTATCTGCGACACCTGCGGCCAGGTGACCGAGTTCTCCGACCATGATGTCGGCCACCGGCTCGACGAATGGGTACGCTCGACCGGCTTCGCCGCCAAGAAGGCGGTGATCGAGTTTCGTGGGACATGTGCGAAGTGTTTGGCCGAGGCGGCTTGAGGGGCCTGCCAATGGTTCCGCTGCGGGGCTTGAACTATCGCAATCTTTTGAGATTGGCTGATACCCACCAAGCTTCGTCATCCCAGGGCGGGAGCAGGAGCGAAGCGACGTCGCGGAGACCCTGGGATCCATATGTGGACGGCGCCCTGCCTGCAACGGTTGTTTTGCGTCGTTTTCGATCGCTTGCGTCCATATGTCCGGCCTTTGAG